>NZ_PGTB01000014.1 GCF_002786325.1 Pseudooceanicola lipolyticus | reverse complement strand
TGACCGGCGGGGAATGGCCGCGGTTGGAGGCGCAGCCGACGGGGGCGGGCGAGCGGCTCGTCGGCATCCGCAACGGCCAGCCGGTCGCTGCCGAGGCCATGTCCACCGGCACGCGCGGCCAGCTCTACCTTGCACTGCGGGTGGCCGGCCATGCCGATTTTACCGCCCGCTTCGGGGCGCTTCCGTTCCTGACCGACGACATCCTGGAAACTTTCGACGACACCCGCGCGGCCGCAGCCCTGTCTCTGACCGCAGAGATGGGGCGGACCGGACAGGCGATAATGTTCACCCATCACCGCCACCTCGTCGACTTGGGGCGCGAGGTGATTCCTGACCTGCATGTCGTTGAAATGGAGTGAGTTGGTTGCTGATGACAGAGACCTTTTCCTTCCCCCGCCTGATTACGCTGATAGTGTGCAATTCTGAATAGGAGTCCATTGATGTCGCAGAGCTTTTTCGACGCCCCAATTCTGAATTCGCCCTACCGCGTTCCGGAGCGGAATTGGGAATTGGACAAGGATGGTCGTCCGACCGACCGCATCATCGAGCGGCGAAGAAAGTCAGATCTGATTTCGGCCATGCCGGGAGCGAAGGCGAAGGCCGGCAAACAGACGAGCCTGACTTTCGATGACCTGTCGACGGGGGACGTGGATTACAACCCGACACCCTACATCAACGAATTGCGGGATGCCGTCGACACGTGGCGCAACCTGCCCAACCCGGCGCAATGGCGCGTTTCTCCCGTCACCCAGAGGCTCTTGCAGCATTGGCGGGCGATTCAGGCGGACGAGACCGTTCCGATCCGGCCCTTTTTCTGTCAGCTTGAAGCGGTAGAGGTCGCGATCTGGCTATCCGAAGTGGCCCCGAAGGACGGCAAGCGCGGCAAGCGCTTCCTCGAATGGCTGAAGGCGTCGAATGCGGCGGCCAATCCGGACCTGTTCCGCATCGCGCTCAAACTCGCGACCGGGGCAGGCAAGACCACGGTCATGGCCATGCTGATGGCCTGGCAGGTTCTCAATGCCGCGCGCTCACCCTCGTCGAAGAGCTTCGGGAAGGGCTTCCTGATCGTCGCGCCGGGCATCACGATCCGTGACCGCTTGCGTGTTCTCAAGCCGTCGGAGCCGGACAACTACTATGGCCGGCTGAATCTTGTTCCGTCCGATCTGATGACGGACATGCAGACTGCCAAGATCGTCATCACGAATTATCATGCCTTCAAGCTCCGCGAGAAGGTGACCCTGGCCAAGGGCACACGGGCCGCGCTGTCCGGCCATGGAGAGGGTCCGCGGACGCTCGAAACCGAAGGGCAGATGCTCGCCCGCGTGATGCCCGAACTGATGTCCTCCGGCCCGATCACGGTGATCAACGACGAGGCGCATCACTGCTATCGGGAACGTCCTGACGCGGATCAGGAGAAGTTGACCGGAGACGCGAGGAAAGAGGCGGAGGAAAACAGCGAAGCGGCGAGGCTCTGGATCTCGGGCCTCGAGGCGGCCAAGCGCCATCTGGGCATCCGGACTGTCTATGATCTGTCCGCGACACCCTTCTTCCTGTCCGGTTCCGGTTGGGTGGAGGGCACGCTCTTTCCCTGGGTGGCCAGCGACTTCTCCCTCATGGATGCCATCGAATGCGGGATCGTGAAGCTGCCTCGAGTCCCGGTCTCCGACAACGTCGCAGGCCAGCCGGAACCGCTCTATCGCAACCTCTGGAAGGCCATCGGGAAGAAGATGCCGAAGAAGGCGCGCGGCGAGAAGAAGCCTGACCCTCTGAAGCTGCCTCTGGAACTGCAGACCGCCATCGACGCGCTCTACGGCCACTACGAGAAGACCTACCGGGAATGGGAAAAAGCCGAGGTCGGCATTCCTCCGGTCTTCATCGTGGTCTGCAACAACACCACGAATTCCGAACTGGTCCGGGATTACATTGCCGGGTTCGAACGCGAGGACGAGAATGGTGTGATCGACACCGTTCAGGGCCGCTGCGCGCTGTTTCGCAACCATGCCGACGACGGCGAGCGGCTCGACCGGCCGCGCACGATCCTGATCGACAGCTCGGCCATCGAATCCGGCGGCGAGGTCGACAAGGGCTTCCGCGAGGCCCATGCCGCCGAGATCGAGGCATTTCGCCGGGAAAAGGCCGCGCGCGGCGAAGGCGCGGACCAGATCGACGAGTCCGAGATCCTGCGCGAGGTGATGAACACCGTCGGCAAGAAGGGCAAGCTCGGCGAACAGGTGCGCTGCGTTGTCTCCGTCTCGATGTTGACCGAAGGCTGGGACGCCAACAACGTCACCCACATCCTGGGCCTGCGCGCCTTCGGCACGCGGCTCATCTGCGAACAGGTCGTCGGGCGCGCCCTGCGCCGCCTGTCCTACGATGTGAACGAAGAGGGGCTCTTCACCACCGAATACGCCGACATCATGGGCATCGACGGGCTCAACTTCTCTGACGGCCCCCGCGTCGCGCCACCCACGCCGCCGCGCGAGGTCGTGCAGGTGCGTGCCGTCTCGCCCGAGCGCGACCACCTCGAGATCGTCTTCCCGCGGGTCGAGGGCTACCGGACGGACCTGCCCAACGACAGGCTTGCCGTCGATTTCTCCAGGGTCGAACCCTACGAGCTGACGCCGGCCAAGGCCGGAGCGACCGAGGTCACCATGCAGGGCATCGTGGGCGAGCCGGCCCATATCACCCTCGCGCATCTCGGGCAGATGCGCCCGTCCGAGATCGCCACCAAGATCGCCTCGCATCTCGTCATGCACAAGCTCCGCGACGCGGGCGAGGCGCCGAAGACCCACCTCTTCCCGCGCGCCAAGCGCATCGTGCGCCAATGGCTCGACAGTGACCGCCTGATCCTCACCGGTGGCACCCAGAAGGCGCAGCTGACCTACAAGCAGATCGCCGACGAGGTCTGCGATACGATCCTTCACGCCCTCACGGTCGGTCGCGAGGGCGATGCCATAATTCGCGCCGTTCTGGAGCCCTATAGCCCCAGCGGGTCGACCATGGATGTGTCCTTCAACACCTCCAAGGCCACGCGCTTCTGGCCACGCCCCGACCGGTCGCACATCAACTGGATCGTCACCGACAGCGATTGGGAGGCGAAACTGGCGAAGGTCATCGAGGACCACCCGATGACCCGGGCCTATGCCAAGAACCATAACCTCGGCTTCGAGATTCCCTACCTCGTGGAGGGCGAGCCCAAACACTACCGCCCCGATTTCCTGGTCGCGCTGGACACACCCGAACCCACCACCCTGATCATCGAGGCCAAGGGCTTCCGCGATGCCAAGGACCGGCTGAAGGCCGAGACCACGCGACACCAGTGGGTGCCCGGCGTCAACACGCTGGGCCGCTACGGTCGCTGGGCCTATGCCGAGCTCCTCGACCCCTACAGCTACGCCGAGGATCTCGACCGGCTGATCGGAGAGACCGTCGGAGTGCCTGCATGACGGATATCAAGTTCGGCCGCCTCGAAGACCTGCCTCTGCGCGAAGCCTGGAAGCATGAAGCTCTCCAGTTCACTCCGTGGCTTGCGGAGAACATCGAACACCTCTCCGAGGCCATCGGTGTCCAACTGGAGCTGACCGGCACCGAGGTCGCTGTCGAGACCTTCTCGGCCGACATTCTCGCCCGTGACCTCGACGGCAACGTCGTCCTGATTGAGAACCAGCTGGAGCAGACGGATCACACCCATCTCGGCCAGATCATGACATACCTTGCGGGGCTCGAGGCGCAGACCGTCATTTGGATCGCGCCCGCGTTCCGCGAACCTCACCTTTCTGCAATTCGCTGGCTGAACGAACACACCTCGGACGGCTTCTCATTCTTCGCGATCAAGGCCCGCGTCGTCCGCATCGGCGACAGCCCCTACGCGCCAATCTTCGAGGTGATTGAAAAGCCATCTGCATGGGAACGGTCACTGACCCAGACCCGGAAGGATGCAGAGACCGGAAAGGATGCGTTCAGCGACGTGAGAACTGCGTTCTGGACCCGATACCTCGAACGCCACCCCGAGGCCGAAGCCGAAGGTATCAAGGTCCAACGCGGCTGGAACAGATATACTCGACTTGCCGATGGCGATGTCCTGATATCGGTCTGGATCGGCGAAAAAACCGCCGGCATCTACGTCCGGGGCGGATGGGGAGAACGCAAGCACTCGGCGGCGGATCGGCTTGGTCGACACGCCGACATCCTGGCGCGGAAACTCGGGTTCGACACATATAACCCGGAGCCCAACGGGCACCTGTTCGGGGAACGCCTCCCGAAATCCTACCAAGACGAAAGCAACTGGCCCGAGATCATCGACTGGATGGAAGAGCGTCGAAAGCTCTACGTCGCGGCGATCTCGGAAGCCATCGAGGCAGAGCAATGACCGACAAGAAAACCCAGATCGACCCCATCACCCACGACGACCAGCGCGTGAACATCCCCACGCCGGAACTCGCCCCCATGATGGACCCGGACGATGCCCGGCCGATCAAGGTCGCCTACGCACAGCGCAACCCCGATCTCGACCCGCAGCTGATCTGGCGCGGCAAGGACATCGACCAGACCGAGATCACCGTCGACGCGCCGCCGATCTACCTACAGGAACAGGTCCACCCAAAGGCGATCATCGAGGACCTGAGGGCGGGGGGCCAGCGCAACGGCGAGGGCGGCGGCGCGGACCTCTTCGATCATTTCGGCATCACCGACGACGACCGCGAGGCGGAGATCGAGTTCTACCGCCACCACCGCAAGTGGTCGAACCGGATGATCCTGGGCGACGGGTTGCAGGTCATGGCGAGCCTCGCGGAACGCGAAGGGCTCAAGGGGCAGGTGCAGGCGATCTACATCGACCCGCCCTATGGCATCAAGTTCAACTCCAACTTCCAGTGGTCCACCACGTCGCGCGATGTGAAGGACGGCAAGCTGGAGCATCTGACCCGCGAGCCCGAGCAGGTGAAGGCCTTTCGCGACACCTGGCGCGACGGCATCCATTCCTACCTGCAATACCTGCGCGACCGTCTGGTGGTGGCGCGCGAACTGCTGACCGAGAGCGGGTCGTGCTTCGTCCAGATCGGAGACGAGAACGTCCACAGGGTGCGGGCGCTGATGGATGAGGTGTTTGGGGAGGACAATTTTGCTGCGCAGATTTCCTTTTCAAAGACCAGCGGGCAAACAAAAACGAACTATTTGCCTTCCGCGTCCGATTTCATTCTGCATTATGGGAAGAACAAGAAATTCCTCAAGTTCCGGCAGCCATACACTGAGAAAAAGCTCGGCGGCGAAGGTTCAGTCGAACACCGATATGTCGAGTTGCCGGGATTGATAAAGAGGCCATGGAACATCACCGACGAAGAGCTCTTTAACAATGACCGTTTGCCGGAAGGTGCACGGGTTTATGCAACTGGCCCGATAGTCTCCGCTGGCGGAAGTGAGGGAGGTTCTGCAGACATTCCGGTGTCCGCTTTTGGTAAGGATTTCACTCTAAAATGTGGATCACGTCGGCATTGGTCAGTTGGCGTTGAAGGCACCAAAAAGCTCTGGAAGATCGGGCGCCTGCAGCAGCAAGAAGGCCTTAGAATTTACAAACGCTTCTTTGACGATTTTCCATACACTCCAATGATGAACGTCTGGACAGATACTCGCGGCGCTTCAGACATGACTTATGTTGTGCAGACAAGCTCAACAATCGTCCAACGTTGCCTACTCATGACCACCGATCCCGGCGACCTCGTGCTCGATCCCACCTGCGGCTCCGGCACCACCGCCTATGTGGCCGAGCAATGGGGGCGGCGCTGGATCACCATCGACACCTCCCGCGTGGCCCTCGCGCTCGCCCGCGCGCGGATCATGGGCGCAAAATACCCCTGGTATCTGCTCAAGGACTCCGCCGAGGGTCAGAGGAAGGAGGCCGAGGTCACGCGGCGAAGCCCCTCGACCGCTGAAACCTACAACGACATCCGCCACGGCTTCGTCTACCAGCGCGTGCCGCACATCACGCTGAAAAGCATCGCCAACAACACCGAGATCGACACGATCTGGGAGGCGCTGCAGCCCGCCGTCGAAGAAGCCCGTGCCGCGCTCAACGCCGCCCTGCAGGGCCATCCCGCGCCCTTCGAGGTCGAAACCGGCGGCCGCAAGGGTGAGAAGATCGACTTCACCGCCTCCGGCGAGGTCGAATTGCCCAGCGGAGAGATGGCCCCGGCGAACGGCTTCATGGAGTGGGAGATCCCCCGTGATGCGCCCGAGGGCTGGCCCGACGCGGCCAAGACGGCGTTGCACGCGTTCTGGGAGGCCCGCATCGCCCGCCAGAAGGAGATCGATGCCAGCATCGCCGCCAAGGCCGATCACGAATACCTTTACGACAAGCCCTACGAGGACAAGAAGCGCGTCCGCGTCGCCGGGCCCTTCACCGTCGAGAGCCTGTCGCCCCACCGCACCCAGGCGGTCAACGAACACGGCGAGCTGATCGACGAGCATGACGCCGCCAGTGGCAAGCGCGGAGCAGGAGAGCAGGAGGCCGAGAACTACCGCACCGCGATCCTTGAAAATCTCGCCAAAGCCGGGGTGCAGCAGGCCGGGCGCGAGGACCGCATCGATTTCACCTCGCTCTCCGCCTGGCCCGGCGAATGGCTCGCCGCGGAGGGCCGCTACATGGAGGGCGAGACCGAACGTCGCGCCGGCATCCTCATCGGCCCAGAATACGGCACCCTCCAGCGCGCCGACCTCGTGGCGGCCGCGCGCGAGGCGGCGGATGCCGGGTTCGACTTGGTGATCGCCTGCGCCTTCAACTTCGACGCCCATACGGCCGAGTTCCAGAAGCTTGGCCGCATCACCGTCCTGCAGGCCCGCATGAACGCCGACCTGCACATGGCGGGAGACCTGAAGGCGGGTGGAGGCAACCTCTTCGTGGTCTTCGGCGAGCCCGACATCGAGATCGTGGAAGAGGGCGACCGGCTGCGCGTGCGCCTTCTGGGCGTCGACATCTTCCGCCCCGCCACCGGCGAGGTGTCATCCTCCGACCCCGATGAGATCGCCTGTTGGTTCATCGACACGGATTACGACGAGCAGAGCTTCTTCGTTCGCCACGCGTATTTCCCGGGGGCGGAGATCCCTTACAAGCAGCTCAAAACAACGCTGAAGGCCGAGATCGACGAAGAAGCTTGGGAGAGCCTGAAACGGACCGAGTCCCGCGCCTTCGCGCGGCCGAAATCCGGACGGATCGCGGTCAAGGTAATTAACCACCTCGGAGACGAGGTGATGAAGGTGATAGGGGTGTAGGACATGAGCGGTGGAGGTTATCGCGGCGGTTCTACAGTGTTCCGCGCCGGAAAAGGCTCGAAGAGCTCTCCGAGAGAAAGAAGTGATCGGATCGAAGACGTCATAGACGACCGTCGGTCAGGGGTGAAACCTGGAGCTAAACAGAAAAAGAAAAAGGCGGCGTTTGGCGATGACGCGCCGGGTTTGCACGTGTTGTCAGTCGAGGATCGTCAGAAAGTGATGCAGAAGGTTTTTCGATCCCGGCAAGCGTCGGTGGAACGTGGACGTGCCCGGTTGCAAAATAAAGAAGAGAAGCGCCGCGAAGCATACGTCAACTTCGTCAAGGCCATGAAGGAACGCAGGGATACATGACCTTCCGCATCGCCGACACCTTCTCCGACGCGCTCACCAAGCTATCCGGTCAGGAGCAAAGGGCCGCGAAGACCGCGGCCTTCGACGCGCAGATGAACCCCGACAACCCGGGCCTCCAAATGCACCGCGTCGACCGGGCCAAGGACCCGCATTTCTGGACCGCGCGGGTGAATCGCGATGTCCGGCTTGTCCTGCACAAGAAGGACGGCGCCACGCTACTTGCGTGGGTCGGCCACCATGATGACGCCTACCGCTGGGCCGAGCGGCGCCGGATCGACGTGCATCCGAGAACGGGGGCGGCGCAGATCGTCGAAATCCGTGAGACCGTCGAAGACGTTATCATCCAGCGCTACGTCGAGGAGGCCGTGAAGAAACCTCGTCTCTTCGCCGACGAGGACGATGACACGCTGCTGTCCTGGGGCGTACCCGAGGATTGGATCGAAACGGTGCGCGATGCCACCGAGGATACGGTGCTGGACATCGCCAGCCACCTTCCGGCGGAGGCGGGCGAGGCATTGTTGCAGGCAGCCACCGGCGAGCGGCCTGCGCCCGCGCCGCACGCCGAGGATCCCTACGAACATCCCGACGCCGTGCGTCGCTTCCGCCTCACGACCACCGAGGCCGATCTGGCCGCCGCGCTCGAGGCGCCTTGGGAGAGATGGGCTGTCTGGCTGCACCCGGCGCAGAAAGAATTCGTGGACCGGGACTTCAACGGTCCGGCCCGAGTGATCGGCTCGGCCGGGACCGGCAAGACGGTCGTTGCTTTGCACAGGGCGGCCCGGCTGGCCCGAGAAGATGCCGAGGCGCGCATCTTGCTCACCACGTTCAACCGGCGGCTCGCCGATGGGCTTTCGGCCAAGCTGCCCATGCTGCTGCCGGACACGGCAGTTCGAGACCGTGTCACGACCCGCGCGTTGGGGGAACTGGCACACGATTTTTACGTCGAGGCCTTCGGCCCGGTCGAGGAGGCAGCGTCCGATGATGTCGCCAAGGCACTGGCCGACGCCGCCGCAGCGGCAGAGGTGAGCGTGGACCCTGGCTTCCTGCAGGACGAATGGCGTCTCGTCGTGGATGCCTGGGCGGTGGCCGACCGCGATGCATACCGAGATCTGCCGCGCCTGGGTCGACTCACGCGCATGGCGGCGTCGCGCCGGGATGCGCTGTGGGACGTCTTCTCCGATGCGCGCGCCGCTTTGGAGGGGCAGGGCAAGCGAACCCGCGCCCAGATGCTCCACGCTCTCGCGGTACATTATCGTGCAGGCGCGCGGCGGCCGTTTACCCATGCGGTGGTGGACGAGGCACAAGACATTTCTGTGCCGGAATTGCATTTCCTGTCGGCCATTGCCGGAGACCTGCCGAACGGTTTGTTCTTCGCCGGTGACATCGGCCAGCGGATCTTTCGTGCGCCATTCCCGTGGAAGGCTGCCGGAGTGGACGTGCGGGGACGATCGCGCAGCCTAAAGGTCAACTATCGGACGTCGCAACAGATCCGAATCCAGTCCGACCGCCTGCTGCCCCCAAGCTTGACTGAGGCGGACGGCAACGAGGATCGGCGCACCGGTGTCGTGTCGCTTTTCGACGGCCCGGCACCGGAAATCGCCGAATTCCCGGATGCTGATGCAGAGATCAAGGCTGTCGCCGGTTGGCTCGCCGGCTTGGCTCATGAGGGTTTCACAGAGCGGGAGGTTGCACTCTTGGTTCGCAGCGAGGACGAGCTTCCACGTGCCAAGGCCGTCCGGGACACCTTCCGATCGCTATCTGGCCTGAACGAAGGACCGGAAGTTCGCGTCATGCACGATGCGAAGGGATCCGAATATCGCGCCGTGGCAGTCATGGCATGTGACGAAGATGTAATCCCCAAGGAGGATCGCCTCCTCGAAGCAAGAGACGAGGCGATGATCGAGGAAATCATGGCGACGGAACGCCATCTTCTATATGTCGCCACCACTCGGGCCAGAGAGCGTTTGTGGGTTTCCGGTGCGGGCCGCGTCTCGGAATTCCTTGAAGACCTTGTCTGATTGCCATTGACCGGTCTGGCGGATGGGATTTCTGCCAAGCCGGCCCCCTTGATTTGACCATTGTGTCGGATAGCAGCAGAATTGGCTTCGCCTATTCCTTCTCGGGCAGATGAGGAGCATGCTGAGCAAGCGTCTCCTTCATAAACGCGAACATTTCCTCCCTGAAGTCCTGACGTTTTTCGAACTCTGTTATGCGTGTCAACAGGGCCGAATTCCGCTCCTGCGACTGAAGGAGTTGGTCTTGCATGGCTCGCGCCGCTTCTTCGAGCGCGGCAACCTCTTCCGCCTGTTGATCGAGTTTCATCAGTAGCTCGCGGATTTGCGCACGCTGGTGCGCCAGATCCATGTCCTTCTGCGTGACCTTCTGTTCGTTGATACGACGGAGTTCACCATGTTCGCGGCCCAGATGAAGCAAGATCGCAGACTCCACGGTTCGGCTGATCTCTCGGACTGCATTTCGGCTTGTTTCAGGCAAGGCCACGATCAGACGCGCGGATTGCTGACGTTCCCGCTCATCGAGAAGCCGCTGGACCTCCTTGTCGAGGCTCTGAGAGTTGATCCCAGGCGGCACGCCGAGGTGGACGCACATCGCTCTCTTCACAGTCTCGCCGGTCGGGGTGTCGCCGTTCTCCTCGACGATCCCGATGCCTTCAAGAACCTGCGCCTCGGTGTATTTCGGGGGGCGGCCGGTCTTCTTCTCGGTCATTGTTTTTCCTCTTTGGTTTCGCAAAGACTTTGCGAAAGGGTGTTTGTCAAAGGCGCCGCTGGCGGCTGAAGAGGATGTTGGTTCTTCGGGCGCGTCGAAAAAGAAAAACTCGGGCGGATTTCAGGTGCCGCAGGATGCTTGCATGTCCGGCCATAGCCGCTCTGCCTGTTTCAACGCGTCTTCGGGCGACGATAGCACGACTGCCGGAATGGAATGGCCGCCGCCGGGCTTACGGAGCGCAAGCAGAGTCAGCGGCCAGCCATTCCGTTTGGCAACACGTCTGCAGAGCGCGACAACGTGATTGGTCGCTCGGCCGCGCCGAAAGCCTTTCGCCTGGTCGTCCGTCTCGAAATCGCGCGGAAGGTCAGAGGCCAATCCGCCGGCGGACAGGCGCGTGCCGCAAACAGGCTGCCGACGTAACGCCCTCAGGGCAGATTCCATCCGGATGAAGCCTGCCGGATCAGGCTCGTGTTCGAGTCCGCGGGCGAGTTGATTGAACGCGACAAGCCGGGTGACCGGAAAGCCTGGCAGAGGCAAGCTGCTCAGAATCACGACCCGTTTGCTCCGCATCGGGGCAACGAGGCGCAGCCTGGCGATCGCCTGGAGCGTCCCGCACTCGCGTGTCTGCGCAATGACGGCGTGGACTCGGGGATCGGGGTGCGTGTGGCATCTTGCCGGAGGAGGATGTGAGCCGTCGCTCATCAGGTGGAAGGATTTCAGCGCCGGGAGGGGACCACCGTCATGCGAGGCGATAGGAAGGAGATCCTTTCCGAAAATTGCACGAGCGGAAGCTTCCACATCGGCAATATGGGGCTGCAAGCGACCTACCACGACGATTGCGGCGAAGTCCTCGAAATCGTTGACCCCTTGCGTTCGCGGCCCGAACCATCGAGGCACTGCACCGAGGAGCGGTTGTTTCAGCCCGGCCTCATCCGTAGGAGTGACACCGGAGGCGTCTGTATGGAGCGCCCCGAGAACCGCTTTCGTGGCGACAACGAGCACGCCTGCTCCGGCGGCCCGGCTGACTTCACGTTTGATTATTTTCAGCACGGCAGCGCGCCGCCCCGCGCCCTTTTCTTCGTCGAGCATCCACGTGTTGGAGAGTGTAAGGTCCTTGATCTGGACTATGTCCGCGTCCGGGGGAGACTCGATGGCGATCACCTCCGCTCCCGGGACAACCCGTTCTGTGATCTCCCGGTCTGCGTCGGCATCGAGCAGCAGCATCGGCGCGTCGCGGGGGACGTCCTCGGTGGTGAATATTTCGATCGACTGCCTTGATGCGCCATCGACGGTCGTCTCCGCCAGCCGCAGGATGTTGCAGTGCCCGACGTCCTTTTCTGACAACAGCGAAAAGATGCGCTGCCGGCGCCGGGAGGCCAGGAAAGCTCTGCTATCAAAAGTGGACACCCGGAATTTCTTCGACGCCAGATTCTGTGCCGGGCTGAGCTCCAGATGCTTCCGCGACTTGCGCTCCATGTCGGCGAGACGGCTGATGCTGTCGGTTGTGAGTCCATCTCGCCGCAGATGTTCGTAGAGCGGCAGATCTCGTTGGAGACCGTCGACCACGAGGCCCTTGGCCCTGGATAGGGCATTGATGAGCTCCTCCTCGACACCTGCGGGCGGAGCACGCATGAAATCCTCGACGGAAATGTGGGATATCCGTGTCAGGGTCGGCCAGACCTTTTCATCCACGACCCGCAGCACGACCGGGAAATCGCCGTCGATCGGGGGGCGCACTGTCAGATATGCGTGCGAAAGGAAGACGACATGCGGTCCGCTGACATCTTTTTGCGCAAGATACGGACACTCCGATGCGCAGGACGACTCGACGAAATTTTCATCGGCATCCACTCCGCGACATAGTGCTTGCGTCACGGACGGGACAAATCCGGCAATCTTTTTTGCCAGATCGGCATTTTCGCACATCTGCTTTGATTTGTCGTACGGGCGAAGGGCCTCACGGCCGCGGATCACACGGCTCGGAATATCGGGTGCCAGTCTCAAGAACTCGCTGTGGGCCCGCTCCGCGAGATCGAGCGTCGGAACGTAGAAGAGCACGTGACCGCGCGCGAGCAGCGCCTCCCCATGGCGTGCGATCGCGCGAAGCGTGGTTGCTGTCTTGCCAAGACCGGCCGTCACCTTGAGAGCGAGCACGGCGCAATCTTCCTCGGACGTTTCCGGAGCGGACGTGGCCGTTTTGACGAACCCGCAGATGATCTCGGAGAGCTTGGCGCGCGCGTCTGCGGGTGTGTGCCATGTTGGGACAGTCCCTATCGCGTCCAGGGTCTTTTCGTGTTTCATCTGCTGCCTCCTTTCGGAGGAACTGGGCGCCCATGTTGTCGCGCAGAAATGCGTCCGGTCACAGCTGCGTGAGGACTGGCGCGACAGCAATGGTGTCGCTGCCCAATTGATCCTTCTAATTGAGGCATGACACCATTGGGGTTGTCTCCGTGCGTTTCAGAACCACGAACGCGGGGACTAATTCCTTTTCAGGAACAACCTGATGAGGAAAAAATGTTGTCAGTTGAAGAAGTTGCTAACCATTTCGGCCTGCGACCGGACACGGTCCGGCGCAAGATCCGGGCAGGTGAGATCGAAGCGACCCGCATCGGTCGCGTCTATCGCATGGTTTGGCCGGATGTCTGGGCGTGCGAAGACGGACCGATGCCGAAGCGTGCGCTGATCCGACGCTACCAAGACAATTTGCTTGGCAAGAAGGTCATAGCCGGAGCGCTCCGGGTCAGCGTTCGCACCGTCGAGCGGTGGATCGATGACGGGATGCCCACGCGTAACGTCTTCGGGGCGGTCCGCTTCAACCCGCATGACGCCACCGATTGGCTGGAGCTGCGGGGTGTCGATCTTCCTCACGGCTGGTGGAAATGACACCGCGTCCGCGTAGCACAAGTGCGACCGGGACCATTCCGACACGAGCGGGATGGCGCCGCCCGTCGCACATCCGTCCCCGAACATAAATTGGTGTTATGCTCGGGGGCGATCCTGCAAAACGCGGGAAAATCACGACAGATTGTGCGAGACGCCCCGCCGGGCGCGATCTCCTGAAGGGACCGAATGAGGTCCGTGGCCTGGGCCGCACGAGCCGCCTTTCTGCGTGAAGGCGGCCCGAGAGGCCCCAACCGTGGAGATCGAAAAGATGAAACACGACAGAACATTGACCAACGCCGCCCCCCCGATGTTCCCGGACTTTCTGGACTGGGCGAAGGAGACCGGCGAGAGCCGCGACACCGTCTATGAGATCGAGAAGGTCGCTGCGCGGCTCGACCTGACTGAAGAGGAATTGGATCTCGTTCCGGCTGACCTCGGTTACTTCGAAAAGGTGATCGCCGTATCCGCCTATGGGGCCGTCTCCCGCTCGAAGAATCTCGACACGGCGCGCAAGCGCGGGAATTCCCGTGTCCGCTCCGCTCTACAGCGATTTCTTTTGGCGCGCGGACATGACACCCCGGACACGGGCGCCCGCGCGAGCTACGACAAGGCCATCAAGTTCATCGTCGAGAACGAGGGGTTCGTCGACAGCGGCGCGCTTTTCACCACCAGCACCCACAGGCCGTTTCTCCTGGTTCGGGCACGGGCTCGCCTTGCCCTGCCGGACCTCGACCAGGCAGAATTCGACCGGCTCTGGCTCGACGCGACGCCGGATGGTCGCAAGTCGCTTCGGAAGTTTGCGCAGCGCATTGTCGAGCTGCGACGCGGACACAATCGCTGGCCGGAGCTTGCGGACCTGCTGCCACGCCAGGCTCTCGTCGTGCCGGCCGCCTCCGACCGGGCGCGCCGCATTCTCTGGAAGTCGCTGCCTGCCGATTTCCGTGCAGATGCGGAGGAGGTGTTACGCCAGACCCTGCGCCAGCCAGCCGACATGAAAGAATGGGCCAAGGAGCAGATGCGACTTGGCCGGTCGGCCATCGAGATCGACGCGGAGATTGCCGCGCGCGTCGGTGACAAGAAGAAAAAGCTGCCCAAGAACATTGAGACCGCGCTGGCTGGCTACCGGCAGGCCACGACATGGCTCCTGCGCGAGAGCCATGCGCCGGAGACCGGGTTCGCGGGCCTCGGGACGTTGCGCGACGCGTTCACCACCGACGCGCTGGAAGCGGCCTGCGCCGCGCAGATTGCGCGGAGCGCGGCGTCTCCTACGCTGAAGGATTCGGACGAAAGCTCGACGCTGTGGTCTCGGTTCACCAATCTCACGACGATCGCGCGGCACGGTCTGCGCGATCCCGAGATCCTCGCGCGGATCCGCCTCGTGCGGCTGTTCCATGCGGACTACGTGTTGTCGCCGATCGAAATGACCGCAGACGCGGAGGCGATCTGCAACCGTCTGCGAAAGTCCCCGCATCTCGCAGCGGCCTTCGTGAACGCCCCCGCCCGGCTCGGCGACATCTCGACCAATGAACTCGCGGCGGCATCGACCGACTTCGCAAAGGATCGTGCGCTCCGGCTCTCCGCCTGCGCCGCTGCCTACGCGATCCAGGTCAGCCGGGCGCTGCGGCCGGCCAACCTGTTCATGACCCGTCGCCGGGCGACGCCGGGCTGCCCGCGCAATCTGACATGGATTGCGGACCGGGAGCATGCCGAGATCCGGTTTTCCGGAGGCGAGGTTAAGAACGGGGAAACTCTGGTCGTCAACGTGCTCGGAGACGACGCCAGGGTGCTCTGGCAGTGGGACAAAGTCGACCGGCCCAAGCTGATGAAGCTCCGCGGCCTCGATGACTCGCCCTACCTGTTTCCGGGCGCAGCCGCACCCCGGTTGCGGAAATCAGCGCTCAACCTTCCCAGTGGCTGCATGTCCGTCGCATCGATCCTGGAGCTGTGGGATCTCGGTGACCGGCAGCTCGGGCTGGGGCTGACGCCGCATCAGTGCCGGCACGCGCTTGCGACCCTGTTGCTGGCCGTGAACCCCGGCGCATTCGCAACCGTGGCCTCGGTTCTCGCGAACACGGAACAGGTCGCGAAACGGCACTACGGAAAGGACAGCGGTGAAGCGGCGGCCGTGGCCGTGCGCGCCGCACTGCTTGAGCGGCACCCGGATATTTTTTCGCGCATGCAACGGAGGACATGACATGAAGAGCAGGCCCGACGAGATACTGAAAGATGTGCCGGCCGCGATCCGCCGTGCCATGCTGGAAGACGCGCCGCAACTCGAGCCGGGTGCGGCGCAGGTGATGGGTCGTTTCTGGTCGGCGGTCCGGGCAGGCAAGGGCAGTCTCGCCATGCCGCCCACCGAGGCATACCGGGACGCGGCCGCTTCAGAATCGACATTTCGGTGTCTGCTGCGCGCGCTCGCGCGATACGCGCCGCATGTGTCGACCGCCTTGGCCAAGGTCGTCAGCGCGGAATGGTATGCCCGGCGACCGAAGCCGGCCGCGAAGGTCGCGCCGACCGTTGAGACGACCATCGGCGCGGCTTGGCCCGAGACGTGGCGGCGGATGAAGTCGGACCTCGACGACGCACGTATCAAGGCCAGCAGCAGGCAGCGCTACATCGCCAGCATTGATCGATGCGCCACGATCGTCGCGGAAGGTCTCGCATCCGACGTGCACGGCTTCGTCGCGGCGTGCGAACTGTCGGAAGCGTTCCTGTTCCACCCCGACCCGGAACGGCGCGTGAAGCCGGTCTCGGCCGCGAACTACCTCGACGGCCTGATTGCCTTGGGCGCGAAAGGTGGGGTTGCGAACGAGAGCCTGACCGCCATGCGGGTCATCTCGCGCGACCTCCGGGACCAGGCCGAGCTGGCGGAGAAGAACAAGTATGAAAGGTTATCGCGACTCATGGAACGCGGAGGCTATGCTCATGTCGCCGACAGGATCCGCGAACTCAGGGAACGCGCTCATGCCCTGCCGGCACATAGCGCAGCGCGGCGCCGCTGCATGCAGCAGGCCGTCGTCTGCGCGGTCATCATGAACAAGCCGCCGCGCAAGGGCGATCTCGTATCGTGGCGCTTCGGCCATCAGATCGTCCGTGAAGTCGACGGAACCTGGCGCGCGGAGTGGCCGCAGGAGAAGACCCGGGCCGAGACGGAAACGGGTGCGATCTGGCCCGAGATCTGCGACACCATCGACGAGTGGATCCTCGACGGGCGACCCGATCGCCTCGTTCATTTCCGATACCAGGAGCTTGTCGGCAGCAACTGGTTGTCGCTCGATCACAGCCAGCCCTACCGGAATCTTCCGACCGAACTTACAAAGGCTGCGATTGGTGTCCCCTCACACGATCTGAGGACCCTTGCCGCGGACTACATGCGTCGTCACGACCCGGCACGTGCCGCCGATGTCATTGCGACCCACCTGGGGCATGGCACGCGAAAAGCCGGCAAGGCTTATCGTGCCGAGTGCGAAGGGGCGGCGGGGGAGGCGATCTGGCAAGTGGCGCGAAAGACCATTGCGGCGCAGTCAAAAAATCAATCGGCAAGCGCAAGACTCGGGCCCGCGCGACGCATCTGTAGCTTCGCGACGGTGTCTGCCTGACGGCAAGCGCGGAAGAATTGGAAAAGGGGATCGGCCCCGATCGATCGCGGCCAGCCGGTTGAGGCCGCGATCGACGAGGCTGATCGGATGGATCACCCGGCCGTGGTTAGGAATTTCCCGCCTCTTCGAATGAGGCCGATCGGCATGAAAGCTGCAGCACGAGACGCGATACGAATGGTCTCGCATGGCAGCCCCGCAGGTTCAGCGCGTGACAATACGCAGCAAGATATTCGTGCACGAGCCGTCGGACTGCGCGCCCCTCTGCGTGAGGGCGCGCCGCCGACGCCTCGTGCGCCAAAACGAGAGACGACGGGTTCGACACAACTATCACTCTCCTGGCTGCTACCGAGAGGAGCGTCGAGCCCCGCAACCCGCCCCGACGAAAGGAGAGATCAGGGCGCTTGAAGCGGACACGGACTGTCCGTGACAGAAGGAACTCACCCATGCCCAACATCACCCCCGCCCAGTCTGCAGGTGCAATTGCCCTCTGGTCAATACGGAGGTTTGTCGCCGAGCACTTCGCAGGCCTCTCGGAGGCATCACTGCTGCTCGGCGGGCCGGCGGCGCAGCGCCGATTTCTGCGCCTGGTCTCACGGCTTCGACACGCGTCCGGACTCGGGCCCCACCTGCGGCGCGAGATTCGCTGGCTCCATGGGGTGCTGACCCTCGAGCTGGTTGGCGATCCGGATGCGACCGATCCTGGCCACTTCTGCGACATCCGTCCCGACGATCTCGTGGTCACCGGAATTTGCCGCCTTGCGGCCGCAATGACCGAGGTTCTGTGTTCTCTGCCGGACGCGTCGGCGCCTGCGGCAACACCGTTGGCCGCGAAAGGTGCCCGCGTTGCCGCCTGATCTCTCCCTCTGGCCCTCTGGGCCGGCTCTTGAAGGCACCGCGACGTGTAGTGCCACAGACCGATTTCTGGAGAGACTGGATGAACGACATACAACTCTATGTAATGCCAATCGAAGAGCTTGCCGCGCGGACAATCGTGGCCTGCAGGGCTCTTGCCGAGGACCTGCCCGTGAACCTACTGTCCGCAGATGCACATCAGCATCGTCATATCCGCGGCCTGCTGAACGACATCTCTGGCGATGATCCAGCTGGTCCGCGTGCGCTGCAGTCCGTCGATATGCTCGTGGACATTCTCCGCGCGGAACGCGAGACGGAGACGCTCGGCTACGAGGATGTGTTCGAGGGGGAGAATGACCCCGAATACGGAGCCGCTGGTGCGGTCTACAGGCACCGGGTTCTCTCGGAGCGCGGGGAAGCGATCGAGGCTTGGTCCAACAAGCTTCTTTACCTCGCGCGCATGATGCAGGTTCTCAACGCGCGTCTCTGTGGCGAGCGGATGGTCAATCGCCGGTTCGCGGGCTGATGCATCACGGTGACAGCACGACAGCGCGTCTCCGCTTTCCTTATCGCCTCGGGGTTCGGCGAGAGTTCCCATGGTGAGTAGGAATGACCCGTTCACCGGAGACCGCCGCAGGATTGCCGACGATCTGGGCATGGCCTGGGCATGGTGCGAACATATCCATCGCGATCTCAAGCCATTCACCCTCGTCGCGGGTGTTTTCGATCTCGGGGATGGTCGCTTCGGGGTGGAGCCTGGTATCGAGGAAACCGAGTGGTATTTTGAGTGCGGTGTCGTTCGGGTGACGGCGCTCGAGGCGCTCGGCACGCTTGGCTATCTCGAAGCGCCGGCAAGATGGTATGCCCGGTATCCAACCGCCTTCATTTTCGCGCGGCGGCTTTCCGCACATGAGACCCTACGCGCCTTGGCCTGTCTTCGGAGCAGGGGGCTCGTCGCGCCAAGGAGTTGCCGAAGACGGAAATAATGCGGAAACATGCAGAAGGCCCGGGGCAGGTGCCCGGGCCTTCTCCTCACTATCGTTCAGCGGTTCGGGCCGACGATATCCGGAAGGCCCGCGCCAGCCTCGGATAGCGCCTGCTGGACGGTTTGAAGCCGGTTGTCATCGAGAAACTTGCCGGACGTATCTCGAGGCATCTGACCCATGGCGCTTCTGACCACGGGATCCGGGCATTCCTGTTCGAGCAGTGTATGATGCAAGGCTCTCCGGAAATCGTGAGCGTGAAGGGCCGAAGCATCGATCCCGTGCGTCTCGCAGTAGCGAATGAAATCCTTCCGGAACCGCGTGCTGCCCGACCCGGGCCGACCTTCCGCAAGTTGCGGGAACAGCAGTGTCTCCTTCTGGTCGCGCCGCAGCTCGAACAGATCGACGAGGCCAAGATCCTGCAGCCTCCGAGTGACAGGGATCTCCCGGCGGGCCGCTGGTGTCTTCCCGTAACGATCAATGCAGATGACCGGCATACCGTCACGATATTGCAGATCCCGGATCGTGAGGTGGACGGCTTCGTCGAGCCGCAGGCCCCCGAAGCGCATCAAGAGCGGGATCCAGAACAGCGGGTCCCCGGTATCCCTCATGTCTCCCTTGAATATCGGCGAGGACAGGTAGCTCTCGACTGCCTCAGACCATTCACGGGTCTCGGATGGGCGCTCCTGTTGCCGCAGACAGGCCTCCTCGGCCGTCGACCAGGAACAGATGTCGAACGGGTTCGCGTCTTCGAGATTCAATTCGACAAGAAAATCTCCAACCTGGCGCGCCGTCCGCCCAATCCTCAGAAATGTCGTGACCCCAATGCGGTCAGGAGAAGTCCGGTCGCCGTTTTCGGCGGCGCTATTCGGGCGTTTCCCGTGGCCTTTCGGCAGATTCCGGATCTTTTCCAGCGCGAGGATGACATCTTCCCGCTCGATGTCGGAGAAGAACGGATTTCCCAGGGCTCGCGTCCAAGCTCGCTTCGCGCTCTGGGTATTCGCACCGCTGGTCCGGCGCCAGTGTTCACCACGAGTGGCATCGGGTCGTCGGATACCGGGACGATAGCCCACCGACCGCGCCTCTATATAGAGGTCGAAGGCTGTCTCGAGGCAGATCTGCAGTTCGCCTGCAAGCATCGCCTTCGATTGTTCAGTGAGATCGGCCGCTTCGAGAAGGTGCCTGGTGGCGCATCGATCGGCCGTTTCCCGGCGGATCGTTGCTTCAATTTCGTTTGCGAGGATATCGCGCATTTCCTGACTCTCCGTTCGTGTGGGAATGCTGCCCCTATGACTCGGATTCGCGGGAAACAGTTGATCTGAGTCAAAATTTCGGTTCGTTATCTCTGGCGACGTATCACGCCTTCGTGAGGTCGAATGACTCCGCGGTGGGCAGTGCCGGCTCTGAATTTCAGGCCGGCCGGCGGCGGAACCCGACGACATTGCAGTGATTGTCCTTTGCCTCAGTCGGCACGGCCTTCGGAGCTGCGGCCTTGGGCGCGGCGAATGGGCTCTTGATCCTCGAGATATCCAGCTCGATACGGCTGATGACCTCGTGGAGCGTCTTTACCCAGATCTCGCGCGTGTAGGACCCGTCACCCTCGTCGACCGGCTTCTCGTGCCCCATCAGGCGCCGGCGCACCATGTCGGGGCAGAGCAGGTTGCCGAGGTCGTTGTGGAATGTCGTGCGGAACGCATGGAAGTCGAGCCCGGGCCAGTAGCAGTCGTTCGTCTTGCGGTAGTAGCCAAAGGCCTTGCTGTAGAGTTCGGAGAACGTGTCCTTGGTCTGGCCGCGGTTGAGGTTCGGGAACAGGCGCGACTGCTTCTGCCGCCGCCGCATCTCCACGAAGTTAAGAAGTCCGAGCTCGACGAGCTTCGGGTGCACAGCGATGCGACGTTCCCCGGCGGTGGACTTCACGTGGTTGCCGGTCACGTTGCGCACCGTGAAATAGGCAATGCCGTTCTCCGACCCGAAATCCTCTGGTGCGAGTTGCAGGATTTCCTCGGCGCGACAGCCGGCAAGGCGCGCGATGAGGGGGCCCCAGAACAGCGGGTAGTCCTTCTCCTCGCATCGTCCCTGATAGACCGGAGAGGCGAAGAGCTTCTGGATCTTGTCGTCCCAGAGCATGCGCGAGCGATCTTCCTCGTGCGCCTTCATGTCCTTCTCCTCGTCGTTGGTCCAGGAACAGATCTCGAACGGATTCTTCTCGATGAGCTTCATGGCCTTCAGCATCTTGCCGACCCGGTTCGCCATTCGGCCGTGGCGGAGGAAGGTCGCGACACGCAGCCGCGGGATCTTCGCGTCGAGGGCCGCGCGTTCGAGTTCGGCCGGCGTCACCTTGCCTCTTGCTGCCAGAACTTCCTTCGCTGCGATCGCCGTTGCGAGTTCCTGCTCGTCCGCACGCTCGACGAGATCGCGGAAACCTTTCGTATTGAGAAGGTTCTTCTTCTTGCCGTGGTATTTGGGGATCCGGCGAATGACATTCAGGACACCGTCGACCTCGGTCCAGTCGATCTGGTGGAACGGTTGGTTGCCCAGGACATCGACCCAGATATCGCGGGCTTTCCTTGCGTTGCCCCTCGAGGACCGAACCCAGTTCCGACCCTTGTCCGGAAAACTCTTCTGACGTGCTTCGAAATTGTCGCCATAGCCGAGTTCTTTCAGCTCAAAATACAGGTCGAACGCCTCTCGGAACTCGATATTGGGGCCTTTCGCCAGGGCCGCGCGTGCCTTGTCGGAGAGGAGCGACTGATCGATCAGGATCCGGGGTTCTTCGCGCGGCATGGCGGGAGCCTTCGGCGCCGACTCGGGCGACGCAACGATAGGTTCGGGTTCGCAATAGTGGCTGGGCGGTCGGCTGGACACAGTGTCCGCGACACCCGTTTCCGCCGTCTTCGGCGTGGCGGGAGCGTCCTCGGCCGGGGTCTGAGCCGGAGAGGCCACCAGTGGCTCGGCAGGGGCGGTCGCCGACGGGATGGTCGACACCGGCACGGAAATCGCGACTGGCGCGGCTACTGCCGGGATGGCCGGAGCGGGGGCGGACGATCGAGAGGCAGCCACGGGTAGGGCGGCGGTCGCGGAGGCCGACTGGCTTGCCATGACCGACCGGAAGATCGGGGTTGGTTCTTCGTAGGTCCCGACCTCGCGTTTCTCCCGTTCGCGCGACACGTCCAGCATCACCCGCAGAGCCTCGAAGGCGAGGGCACGCCAGTCCGAGCTGGTCTCGTCGAGGGTCACGCCGAACTGCCTCGCCATCTCGCGCAAGGGGTCCGTGACCGGGGACCGATCACCGAGCGCCAGGGCCCGGCGCAGCATGTCCTGGGTCGCGCGCTCGGTCTGCGCCGCAAAGTTCGCCGCCGCCTCGGAACGCGGTTCGGCCGACGCCCGCAGGGCCTCGTGGGCGGCGATCTGGCAGCGCGCCAATTCGGTCAGCAATGTCACGTGCTCGGGGCTCAGATGATCCACCGGTCTCTCCGTCGTCAGCGCGACGGCCAGGTCCGTGAGCGCCGTGAGGGCGCGGACGCGGCATGTCGCTTCGGAGAGGACGTCGGTCCG
Source organism: Pseudooceanicola lipolyticus (assembly GCF_002786325.1). Taxonomy (GTDB): domain Bacteria; phylum Pseudomonadota; class Alphaproteobacteria; order Rhodobacterales; family Rhodobacteraceae; genus Pseudooceanicola_C; species Pseudooceanicola_C lipolyticus. The sequence continues at coordinate 35,804 of NZ_PGTB01000014.1, read as the reverse complement.
AAGGCTGAGGCAGATGGCCGAACTTTGACCAGGGTTCGATATCTCGACCCAGGCCTTCGGCAGACGGCGCCGGAAGAAGTAGCCCGAGGGGCGTTTTTCGAGATGGGGGGTGTGTGCGACTCCGGCCATGCGGGAAGCCTCCGAAACAGGTTTCAGGGCATCCGGGAGTCGCGTTTGTGCACCGGTCCGGGCACGCGTTTGTGCACCAACTTGTGCACGTGCACGCGTGGCTCCGACTCCGGTCGGGGCTCAACCAATGAAATCAACCGCTTAGGGGATTTTGGCTCCGGCGGTAGGGATCGAACCTACGACCAATTGATTAACAGTCAACTGCTCTACCGCTGAGCTACGCCGGAACGGTCCCGGTCCTATAGCAATCCGGTTTTCTGGCGTCCAGTGGGTTTTTCGGCTGCAGGCGGAAAAACCGGGATGGGGTCAGCCGGTGCGGGCGAAGCGGGCGGTGGCCGCCAGGGGACCTTCGGGGGCGACTTCGGATTTGCCTGTCAGATCAATCAGATGCGCGAAGACATTGCGCTCGGCCGCGGGCAGCAGCGCGGCGGGGGTGTCGGAGTAGATGCGTTCGGCCAGGTGGCGCGCGGTGGCCGGGCCGGCGTCGAGCGCGGCGAGAATGGCGGATTCGCGGGCCAGGCGGTGGCCGATCAGCCAGTCGAGCCGCGCCGCCGGGTCGGTCACCGGCGCGCCGTGGCCGGGGTGGAAGACCTGCCAGGGGCGGGCGCGCAGCTTGCGGCAGGAGGCCATGAAATCGGTGAGGTCGCCATCGGGCGGCGAGACCAGCGACGAGGCCCAGCCCATGACGTGATCGGCGGTAAAGCAGGCCGCGCCCCAGGCCAGGGCGATGTGATTGCCCAGATGCCCGGGGGTGTGGATCACCTCCAGTTCCCAGCCATCGCCCTCGATCCGCGCACCATCGGCCAGGGTGATATCCGGTGCGAAACCCAGGTCGATACCTTCGCCGCCGCCGCTGAGCCCGCCGGCGGCCAGCGCCTGCATCACCGCGCTGCGCCCGGCATGGGGGCCGCCAAAGGCATAGACCGGCGCACCGGTGCGGGCGGCCAGCAGCGCGGCCAGCGGAGAATGGTCGAGATGGGAATGGGTGACGATGATATGGCTGATCCGCTGGCCCGGGGCCAGCGCGGCGAGGATCGACTCGAGATGCGCGGGGCTGTCGGGGCCGGGATCGATCACCGCCAGTTCGCCGGTGCCGACAAGATAGGTATTCGTGCCGCGATAGGTCATCGGCGCGGGGTTGGGCGCGACGATGCGGCGCAGGCCGGGGGCCAGGGTGACGGGCTGACCCGGCGGCGGGTCGAAATCGTCGGGCGGCTGGGTCATCCTGCTTCCTCTTCTGTGATGCGCCCGCTAGGCTTAGCGCAAGATGTTCATGTGGCTCAAACACTATATGCCGCGCAGCCTTTACGGCCGCGCCGCGCTGATCCTGGTGCTGCCGGTGGTCGCGGTCCAGCTGGTCGTGTCCTTCCTGTTCATCCGCAACCACCTGGAGGATGTCACGACGCAGATGACCTTCAACGCGGTCAGCGCCATCGAGGTGGCGATGCAACGTGTCGCGGAGGCGGAAAGCGAAGCGCAGGCGCAGGCGCTGGCGGCGCCGACGCTGTCGGTGTTCGGGATGTCGCTGGAATTTCCCGGGCCCGGGGCGGTGCCGGCGCAGGATCTGATCGGCTGGGACGATTTTTCCGGCAGCGTGGTGCGCCGGGTGATCCGGTTGTACCGGCCCGAAACCCTTGCGGTGCTGCTGTTGGACAACAAGGAGATCGAGGTTTTTCTGCCGTCGAAATTCGGTCCGGCCGAGATCAGCTTCAACCGCCGGCGGGTGACGGTGACGGCGCCGCATCAGCTGATCGTGACGATGGTGTTCTTCGGGCTGCTGATGACGGTGATCGCCTTCCTGTACCTGCGCAACCAGCTGCGGCCGATCACCCGGCTGGCGCGCGCGGCGCAGGCCTTTGGCCGGGGCCGGGTGGTCCCCTATACCCCGGCGGGCGCCACCGAGGTGCGCGCCGCCGGCGGCGCGTTCCTGGACATGCGGGCGCGGATCGAGCGCCAGATCGAGCAGCGCACGCAGATGCTGTCGGGGGTCAGCCATGACCTGCGCACGCCGCTGACCCGGATGAAGCTGGGCCTGGCGATGATCGATGAAGACGAGGCCGAACCGCTGCTGCGCGACGTCGACGAGATGCAGCGCCTGCTGGACGCCTTTTTGGATTTCTCGCGCGGGGTGGCCGAGGGCGAGCCGGAAGAGGTGGATCCCGGCGCGCTGGTGGAACAGGCCGTCGAAGATGCCCGGCGCGGGGGGCGGGCCGTCACGCTGGCGGCGATGCAGGGCGAAGGCACGGTCATGCTGCGCCCGCTGTCGATGCGCCGCGCGGTCGAGAACCTGCTGGGCAACGCGGTGCGCTATGGCACGCAGGCGCGGGTGTCGGTGATCCTGACCGACAAGTCGCTGCGCATCCGGGTCGAGGATGACGGGCCGGGCATTCCCGCCGACCGGCGCGAGGAGGCGGTGAAACCGTTCACCCGGCTGGATCCGGCGCGCAACCAGAACCTGGGTGGCGGTGTCGGGCTGGGCCTGGCCATCGTCAACGATGTGGCCCGCGCCCATGGCGGTGTGCTGCGGCTGAGCCAGAGCGAGGATCTGGGCGGTCTCTGCGCCGATATCGTGATCGCGCGATAGTGCCCGGACCACCGTACGGCGGCTTAATCGGTTCTTGAGCCGCAACAGCCTAGGTTGATCCGTATCTGAACCGTCGTCCCGATCTGTCCCATCTGCCGGCCGCTCCGATCCCGGAGCGCCCGCACGGACGGGGGAGTGCCGGGGCGCGTCACGTGCGGAAAGGATCCTCGCCATGTCATCGACCGTCTACAGCCCGACCGGGCAATGGTCTGCCGGGGCGCGTTACACGGCGCCCGGCGATGTCGACGTGCTGATCAGCAACGCGGGCGGCGATACCGCGCATTTTGACGTGACCGCGGATGACACCGCGCCCGCGATCACGGTGGGGCAGGGCCATCCGGTGCAGCCGGGGACCAGCCGGGCGATGACGCTGAGGGCGGGCGAGCGGCTGTGGCTGGCCGGGCGCACCGTGGTCACGCTGGGTGTGCTGGCGCCATGATCGCCGGGATGCGGGCCGGCCGCTATCTTGCCGGGCGGTTCCAGGGGGGGCGGTTTTCGGGGCGCCGGGCCGAGGGCAGCTGGATAACGGCGGCGGTGGCGCCGGTGATGAGCGGGCCCGAGGCAGGTGCCCCCCTGGCCGCGGCCTTCCCGGCCTTCAGCCTCGATGCCGCGAATTACACGGTTCAGGGCGACCCCGAGGACAGCATCCTCGACGTGATCCGGGAATGGAGTCTGAACGGCGCCGCCTGGGCTAGTGAGGATTCGCCCTTTACCCAGGCGCCGGCGGGATTTGCCTTTCTCACCGCGCCGGGGGGCGCGTTCCTGACCGCGCCGGATGGCACCTATCTTGTTGAAAGGGCAACGTGATGGCCGGCACCTCAGCTTACGAAACCTATATACGCGACCGTGCCTATAGCCGGGTGATCGCGTCGGCCGGACGGACCGGGCGGTTCTACGGGCAAAACGGCAAGCCTTTCGTCACCGTCACCACCATTCCGGTGGCGGGGGGCACCGTCTATCCGGCGGCGTCGCTGCGGATCTCCGGGCTTCTGGCCAAGTTGGCGGCGACGGCAGGCTGGAATTTCCGCCTCCGCTTCATCCAGGGGGCGGCATCGGTCAACGTGCTGACCGCCTATATGGACGCGACGCGCAGCCATATCCCCTTCGCCACCGATCTCAAGCTGTCCTATGACCGCAAATGGGCCTTTGCCAAGTCGCGCACGCCGGCGATATTCGGCGAAGGCTCGCTCTCGGCCGGGATTCATTCGCTCTACAAGGTCGAAAGCAACAACCTGCCGGTCAATCTGTCGCCGCGCGGTCAGACGGCGGGGCCGGCCTTTGCCAGCTATAGCGCGCCGCCGACGGTGGAAACCGTGCTGATCGATTTTGCCAGCGCCTTCGAGATCGAACTGCAGATCGCGATTTCCGAAGGCGAATGCGCCGAGCTGCTGGATCTCACCATCGAGATGCTGTCGCACGGACCGGACGGGGTAAATTACGCCGCGCCGACGGCCACCTATTGTGCCGGTGACAGCCTGACCGAGGGCACCGGGGCGACCACTGGCACCGATGACTGGGTGACGTTGCTGGGCCAGCAGCGGCCGGGGCGGCCGCTGCTGAACACCGGGCTGGGCGGACAGAAGATCGAGAAGGTGATCGACCGGGTGCTGGACGATCCGGTGGCGGGGCGGCACTGGGACCTGATCCTGTGGGCCGGCACCAACGACGCCACCGGCGATGCGGCGCTGTGGTGGGGCACGATGCTGACCCAGTTGGAGCGCCTGTTCGCCTTTCGCGCGCCGGGCGCCAGGACCCTCATCTGCAACCTGCTCCCGTCGGAGGACTGGTTCACGCCGGGCGAGGTGGCGGCGGCGCTGCCCTCGGTCAATGCCAGCCTCGCGGCCCACGCCACCTATGGCCCGTTGGTCTGCGATCTCTACGCGGTGCTGGCCACCGATCCCGGCGGGCATGTGCCGGCCGCCTATCGCGCCGATGCGCTGCATCTGAACGGCACCGGCTATGGCGTGGTCAAGGACGCGATCGACGCCAAGATGACGGCGCTGGGCTGGGCCTGATGGCAACGCTCGACACCGTGATGCAGGGCGGCGATGTGCTGGCCTGCCGGGTTCGCGTGGTCTCGTCCAAGGGCCGGGTGCGGGTCTTTGCCATGGGACAGCGGGCGATTGCACCCGACCTGCCCGAGAATGCACTGAGCTTTGACGGCGACACGCTGGTTTTTGACGGCGTGCCGCTGGTTTTCACCATCACCGAATAGCCTGCGGAGATCGGATATGCCCGACACCATCGAACTGAATCCCGGCGGCGCCGGCAGCCTGAATATTGCCTTCAAGCTGCGCTACGAGGCCAACGAGAACACCAACGCCTTTACCGATGCCGACAAGGCCAAACTGGCGGGGCAGGAAACGGGCGCAACCGCCGACATGACCCCCGAAGAGGTACAGGGCGCCTATGACAGCCAGGTGCCGGTGATGTCCCAGGCCGAGGCCGAGGCAGGAGCCAGCACGGCGGTGCGTCAGGTCACCGCTCAGCGCATCGCCCATGCCATTGCCGCGCAGGTGGTGGGCGGTGGCGGCAATCTGGGGACCGACATGCGATTGAACGGTTTCGGCATCGGCTTTGCCGGGGCGAATGCCACCGGCGCGCAGATTGCCAGGTTGACGCCGGTCTGCCTGGACGGCGCGGCGCTGGCGATCGCGGTGTCCGAGGCGGATAAAACCGACAGGCTGCCCTGTATCGGCGTGGCCGCGGCCGATATCGCCGATGCGGCCAGCGGCGACGTGATCAGCTATGGCATGATCACCGCCGTCGACAGCGCCGCCTGGGCGGTTGGCGCACCGCTTTATGTCGGGTCGACCGGCGGCCTGACCGACACCGCCCCGGTGGATGCGGCGGTGCAGGAGGTGGCCCGGGTGGTCACGTCGGATCCGACCGACGGCGTGCTCTTCGTCAATATCCGTGCCGAGGGCCGGCCGATCGGGGCGCTGGGCACGGGCGAGGCGCTCACCGGCGCCGACCTGCTGCTGTTCGGCGATGCCTCGGCCGACCATGCGCCGGCAGCCCGGACGCTGGCCGATGTCCTGCTGGATCTCGGCAACTCGGGTGATCTGGGCACGCGAAGCTCGGGCACCGAAACGCTGGTCTTTTCCGCCGCGCGCCAGCAGCGCCTGACCAATGGCGGCGCCTTCGCCCTGGCGCCGCCCTCCACGGGCGAGGGGCGGATCACGTTGGAACTGGCCAATGGCGCCTCGGCCGGGGCGGTCACCCTGACGGGATGGGACAGCGTGACCGGCGCGACGCTGGACAGCACGCCGGGCAACCGCTTTCTCTGCGTGGTCACGGTGATCGGCGGGCAGAGCTATCTCGCTATCACCGCGCATTCCGGCAACGCCTGACCCCAATTCAGCACCTGCGAGGCCCCTCATGAGCATTCTCGGTGACACTCTCGGCAAATCCTTTTTGGGCAGCACCTGTATCCCGCTGGCGCCGCCCACCGCCGCGACCGGCAGCCCGGCGGAACTTTCCCCGGCGGCCTGGACCGTGCGCAACAGCGCCGCCAACAACAATTTCGAGATCGAGATTTTCGATCTGCCCGAGGGCCTGGATGTCGACATGCGCGCCGGGTCGGTGAACGAACCCTGGGAGGCCACCTCGCTCACCGGGCCGGGGCTGTTCGTGAACCCGCATGCGGTGCCGACCGGCGTGGCGATCAAGGTTTGGCTGCGCCTGCGCGACGCTGCGGGCGGCTATTCCGTGACCTCTTATTTCAAGCAGGTCACCGTGACGAACACCCAGGATCCGGCGATCACGGTGGGCCAGATCGGCGTCAATGTCACCTCGCTGAACGTGCCTTGGTCGACCGATACGGCGCAGGGGACGGGATTTGTCCTGGTTGATCAGGTGGCGGCACATTCCGGGGCCGAGGTGGCCGCCGGCGGCGGCGTCTACAGCGGCTCTGTCGCGGTCACGCAGGCGGGGACGCAGCCCGCTTTTGCGCCGTCGGGTCTGGCAGCCGAGACCGGCTATTTTGTTCATGTGGTGCATCGCGACGGGGCGCAATATTCCGATGTGGTCACCACACCGATCACCACGCAGGCGGCGCCTGCCGGCACCGTTGTCACCACGCCCGCCGAATTCTACGCGGCAATTTCCGATGGCGCCCGCAACATCCTGCTTCCGGACATGACCTGCACGGCCGCGGCGGGCTGGCGGCACCTTCTGCAAGCCGCGCCAGTCAAGGATTTCACCGGTGATCCGCTGACGATCCAGGCGCAGGACCCGGACAACCCCCCGGTATTTTACAGCGCCCAGCAGGACATGGCCGGGTGCCATCACGTCACCTGGCGCAACATCCGGGTGGAAAACGCCGGCAACATGACCAAGAATTATCCCGGCTGGTTTTTCGACGGCGGCGTGAATGGCGGGGTCGAGGAAAGCTGTTCGCATATCACGGTCGAATTTGTCAGCGCCTCCGGGCCGACTCCGGGCGATCTGAACGACACCACCAAGGATGCCAATTACGGATTCCATCTGGTGCGCTTTACCCGCTTTCGCAATCGCAATTCGCATTCGAATAAAATTCGATATTGCCATGTCGAAGATTGTTACGAGCTGTGCAACGGCATGAATGCCAGCGACAATTGGGAGGTCATCGGCAATACCGTCGAACGCTGGTATTTCGATTGCCTGCGCATTCTGGGCTGTCCCGAAGACTATTATGTCGAGGGTGACGCGCTGGTGGCCTATAACGATTTTGGCAGCTGCATCGGCCGATACGAGGAGATCGACAGCGCCTCGCCGCATCCCGATATCACCCAGATCTTCAATTCCGCCGAGGGTGCGCGCCCGGCGGTGCGCAATCTGCTGTTCTACCAGAACCGCTTTGCCCCCGGCCACTATCGCGGCATCAACGTGCAGGCCGGGCTGGCGCAATCGAAGCTGGTGAATGTCGGCTATGTCGAGAACCTGTGGACACCGCGCGGCAATACCCACGGCATCTCGATGGAGGATGGCGCCGACGGCGTGCTGATCGAGCGGCAGATCCTGTGCAATTCGAACCTCGGCGGCGGCAATACCGCGCTGCGCATCTATGACGCGACGGGCCAGGTTTTGGTCAAGGACAGCTTGTTCGTGGAACTGATCCTGGGCGATCAGATTTCACCGCCCCAGCCCAACGCCGCCAGCTTCGAGTTGGAGCTGATCAACAGCGCTTATCCGCTTGACTATGCGGACTTTACCGGACCGGGCGCGGTGCAGGGGGCGGCGGCGCAGCAGGCGGCGCTGACCCCCCGGTCCGACCTGAACGGACGCGGCGCGCTGACCCCCGGCGGGGCGTTCCGCAACCTGCCGCATGTGCCGATGAAGGCCAAGGCGCCGGCGCTGACCGCGCTGGGCGGCGGACAGGTGCGGATCGACAGCATCCGCGAACCCACGCTGATGTCGCCCAGGCAGGTCGCACAGGGCGGCACCGCCTATAGCCGCCGCGACCTGCGCTATTCCGCCAGCGGCCATGCCGGAAGCTGGACCGTGCTGGGCGATGTGGCCGAGGGCGACAGCGTGTCGCTCCCGGCCGGCGCGATGCAGGTTCAGACCCGGCTCTGGAACGCGGCGGGCCATGGGTTGTGGTCGGAGACGGCGGGGATCAGCGTGAGTTGAGGCGCCGCCGCACACCGAGTACCCCGAGCGCCCCCAGCAGCAGCACGCCACCGGCAGGGAGCGGGACCGGCACTGGCATCGGGGCGCCCAGCGTGACGGAGTGGATTTTTGCGATGCCCTGTGCCGTTTCCGAATAGTCATGATTGACGTAGTAGGCGGGGTTGCCGTTTAGATATTTTATTGGACTGGTCGGGGTATCGCAGGAATTGGGGTCAAGCTGGGCAGCAAAAGACAAAGCCTGAATATGCTCGGGACGGCAGGTGTCAGAGCTCCAAGTCGGGTTATTGCTATCAGGCATGTAGAAGGTCAGCGATTTCAAGTCGTTGAACTTGTATCCGAGATCGGCATCGCTGACCTGGGTCCTGAGTTGTTTTTGCGTGACGGATGTGATTGAAATAGTGCTGGATACCGTATTTCCATCTGTAGTCTCACCTACCAGAAACAGCATGTCCCACAATCCGTAAAGCGTTTGCGGAGAAGGATCTGAATAAGGGTCGTTGCCGACGCGCGGATAACGGTAGTATGTAAAATCTTGGGAGTTTGAGAGCTCCAAATCGAACTCTTGCAATGAAAAACTTGCGCCGTCGTCTCGTTCGAACTTTGCTGCTTTGAAATTCTCGCTGGTCCCGTAGGTAAATGCGAAGAGAACCAGGGAGCCATCTTCGTCATAGAACTGCGCGTATTCTGGATGAGACAAAGATGGTGTGACAGAGTAGCCGTTTTCTCTGTACTGCCAATTCCAGCCTTCGGGCCACTCATCAGACCTATCAGTGGGAAAGGCTTCGATGTACTGCTTTTTCAGGTCGTCGAAGTGAAGTGTTGCTGCGTTTACGTTCGTAGTGGCGCAGATAAAGGAAATAGCCCAAAAGGCTTTCATGATTGGTCCCCATTAACTTCCCAGAAATGAGATTATCGCGATTCTGTCGAAGTGATCTACTGAATTCACTGGGATGCGGGGCTAAATATTCACATGTAAAATTCTATTATTGTCTTGGGGTAGAATCACGATCAACCAAAGATTGCGCACTTTGACTGTCTGCGTCATGGGAAGGGTTAGTCTGGTAGGCCCGGCAGGACTTGAACCCGCAACCAAAGCGTTATGAGCGCTCTGCTCTAACCAATTGAGCTACAGGCCCGCCCGGCGCTCTGACTACGCAAGCGCGCGCGGGCGGTCAAGCGCGATGCGCGGGCCGCGTGTTCCGGGGCGTGGACTCCGCCTGCGACCTGCTCTATCGGGGGCGGGCACGGATCGGAGGCAGATATGAGCGACGCGCGCAAGAACGGCATGACCTATGCTGAGGCCGGAGTCGATATCGACGCGGGCAACGCGCTGGTGGACCGGATCAAGCCGGCAGCGGCGCGCACCCAGCGCCCCGGCACGATGAGCGGGCTGGGCGGGTTCGGCGCGCTGTTCGACCTGAAGGCGGCGGGATTTGCCGACCCGGTGCTGGTGGCGGCAACCGATGGCGTGGGCACCAAGCTGCGCATCGCCATCGATACCGGTCATGTGGATGGCGTCGGCATCGACCTGGTTGCCATGTGCGTGAACGACCTGGTCTGCCAGGGGGCCGAGCCGCTGTTCTTCCTGGACTATTTCGCCACCGGCAAGCTGGATATCGACAGCGCCGCGCGGGTGATCGAGGGCATTGCCACCGGCTGCGCCGAATCCGGCTGTGCGCTAATCGGCGGCGAAACCGCCGAGATGCCGGGCATGTACCCGGCCGGCGATTTCGACCTGGCGGGCTTTGCCGTCGGCGCGATGGAACGTGGCAGCGAACTGCCCGCCGGGGTGGCCGCGGGCGACGTGCTGCTGGGGCTGACCAGCAACGGGGTGCATTCCAACGGCTATTCGCTGGTGCGCCGGCTGGTCGAGACCTCGGGGCTGGGCTGGGAGGCCGACAGCCCGTTTGGCGGCGGGTCGCTGGGCGCGGCGCTGCTGGCGCCGACGCGGCTGTATGTCCGCCCGGTGCTGAAGGCGGTGAAGGCGGGGGGCGTACATGCGCTGGCCCATATCACCGGCGGCGGGCTGACCGAGAACCTGCCGCGGGTGCTGCCCGAGGGGCTGGGCGCACGGATCGACCTGGCGTCCTGGGAATTGCCACCGGTGTTCCGCTGGCTGGCCGAGACCGGCGGCATGGCGCAGGCGGAATTGCTGAAGACCTTCAATTGCGGCATCGGCATGATCGTGGTCTGCGCGCCGGACCGCGCCGACGCGCTGACCGCGCTGTTGACCGAGGCGGGCGAAACCGTCTGTCGCATCGGCGAGGTCGAGGCCGGGACAGGCGTCCGCTATGACGGGCAGGTCGCGTGAGCCGCAAGCGCGTCGCGATCCTGATCTCGGGCGGCGGGTCGAACATGCTGGCGCTGGTCGACAGCATGCAGGCCGCCGATCATCCGGCCGAACCCTGCCTGGTGCTGTCGAACAATCCCGGGGCCTCGGGGCTGGCGCGCGCCGCCGCGCGCGGCGTGGCAACGGCGGCGGTGGATCACCGGCCGTTCAAGGGCGACCGCGCGGCATTCGAGGCCGAGTTGATCAAACCGCTGCTGGCGGCGCAGCCCGACATCCTGTGCCTGGCCGGCTTCATGCGGGTGCTGACCGATGGGTTCGTGTCGCATTGGCAGGGGCGGATGCTGAACATCCACCCGTCGCTTTTGCCGAAATACAAGGGGCTGCACACCCATGCCCGCGCGTTGGAGGCCGGCGATGCCGAACATGGCTGCACCGTGCACGAGGTGACCGCGCGATTGGATGACGGCCCGATCCTGGGCCAGGCACGGGTGCCGGTGCGGGCCGGCGACACCCCCGAGACGCTGGCCGCGCGGGTGCTGGAACAGGAACACCGGCTGTACCCGGCGGTGCTGAAACGCTTTGCCCTGGGTCAGCGCGAGATGCTGGACCTGGTCTGACGCGTCGGGCCTTTGGCGCCACACCGCGCCGACACCTCGCGCCGCGGGCCACACCGGTCAAACCAAAGAGTGCCGGGCGCCCGCTTTCCTACCGGGCGCGATTGCAGTAACCTTGCCCGGATAACGCGGCGCGACAGCAAGAAACGACAGGCCAGAACCCGAATGAAAACTTTGACGACGACGGACGAGCTGGCGGCATTCTGCGCCGCGGCGGCCGAGGCCCCCTATGTGACCGTCGATACCGAATTTCTGCGCGAACGGACCTATTATTCGAAACTCTGCCTGGTGCAGCTGGCCTTGCCGGGCGAGGGCGATGACAACGCGGTGCTGGTCGATCCGCTGGCGGGCGAGCTGTCGCTGGACCCGCTGTATCAGCTGTTCCGCAACCGCGACGTGGTGAAGGTGTTCCATGCCGCGCGGCAGGATCTGGAAATCTTCTGGGTCGATGCCCAGGTGTTCCCCGAGCCGCTGTTCGACACCCAGGTGGCGGCGATGGTCTGCGGCTTTGGTGAGCAGGTGGGCTATGAAACCCTGGTGCGCAAGATCGCCCGCGCCTCGGTCGACAAGACCTCGCGGTTCACCGACTGGTCGCGCCGGCCGCTGTCGGAGGCACAGAAAGCCTATGCGCTGGCCGATGTCACCCATCTGCGCAAGATCTACGAATACCTGAATGCCGAGTTGGAAAAGTCCAACCGCAAACGCTGGGTCGAGGAAGAGCTGCAGACGCTGACCAATCCCGCCACTTACAGCGTGCTGCCGCACGAGGCCTGGCAGCGGGTCAAGACGCGCACCAATTCGCCGCGCTTCCTGGCGGTGGTGCGGGAACTGGCGGCCTTCCGCGAAAGCCACGCACAAGAGGCCAACGTGCCGCGCAGCCGGGTTTACAAGGATGACGCGCTGCTGGAACTGGCCTCGGCCAAACCGCGCCAGCCCGCCGACCTGGGCGGGTTGCGGCTGTTGCTGCGCGAGGCGCGGCGCGGGCCGATTGCCGATGGCATCCTGGCGGCGGTCGAGCGTGGGCTGAACTGCCCGCCCGACGAGTTGCCGAAACCCGACCGCAGCCGCGAGCGGTTGCAGGTGAACCCGGCGCTGGCCGATCTGCTGCGGGTGCTGCTGAAGGCCAAGGCCGAAAGCTCGGACGTGGCGCCGCGGCTGATCGCCTCCAGCGCCGATCTCGATGCGATTGCCGCGGGCGAACGCGACCTGCCGGCGCTGAGCGGCTGGCGCCGCGAGGTGTTCGGCGACGACGCGCTGAAACTCTGCGACGGCAAGATCGCACTTGCGGCCAACGGCTCGTCGGTGGTCACGGTCGGGCTGTAGCGGGGGACCCGGACCCGGGTTCGGGTCCGGGGCGCAACTCAGCGGCGGCGGGTCTCTCGCGCGTTGCCGGCGGCGACCACCCGGATCACCCGGATCCGCGCCAGTTCATCCAGCGTCAGGCTGTAAGCCTCATGGATGGTGCGGGAAAACTCGCTGCCCACCGGTGTCGCCTGATTGGGATAGAGCACCCGGAAGGAAAAGCTGAGCACCCCGTCGGTGGGCTCCAGCTCGGGATTGTCGGGCACCAGCCGCGCCTGGAAAGCACCCTGCCGCTCGGCAATGCCGGTGGCATGCACAATTGCGCCCGAGGTGGTGGGCTCGACATTCAGTTCGATCACGCTTGCGATCGGCACGCTGGCATCGGGGCGCTCCTCGCGCGCCAGGGCGCCACGGCGCTGCCGCGGGATCAGCGGGTTGGCCTCGGCATCGACCACTTCGACCGGCACGTCGCGGCTGTTGCCGAACCAGTTGCGCGGATTGACCCGCGAATCGCGCCAGCCGCAGCTTGCGGTGATCAGGCTGGCGATCAGGATCAGGGAAATGGATTTGCGCATGGCAGGCCGGGTCCTGTTTTTGTTTCCTCGGGGTTACCGTATCGAACCGGCCTTGAAAAGCGGCAAGCGGGGCTGGACAGGCGGGGAGGGGCGACATAGGTCAAGGCCAGAGAAGTTCCGAGGATACCGGCATGGCCAGCGCCGCCTTCGAAGAAATTGTCGAGGATTTCGAGTTCCTGGAGGACTGGGAAGACCGCTATCGCTATGTCATCGAAAAGGGCAAGGCGATGGAGCCGCTGCCCGACGCGCTGAAGGTGCCCGCCACCAAGGTAAACGGCTGCGCCAGCCAGGTCTGGCTGCACCCGCAGATCGAGGCGGGCCGGTTCCGCTTTGACGGCGAAAGCGACGCGATGATCGTGCGCGGGCTGATCGCGGTGCTGCGTGCGCTGTATAACGACCTGCCGGTCGCCGAGGTGCCCAAGGTCGATGCCCAGGGCGAATTGGCGCGTCTGGGCCTGAACGATCACCTGTCGGCGCAGCGCTCGAACGGGCTGCGGGCGATGATCCGGCGGATTTCCGATGTCGCCGCCGAGGCGGCCTGATCAGGCCCGCGCCGCGCGCTCGACGAATCCGGCCAGATCGCCATAGCCGGTCAGGCGGCGTTCGAAATCCAGGCCCAGCCGGCGGGCGCAGTCCTGCGCCTTGGCGGTCAGCGCCGCATCCTCGGTCTGGGCCAGGTAGACCAGCTTGTCGTAGTTGCCGAAATACATTGCCGCCAGCTCTGGATGACGGTCCAGCCCCAGCGGCGTCCAGACAAAGGCGTCGAACTGCCGGGCTAGGAAATCGGTCAGGTAAAAGGCGGTGATTTCACTTTCGCCATGCTCGGCAAAGCGTTGATTTCCCTCGAAGAAGGAATAGCAATGCGGGCCTGCGACCATCTCGACCCCCAGCGCGGCGCAGGCGGCCTGCAACTGGCCGCCGGTGCCGCAATCGGCATAGGCGACATAGATGGCGCGATAGGCCTGGCGGTGTTTCTCCACCGCCGCCCGCACCGCGGCGGTGATCTTTTCCGGGTGGTTGTGCAGGATCGCCGGCAGGCAGGTCAGGTCCAGATGCTCCCAGCCGCCGCGCGCCTTCAACAGCAGGATCTCGCGCGCCAGCGCACCGCAGGCGATCAGCAACACCCGGCCCCGGCCGGCCGGGGCCAGGCCGCGTTCGGTCAGAAGGTCGTCGTCGGGCAGGGTCATCGGCCCACCGCTCGGCGCCTGCCGGACGGCCCGGGTCAGGCGCTCATCTGGTTGTGCTTGCGGGCGACAAAGCTTTTCGCCGTCTCCACCGCCACCGCGGCATCGCGGCAATAGGCATCGGCGCCGATAGCGCGGCCGAATTCCTCGTTCAGCGGCGCGCCGCCCACCAGCACGATATAGTCATCGCGGATGCCCATTTCGACCATCGTGTCGATCACCACCTTCATGTAGGGCATGGTGGTGGTCAGCAGGGCGGACATGCCGAGGATGTCGGCATCTTCGCGCTTCAGCGCCTCGAGGTAGTTTTCCACCGGGTTGTTGATGCCCAGGTCGACAATCTCGAAACCGGCCCCCTCCATCATCATCGAGACCAGGTTCTTGCCGATGTCGTGGATGTCGCCCTTGACGGTGCCGATCACCATCTTGCCGACGCGCGGCGCGCCGGTTTCGGCCAGCAGCGGCTTGAGAATGGCCATGCCGGCCTTCATTGCATTGGCGGCCAGCAGCACTTCGGGCACGAAGAGAATGCCGTCGCGGAAATCCTGGCCGACGATGGTCATGCCGCCGACCAGCGCCTTGGTCAGCACGTCGTAGGGCGCCCAGCCGCGTTCCAGCAGGATGTTCACGCCCTCTTCGATCTCTTCCTTGAGACCGTCATAGAGGTCGTCGAACATTTGCTGGACCAGTTCCTCGTCGTCCAGTTCCGACAGGATGATCTCGTCTTCTTCCGACATGCGCGCGCTTCCTTGTCCGGGCGGGGCGGTGGCCTTCCTGAAGATCCTTTTGACCTGTCCGCTGCCGCCCCACTAGGAAATTTGCGACACTGGCCGTGCCTGTACCGACGCTTCGCTCAGATTGACCGGGTCCGGCACTGCCGATTTCAGCGACCGAACGGCCGACAATTGCACATGTTCCCGTTATGTTCTATATCGGGCAGATGGACTCGGATCTTCCCATCGACAAGGCGCGCCGCCGTGGCCGCGGGGCGGTCAGCAATGCCGCCGGCCGCTTTGAACCGGCGCGCAGCGAGGAGGGCGATGGCTGGGACATCCCCGAGGCGCGTCCGGGGTTCCGTACCGAGGTGCGCGCCGAAGCGCCGCGCAGCCTGATCACCTATAACAGTTCGCCCGATCTGCCCTTTGACCGCTCGATCAACCCTTATCGCGGCTGTGAACATGGCTGCATCTATTGTTTTGCCCGACCAACCCATGCCTATCTGGGCCTGTCGCCGGGGCTGGATTTCGAAACCCGGCTGGTGGCGCGGCCCGAGGCGGCGCAGGTGCTGCGGCGCGAGCTGCGATCGCGGAAGTATCAGGTGGCGCCGATTGCCATCGGCACCAATACCGACCCGTACCAGCCGATCGAGAAGGAGTGGCGCGTCACCCGGTCCTGCCTGGAGGTGTTGCAGGCGTTCCAGCATCCGGTGGCCATCGTCACCAAGGGCGCGCTGATCGAGCGGGACCTGGACATCCTGGCGCCGATGGCGGAGCAGGGGCTGCTGCGCGTCGGTATCTCGCTGACCACGCTGGACGCCGATCTGAGCCGCCGGATGGAGCCGCGCGCACCATCCCCGGCGCGACGGCTGCAGATGATCCGGCGGCTGAGCGCGGCGGGGGTGCCGGTGCGGGTGATGACCTCGCCCCTGGTGCCGGGGCTGACCGATCACGAGCTCGAGGCGCTGTTGCAGGCCGGGCAGGCGGCGGGGGCAAGCTCGGCCAGCTGGATCATGCTGCGCCTGCCGCTGGAGGTGTCGCCGCTGTGGCAGGAATGGCTGGCCGAACACGCGCCGGGCCGCGCCGGGCGCATCATGGCGCGGCTGCGCGAGATGCATGGCGGCAAGGATTACGACGCCCGCTGGGGCCACCGGATGCGGGGCGAGGGGCAATATGCCGAGATGGTGCAGCAACGATTCCGGCGCGCGGCCCGGCGGCTGGGCCTGGATGCGCCGCAGCCCAAGCTGAGATGCGATCTGTTCCGGGTGCCGGTGGAACGGGGCGACCAGCTGTCGCTGTTTTGATCGGAGGCTGGTTTGAAAATTAAAATTTTTAGTGGCTTGCCGCTCGTGTGACCGGAGCCGGGCCGAGGCCGGGCCCTGGCTGGGGCGGATCCTTCACTCGGCGTTCCGGTATATGCCCCAGCCCCTGCGTTCCTAAATCAGCACCATTTCTTCGGTGATATCGCCGCCCGCGCCACCGGTCAGCATGTCCTTTCCGCGCCTCAGCCGCGCCGACGGCGCCCACGGCTGCGCCGGTCGTTGCCCGGCGCGTCGTCGCCGGTGCCGTCGCTGGCCGAGGAAAACGCGCCCAGCATCGCGGCGATTTCTTCCAAGGTCGGCGCCGCGCCACGCGGGCGGGTGTCCAGGGCCTCGCGCATCTGTTCCAGATGCACCGGCAGGGTGCCACAGCAGCCGCCAATGATCTTGGCGCCGCTGTTGCGCGCCATCACCGCATATTCACCCATCAGTTCGGGCGTGCCGTCGTAATGGATATGCCCGTCGACATATTTCGGGATCCCGGCATTGCCCTTGGCGATGATCGGCCGGTCGCCGCCCTGCGCGGCAAACCCCAGCACGGTGCGCAGCAGGTCCGAGGCGCCAACGCCGCAATTGGCGCCATAGGCCAGCGGGGCCGGGTCCAGATCCTCGACCATCTTGGCCATATCGGCCGAGGTGACGCCCATCATGGTGCGCCCGGCGGTGTCAAAGCTCATGGTGCCGCACCAGGGCAGGCCGGCCAGGGCAAAGGCCTCGGCGGCGGCGCGGTATTCCTCCGGCGCGCTGATGGTTTCCAGCCACAGCACGTCGGCGCCGCCTTCCTTCAGCCCGTCGGCCTGTTCGTGGAACATTTCCACCGCCAGCGCGTGGCTCAGGCTGCCCACCGGCTCCATGATCTCGCCGGTCGGCCCGACCGAGCCGGCCACGATGACCTTGCGCCCGGCGCGGTCGGCGACCTCGCGGCCCAGCTCGGCGCCGACGCGCGACAATTCATGCACCCGCTTCTCGGCGCCGTGCAGCTTCAGCCGCGCGGCGGTGCCGCCGAAGGTGTTGGTCAGGAACAGGTCGCTGCCGGCATCGACCGCGCCCTGGTACAGCGCGGTGATCTTCTTCGGCTGTTCGGTGTTCCACAGCTCGGGCGCCTCGCCCGCAGCCAGCCCCATGTTGAACAGGGTGGTGCCGGTGGCGCCATCGGCCAGGATCACGTCATGGCTGTCCAGCATGTCGCGCAGCGCGTTGGTCATGGCTCAGCTCCTCGCTCGGGCCCCGTGGCAAGCGGCCCGCCCGGTGTGCGGGCGGGCCGGGTAAGTGGTGTTGGACGTCTGCCGCGACTGCGGCCCGTCAGCCGATCTCGGCCAGGATCTGCGCCTTCGCCTCGGGCATCAGCGCCTCCATCTTGGCGCGGACCACGTCGGCATCCGCCTTGCCGCCCAGATCCTTGACGACCTTGCGCACGACATCCTCGTGCCCGGCCTCCTCGAAATCGGCCAGCACGACGGATTTTGCGTAATCCGTCGCCTCGTCGCCGGTTTTGCCCAGCAATTCGGCGGCCCAGAGCCCCAGCAGCTTGTTGCGGCGCGCGACGGCCTTGAACATCATCTCTTCGTCATGCGCGAACTTGTTTTCGAAGGCGTTTTCGCGATCGTTGAATGTGGACATAACTCCCGCCCTTTTTGATAACCGGTGGTTGGAAACAGATATGCAGGTCCGTCGCCCCGGACGCAAGAGGCGGTACTCGGCTTGCGACACTGCGGACCTTCATCTATAGCGGCTCCACTGGTGCCAGGGACTCATCCCTGCCCGCGATCCTAGAAGGGTGTTTCATGGCGCGGCGCAAGAAAATATACGAAGGCAAGGCCAAGATCCTGTATGAAGGGCCCGAGCCGGGAACCATCGTCCAATATTTCAAGGACGATGCCACCGCGTTCAATGCTCAGAAAAAGGACGTGATCGAAGGCAAGGGCGTGTTGAACAACCGCCTGAGCGAGTTTTTCATGTCCGGGCTGAACCAGATCGGCGTGCCGACGCATTTTCTCAAGCGTCTGAACATGCGCGAGCAGTTGGTGCGCAGCTGCGAGATTATTCCGCTGGAAGTGATCGTGCGCAACTATGCCGCCGGCTCGTTTTCCAAGCGGCTGGGGATCGAGGAGGGCACGCAACTGCCGCGCCCGATCGTCGAATATTGCTACAAGGATGACAAGCTGGGCGACCCGCTGGTCACCGAGGAACATATCGCCGCCTTCGGCTGGGCCAGCCAGCAGGATATGGACGACATCCTCAGCCTGGCGCTGCGCGTCAACGATTTCCTCTCCGGCGTGATGCTGGCGGTGGGCATCCGGCTGATCGATTTCAAGATCGAGATCGGCCGCGTCTATGACGGCGATTTCATGCGCCTGATCGTGGCCGACGAGATCAGCCCGGACAGTTGCCGCCTGTGGGACATCGAATCCGGCCGCAAGCTGGACAAGGACGTGTTCCGCCGCGACCTGGGCAACCTGACCGATGCGTATTCCGAGGTGGCCCGCCGCCTCGGCGTGATGCCCAAGAACGCGACCCACATGGCCAAGCCCAAGCTGATCAACTGAGGCCGCCGCCGGCCCGTATCCGAACCCAATCTGCGCCGGCGCGGCTTGACTTCAAGCCGCCCCTGCGCAATCCACAGCCCGAAGCGAAGGGGGCCAATCATGCGCGCAACTGTCAGGGTGATGCTGAAAGACGGGGTTCTGGACCCGCAGGGCGAGGCGGTGCGCCACGCGCTGGGGGCCTTGGGCTTTGACGGCGTCAACGGCGTGCGGCAGGGCAAGGTGATCGAGCTGGACCTCGCCGAGGGCGCCACCGAGGCGCAGGTGACCGAGATGTGCGAGAAGCTGCTCGCCAACACGGTGATCGAAAGCTACAGCGTCGAGATGGGCTGAGGCCGCGCCGCAACTTGCAACGTGGTGAGCGTTCGACCGGTCTGGGCCGGGCAGGGCGGCCAAGCTTGGCTGGACTCGTCGCAATGATTGTGGTTTCTGCCGGTCATCCCGCCCCCGCAGGCCCAAGCGCAGAGGCGCAGTCCGGGCGCCGAGGGCCGCGATCCGAGAAGGAGCAGGCATGAAAGCAGCAGTGGTGGTGTTTCCGGGGTCGAATTGCGACCGGGATCTGGCGGTGGCCTTCGAGGCCGCAGGCGCCGATGTGACCATGGTCTGGCACAAGGACAGCGACCTGCCCAAGGACATCGATATTGTCGGCATTCCCGGTGGGTTCTCGTTTGGCGACTATCTCCGATGCGGCGCGATTGCCGCCCGCTCGCCGATCTGCCAGGCGGTGGTGGCCCATGCCGAACGCGGCGGCTATGCCATGGGCATCTGCAACGGCTTTCAGGTGCTGACCGAAACCGGCATCCTGCCCGGCGCATTGCTGCGCAACGCCAATCTGAAATACATCTGCAAGACAGTCGGCCTGAAGGTGGAAACCTCGGCCAGCGCCTTTACCGAGGGCTACAATGCCGGCGATGTTCTGGGCATCCCGATCGCCCATCACGACGGCAACTATTTTGCCGATGACGACACCATCGCGCGGCTGAAGGGCGAAGACCGGGTGGCCTTCACCTATACCGAAAATCCCAACGGGTCGCGGGACGATATCGCCGGCATCCTGTCGGCCAACCGGCGGGTGCTGGGGATGATGCCGCACCCGGAACGGGCGGCGGATGCGGGCCATGGCGGCACCGATGGGGCCGCGATGTTCCGCGCATTGACCGGGGTGCTTGCACCGGCATGACTTGAGCCCGGGCGCGCGCAGGCGTAGCCTTTGCTTATGCAGGAGCCGCGAAACAACAAACCGTCCAGCCTGATCTGGCCGCGCACCGACACCCTCAGTTGGCGGGTGCGGCTGGCCCTGCTTGTGTTGCTGGTGGCGGCGGTGGTGACGGTCTGGACCACCAACCGGATGCTGACCGACCGGTTCACCGAAAGCACCCGCAACCGCGCCGAGCTGCGGCTGGC
Organism: Pseudooceanicola lipolyticus; assembly: GCF_002786325.1. GTDB lineage: Bacteria > Pseudomonadota > Alphaproteobacteria > Rhodobacterales > Rhodobacteraceae > Pseudooceanicola_C > Pseudooceanicola_C lipolyticus. The sequence continues at coordinate 15,531 of NZ_PGTB01000014.1, read as the reverse complement.
GCTCTATGGCGGCAACCTGGTCAGCGAATTGCGCCGCAACGCCATCGTGCCGCAGCTGCTGGCGCGTGATCCGGCGCTGATCGGCGCGTTGAACTCGAACGATTACAGCCAGTCGACCCAGCGGCTGATCTCGTTTGTCGAAGAGATCAGCGCCGCCTCGCTGATGCTGCTGGATGGCGACGGGCGCACGGTGGCGGCAACCGATCGCAACCGGCTGGGGTCGATCCACCGCAGCGAGCCCTATTTCGTCAATGCTATCCGGTCGAGTTCCACGGTGTTTTCGGTTATTCCGCGCGAATCCGGTGGCTATCGCTTTACCTATTCCCGGCGCATGGAAGGCGCGAACGCGGCCCCCGGCGTAATCGTGGCCGAGGTCGACCTGGCCAAGTTCGAACGCGCCTGGGCGGGGATTTCCGACGCGGTGCTGGTGGTCGACAGCACCGGGCATATCGTGCTGGCCACCGAACCGCGCTGGCGCGGGCTGACCGAAGAGGCGGCGCTGGTGCGCCACACGCCGCAGAACGCCATCGAGCGGGCGATCCAGGCCACGGCCGACTGGACCAACCTGCCACCCGATACCTATATCCAGGGCGAGGCGGTGATGCGGATGGAGACGCGGATTCCCTTCCGCGGCTGGAAGATGACCTCGTTCACCACCTACAACTCGATCCGCGAGCGTGTGAACGGGGTGCTGGCGCTGGAGATCATGGGATTTGCCATCCTGCTGGCGCTGGCCTTCTACGCGCTCAGCCGCAAGACCGCGCTGCGCATGGCGCTGTTCCAGCGCGAGTCGGCAGAACTTCGCGCACTAAACGTCCGTCTGCAGCGGGAAATCGCCGAACGTGAACGGGTCCAGGAGACCCTCGCGGTGACCGAACAGAGCCTGGCGCAAAGCTCGAAACTGGCGGCGCTGGGCGAGATGTCGGCGGCCGTCAGCCACGAGCTGAACCAGCCGCTGGCGGCGATGAAAACCTACCTCGCCGGGGCCCGCCTGCTGCTGCGCCGGAACCGGCCGGAAGAGGCGCTGGCCTCGTTCGGGCGCATTGACGATCTAATTGAAAGAATGGGCGCCATCACCCGCCAGCTGAAAAGCTATGCCCGCAAGGGCGGCGAGAAATTTGCCCCTGTAAACATGGGCGATGCGCTGGCTTCGGCGCTTGGCATGATGGAGCCGCAACTGCGCCAGCGGCAGGTGCACATCACCCGGATCCTGCCGGATGAACCGGCGCTGGTGATGGGCGACAGGATGCGGCTGGAGCAGGTGATGGTGAACCTCTTGCGCAATGCGCTGGACGCCACCAAATCAGTGAATGACCCGGAGGTCGAGATCATACTCGCCGCGGGGCAGACGGTGACGTTGACCGTGCGTGACAATGGCGAAGGCATCGAGGATTTGGAGTCGCTTTTCGAACCGTTCTACACCACCAAGCAGCCGGGTGACGGCGTTGGCCTGGGGCTTGCCATTTCCTCGGGGATCGTGAACGACCACGGAGGCCGTCTGACCGCCCGCAACGGGCGCAGCGGCGGGGCGGTGTTCGAAATGCAGCTGCCGATACTGGAAGGCGGCCTGGAAGCCGCCGAATGACATGAGGTGACGCAAAATGGCTCAGGCGATGAAGATCGCGATTGTCGATGACGAACAGGACATGCGCCAGTCGATCAGCCAGTGGCTTGCACTGTCCGGATACGATACCGAAACCTTTTCCAGCGCCGAGGACGCGCTGAAGGTGCTGGGGCCGGATTATCCCGGCATCGTCATCTCGGATATCAAGATGCCCGGCATGGACGGGATGCAGTTCCTGAAAAAGCTGATGGGCTCGGATAGCGCGCTGCCGGTGATCATGATCACCGGTCACGGCGACGTGCCGATGGCGGTCGAGGCGATGCGCGTCGGTGCCTTCGATTTCCTGGAAAAGCCGTTCAACCCCGACCGGATGTCAGAACTGGCCAAGCGCGCCACCGGCGCGCGGCGGCTGACCATGGACAACCGGGCGCTGCGCCAGGAGATGTCGGGCGGCACCCAGATCATGAAAAAGCTGATCGGCGCCAGCCCGGTGATGGAGCGGCTGCGCGAGGATATCCTCGACCTGGGGCAGGCCGACGGGCATGTGCTGATCGACGGCGAAACCGGCACTGGCAAGACGCTGGTGGCGCATGCGCTGCACGCGGTGGGCAGCCGCGCGGGCAAGAAATTCGTGCTGATCAGCTGCGCCGCCTTCGAGGAAGACGCGTTGTCGCGCCGCCTGTTCGGACCGATGCGGCCCGAGGACGGGCAGTTGCCCGCGGTGGAAGAGGCGCGCGGCGGCACCCTGGTGCTGGAGGATATCGAGGCGCTGTCGGACACGCTGCAGGCCAAGCTGCTGAGCGTGATCAACGAACAGGGCACCCCGGCCGAGACCCGGATCATCGCCATTTCCAACCTGCAGGAGGCCGGGCGCACCTGCGAGGACGCGCTGCGCCCCGACCTGTTCTACCGCCTGGCGGCGCTGCGCATCACCGTGCCGCCGCTGCGCCAGCGGGGCGAGGACATCCTGACGCTGTTCACCCGCCTCAGCGAACAATTCGCCGAGGAATATGGCTGCGACGCGCCGCAGGTCTCGGCGCAGGAGGCCGCACAGCTGCTGCAGGCGCCCTGGCCGGGCAATGTGCGCCAGCTGATCAACATCGCCGAACGCGCGGTGCTGCAGTCGCGGCGCGGCTCGGGCACCATCGCGTCGCTGCTGATGTCGGATCACGAAGAGATGCAACCGGTGATGACCACCGAGGGCAAGCCGCTGAAGGAATATGTGGAAGCCTTCGAGCGGATGCTGATCGACAATACCATGCGGCGCCACAAGGGCTCGATCGCGTCGGTGATGGACGAGCTGTGCCTGCCGCGCCGGACCCTGAACGAGAAGATGGCGAAATACGGGCTGCAGCGGTCGGATTACCTGTAACCCGACCGCCCGCGCAGGCGCTACCCGCGCAGGCGCGGGCCGAACTGTTTCGGCTCGTCCCGCATCTGGCGCTGGATCAGCTCGGCCCATGCGGTGACCAGGCGCAGCGTTTCGGGATCGAAATGGTCCTCGGCGGCGAGGCTTTGGTCACTGTCGGTCACGGTGTCACGCGCCGCTTCCAGTTCGGGCAGGAAACAGGGGCCGCCGAACCATTCGGCGTCCATCCGTTCGGCATCGGCGCGGCAATCGTCATACAGCCGGTCATAAACCGCGCGCGGCAGCCGCAGCTTGTCCGCCGGGCGCGGCGAGGGCAGGTCGCGCAGCAGGCGTCCGAACTGCTTGCCGAACGTGACGCGATTGTCGTCGGGAATGTCAGGACTGGCGTGGAACCGCTGTTGAATCATCCGCATCAGCGCCAGGTCGGCCAGCGGCAGCGAGGCATTGTCATCCTGCCCGCTATCGGCCAGCGTGTAGTCGTCGCCGTTCAGGATCAGCGACAGGAAGTCGTGCCGCACATCGCGGCGTTGCAGCCGGTCGCGCAGGAACGGACGTACCACCAGACGGTCGCCGAAGGCATCGCGCCAGCGGGCCAGGCGTTTGGCATAATTCAGTCGCCCGACCTGTTCGAAGCGGGCGACGAAATCGGGAAAATCTCCGATTTCATGCCCCAGCTTCACGTTCTCGGCAAATTGCGACAGCGCCCGTCCCATATGCGGGCGGATATAGGCAACCACGGTGGTGCTGTCCCAATATTGCGGCAGATGCGTGCGCAGCGCCTCGGCCACGGCCTGCGGCGCGATGAACTCGAACAGTTCCGAAGACAGCACCGCCACGTCCCATTCGGCCTCGGCCAGCCGTCGCGCCGCCCCTTTCCAGCGGGCCGGATACAGCGACTTGCGGTCGCCCAAGCTGCGCGCCAACGCCCCGTGCACGCCGTTGCCGGGGGTGAACAGGCACAGCCGTTCGGGGCGGCAGTCGCCGTTGCCCAGCATGGTCTGCAGGATGGTCGAGCCGGTTTTGCAGTCGCCGACATGCAGCACCAACCGCTGCGCCATCAGCCCACCGCCTTGGCAAAGCTCTCCCGATACAGCGCCGACAGTTCCTCCATCGGCGCCTCGCTGTTGCCGATGCGCAGGCTCTGGCCGGTGAACTTGCCCACCGAGGCGACATGCACACCGGCCTGGCCGGCGGCGGTCATCAGCGCCTCGGCAGCGTCGAAATTGCACGCCACCAGATAGCGGCCCTGGTCTTCGCCGAACAGGAAGGCGTCGTCGTGCTGATGGTCCATATGCAGGCCCACGCCGGCCGCTTCGGCCAGTTCGAAGGCGGCCAGCGCGATGCCGCCATCCGACACGTCGGTGCAGGCACGGATCAGCTTGCGGTTGGCGCGGATGAAATCGCCATTGCGCTTTTCGGCGGCCAGATCGACCGCCGGCGCATCGCCGTCCTCGCGGCCAAAGATCTCGGCCAGCAGGGCGGATTGGCCCAGATGCCCGTGGGTTTCGCCGATCACCAGCAATTCGTGCCCGTCGCGGACATCGCAGCCGATGATGTCATCGACATGGGCGATCAGGCCGACCGCGCCGATGGTGGGGGTGGGCAGGATCGCTGCGCCATCGGTTTCGTTATACAGCGACACGTTGCCCGACACGATCGGCATGTCCAGCGCGCTGCAGGCCGCGCCGATGCCTTTGATCGCGCCGACGAACTGGCCCATGATCTCGGGTTTTTCCGGGTTGCCGAAATTCATGTTGTCGGTGGTGGCCAGCGGCACCGCGCCCACCGCGGTCAGGTTGCGATAGGCCTCGGCCACCGCCTGCTTGCCGCCCTCGACCGGGTTCGCCTTGACATAGCGCGGGGTCACGTCCGAGGTGAAGGCCAGCGCCTTGTCGGTGCCGTGTACCCGGATGATCCCGGCGCCCAAGCCGGGGGTGCGGACGGTATCGGCCATGACCATGGTGTCGTATTGTTCATAGACCCATTGCTTGGCGGCGTAGTTCGGCGAGGAAATCAACGCTTTCAGCGCATCGACCGGGTCGACCTGCGGCACCGGGGCCAGCGCTTCGGCCTTGGCGGTCTCCTGCCAGGGGCGGTCGTATTCGGGCGCTTCCGAGGAGAGTTTGGACAATGGCAGGTCGGCCTTGACCGCACCGTCCAGCATGATCAGGAAACGGTCCTCGTCGATGGTTTCCCCGACGATGGCAAAGTCGAGGTCCCATTTGTCGAACACCGCCTTGGCCTCGGCCTCTTTTTCGGGGCGCAGCACCATCAGCATGCGTTCCTGCGACTCGGACAGCATCATCTCGTAGGCGGTCATGTTCCGTTCGCGCACCGGCACCTTTTCCAGGTCCAGCCGGATGCCCAGCTTGCCCTTGTCGCCCATCTCGACCGCGGAACAGGTCAGCCCGGCGGCCCCCATATCCTGGATCGAAATCACCGCGCCGGTCTGCATCAACTCCATGCAGGCTTCCATCAGGCGTTTTTCGGTGAACGGGTCGCCGACTTGGACGGTGGGGCGCTTTTCCTCGATGGTATCGTCGAATTCGGCGCTGGCCATGGTGGCGCCGCCGACCCCGTCGCGCCCGGTCTTGGCCCCCAGATAGACCACCGGCATACCGACGCCGCTGGCGGCGGAGTAGAAGATCTTGTCGGCATCGGCGAGCCCGGCGGCAAAGGCGTTGACCAGGCAGTTGCCGTTATAGGCGGGGTGGAAGCGCACCTCGCCGCCCACCGTCGGGACGCCGAAACAGTTGCCATAGCCGCCGATGCCTTCGACCACGCCATGCACCAGCTGCCGGGTCTTGGGGTGGGGCGGTTCGCCAAAGGAGAGCGAGTTCATCGCGGCAATCGGACGGGCACCCATGGTGAAGACGTCGCGCAGGATGCCACCCACGCCGGTGGCGGCACCCTGGTAGGGCTCGATATACGAGGGGTGGTTGTGGCTCTCCATCTTGAAAACCACGGCCTGGCCGTCGCCGATATCGACGACGCCGGCATTCTCGCCGGGGCCGCAGATCACCTGGGGGCCCTCGGTGGGCAGGGTGCGCAGCCATTTCTTCGAGGATTTATAGGAACAATGTTCGTTCCACATCGCCGAAAAGATGCCGAGTTCGGTAAAGTTCGGCTCGCGATTCAGGATCTGCAGGATCCGGGCATATTCATCGGGTTTGATCCCGTGCGCTTCGACCAGTTCTGGCGTGATCGCTGGTTCCGTCATCTGCTGTGAAATCCCCGCTTCTTTGCCCGCCGCTTGTATGACATGGCCGGGGGCGGGGAAAGGGCCAAAGCCCTGGTTTCCGGCCAGCAAGGCCGGTGGCGCGGCAAAAAAAAGGCCGAGCACTAAGCTCGGCCTAAGTCCAACAGGGAGGTTGAAAGTGATGCGCGGTTAAGCGCTTCTGCTTTCAAAAGCCGATTTAGTGATCGCACTTTGTCTGATCAAGGCCCAAAATGCCGCAGTTGCAGCATTTCTGCTATGCTCATTTTGCAACTCTAGAGTTTTCCCATCAGCCGCAGTTGTTTGCGGTGTGCAATAATCTCTTCCTGCACGAAATCGCGGAAAACCGAGACCCGCCGCGATTGCCGCAGCTCTTCGGGATAGGCCAGGAAAACCGGCACATCCGCCGATTCGATCTGCGGCAACACCCGGACAAGCTCGGGGAAATCCTCGACCAGGTAATCGGGAAGGACGCCGATCCCCAGATTGTTGATCACCCCCTGCAGCACGCCGAAATAGTTGTTCACCGTCAGCAGCGAGGCGGGATTGTAGGTCATGAGATGTTGTACCAGCGCGGCGCCCGCCGCGACCTGGGCGGAATTCGTGTTCTGGCAGATCAGCCGGTGGCTGGTGATATCCTCCAGCTCTTTCGGTTCGCCGATTTCGCTGATGTAGTCGCGCGAGGCATAGAGCAGCATCTGCACCGTCATCAGGCGTTTCCGGATCAGTTCGGCCTGGCTGGGCTCTTTCATCCGGATGGCGACATCGGCCTCGCGCATCGGCAGGTCCAGCACGCGTTCTTCCAGCATCAGGTCGATTTTCAGACCGGGATAGCGTTCATAGAGCTTGGGCAGGCGCGGCACCAGCCAGAGCGTGCCAAACCCGGTGGTCGTGGTGACGCGCAGCTCGCCGAACACCTCGTCCTCGCTGTCGCGGATGCGGGCGGCGGCGGCATCCAGCCGCTTGGTCATCGAGCGCGTGGCGTCGAACAGCAATTCGCCCTGTTCGGTCAGGATCAGGCCGCGGGCGTGCCGGTGGAACAGCGTGGTGTTCAAGCTTTCCTCCAGCGCGCGTATTTGACGGCTGACCGCCGATTGCGACAGGTTCAGCCGGTCACCGGCGTGGGTAAGCGAGCCGGCATCGGCAACCGCGTGGAAGATTCTAAGCTTGTCCCAGTCCATTTTCTGGATCTCGTTCTTTTGCCAAATTCTGTGCTTGCCTAAGCTGCGGTCTATATAGGCGAGGCACGGACGAGATGCACCTGTTGATGTGTCCGGGGCGAAACTTCAAACTTTTACCTATGCAGGTCAGTTATTTTGACCTATTATTGTTCGCAAGTTGTGCAACCGAACCGGCTGGGGAGGCAGCAAATGAGCACTCAGAAAATCTCGCTCAACGACCGTTTCGATCTTGAGAAAAGCCCTGTCCTGCTGAACGGGACGCAGGCGCTGGTGCGGCTGATGCTGATGCAGAAGGCGCGCGACCGCGCCGCCGGCCATAACACCGCCGGGCTGGTCACCGGTTATCGCGGCTCGCCCTTGGGTGCGGTTGACATGCAGATGACCCGTGCGGCCAAACATCTGGCGGCGCATGATGTCACCTTTCAGTTCGGGCTGAACGAGGATCTGGCCGCAACCGCGCTCTGGGGCGCCCAACAGGCCGAACTGCGCGGCGAGGGCAAGTTCGACGGCGTGTTCGGGCTGTGGTACGGCAAAGGGCCGGGCGTGGACCGCTCGGGCGATGTGGTGCGCCATGCCAATATGGCCGGCAGCAGCGCGCTGGGCGGCGTTCTGATGGCGATGGGCGACGACCATACCGGCGAAAGCTCGACGGTGCTGCATCAGTCGGAATGGGCGCTGATGGATGCCTATATGCCGATCGTCAGCCCCGCCGGGGTGCAGGAGATCCTTGACTACGGCATCTACGGCTTTGCCCTGTCGCGGTTTTCCGGGCTTTGGGTTGGTCTGAAGACGATGAAAGACACGGTCGAGGCGACCTCGGTGGTCGATGGCGATCCGCAGCGGATGTCGCTGGCCATCCCGGAATTCGCCATGCCCGAAGGTGGTTTGAATATCCGGCTGGTGGATACGCCACACGCGCAAGAGGCCCGCGTGATCGATTACAAGCGCTTCGCGGCCGAGGCCTTCGCCCGCGCCAACCGCATCGACCGGCGGGTCTGGGGCAAGCCGGGGGCCAAGATCGGCTTTGTTGCCGCCGGCAAGAACTGGCTGGACCTGACCCATGCCATGTCGCTGCTGAACATCGACGAGAACGAGGCCGAGCGCCTGGGCATCACCACCTACAAGATCGGCCAGACCTTCCCGCTGGACATGACCAGTTTCCACGACTGGGCCGAGGGGCTGGACCTGATCGTGGTGGTCGAGGAAAAGCGCAAGCTGATCGAAGTGCAGATCAAAGAGGCTATTTTCGACGATCGCCGCGGCCGGCGGGTCTATGGCTGGTACCGGGGCGGCGCCGGCGGCATGCACCGGGACGAGCTGTTCCCGACCCGCGGCGCGCTGGACCCGATCATGATTGCCGAAAAGCTGGGCGGCATCCTGATCGAAGAGGGGCGCGATACCGAGGGGGTGCAGGCTGGGCTGCGCGCGCTGTCCGAGGCGCGGCGCAATGACAATGCCGAGGATATGGCGGCACGGTTGCCCTATTTCTGCTCCGGCTGTCCGCACAACACCTCGACCCGGGTGCCCGATGGCTCGCGCGCCTATGCCGGGATCGGCTGTCACTACATGGCGCAATGGATGGACCGCGACACCCTGGGCTTTACCCATATGGGCGGCGAGGGGGCCAACTGGATCGGCGAGGCGCCGTTTTCGAAAACGCCGCATGTGTTCCAGAACCTGGGCGATGGCACCTATAACCATTCCGGGGTGCAGGCGATCCGCGCCGCCATCGCGGCGGGCACCAATATCACCTACAAGATCCTCTATAACGATGCCGTCGCCATGACCGGCGGGCAGCATAACGAGGGCGACCTGGACGCGCCGCGCATCGCCCGCGAGCTGAAGGCAATGGGCATCCAGCATGTCGCCGTGGTCTATGACGAAAAGGAAGAACCGGCGCGCGACGGGTTTCCCAAGGGGCTGGAATGGCACGAACGCGCCGACATGGATGCGGTGCAGAAGAAATATCGCGAGATTCCGGGGGTTTCCGCGATCCTTTACATCCAGACCTGCGCGGCGGAAAAGCGTCGCAGGCGCAAGCGCGGCAGTTTCCCGGATATCGACAAGCGGGTATTCATCAACACCGATGTCTGCGAGGGCTGCGGCGATTGCGGGGTGCAGTCGAACTGCGTCTCCGTTGTCCCGGCCGAGACCGAGCTGGGCCGCAAGCGGGCCATCGACCAATCGTCCTGCAACAAGGATTTTTCATGCCTCAAGGGGTTTTGCCCGTCTTTCGTCACCCTGGAAGGCGCCAAGGTGAAAAAGGCGGCGACGGTGGAACTGGAACTGCCCGACCTGCCGGAGCCCGCACTGCCCGCCATCACCGGCACCCATAACGTGGTGATTACCGGCGTCGGCGGCACCGGCGTGGTGACCATCGGCGCGGTGATGGCGCAGGCGGCGCAGATCGACGGCAAGGGCGCCGGCATGATGGAAATGGCCGGACTGGCGCAGAAGGGTGGCGCGGTGCATATCCATTGCCGCATTGCCGAAACGCCCGAGGATATCAGCGCCATCCGCGTTGCCACCGGCGAGGCGCATGCGCTGATCGGCGGCGACCTGGTGGTCAGCGCCGGCGCCAAGACGCTGGGCCTGACCCGCACCGGCCAGACCGGCGCGGTGGTAAACAGCCATCAGATCATCACCGGAGACTTCACCCGGAACACGGAATTTTCCTTGCCGTTCGACCGTTTGGAGCTTGCCCTTCAAGCGCGGATGAAAGACCGGGTCGACCTGTTCGACGCCTCCGACCTGGCCAAGGCGGTGCTGGGCGATTCGATCTTTTCCAACATGATGCTGTTCGGCGCCGCCTGGCAGCGCGGGCTGATCCCGCTGAGCCATGCGGCGATCATGCAGGCGCTGGATCTGAACGGCGCGGCGGTGGAGCGCAACCAGCGCGCCTTCGAGATCGGGCGCTGGGCGGTGCTGCACCCGGAGGAAGCGGCGCAGCTGCTCGCGCCGAAAGTGGTGCAGTTGCCGAAGACGACCGAGGAGAAGATCGCCTTTCGTGCCGCGCATCTGACCACCTATCAGGGCAAGCGGCTGGCCAAGCGCTATCGCAAGCTGGTCGATGGCATCGCCGATGCCGAACTCAGGGCAGCGGTGGCGCTGGGTTATCACAAGCTGCTGGCCTACAAGGATGAATACGAGGTGGCGCGGCTGCTTTTGTCCAGCCGCGACAAGGCGGCGGCCGAGTTCGATGGCGAGTTTCGCATGACCTATCACCTGGCGCCGCCGGTTTTGGGTGGTAAAACCACGGATGGTCGGCCGAAAAAACGCGAATTCGGCCCGTGGATGGAACGGCCGCTGCGCCTGCTGGCGCGGTTGAAGGGGCTGCGCGGCACGCCGCTGGACCCGTTTGGCTATACCGCCGAACGGCGGATGGAGCGGGCGCTGATCAAGCAGTATGAACGCGACCTCGCCGAGGTCCTGCCGAAGCTGACCACCCAGACGCGGGATGCCATCCTCGCCCTGGCGCGGCTGCCGCTGGAAATCCGCGGCTTTGGCCCGGTGAAGATGAAAAACGAAACCAAGGCGGCCAAGCGGCGCGAAGAACTGCTTGCGGTGATCCGGCACGGTGGTACGGAGACCGCGCGCGCAGCGGAATAGTTTTGTCACGGTCTTGTAACAGGATTACGGCAGAACATTCTGACCGCTGAGTGCGGATGGAGGCTTTGGGAACGCCGCAGATGACAACGCGTCGCCATATCGCACGGGATATTTCCTATGCTCATTCGGCCGCCACCAAGGGCGGCCGCGCGGTGATCCGCCTGATGGAGAATTCGACGGGCCGCCTGAAACTGATCCGGCGCGCCAGCGGCTACGAGGCCGAAGTTGCCGCTGGCCGCGATTTCTGGTCGGTGATTGTCGAACGTTACGGGCTGAGCCTGAATGTCACCGGCGGGTCGCTGGACAATATCCCGCGCCAGGGGCCGGTGATCCTGATTGCCAATCACCCCTATGGCATCCTCGACGGGCTGATGATGGGGCATATCCTGTCGCTTGTGCGTGGCGATTTCCGCATTCTTGCGCATCATGTCTTTCGCAAGGCCGAGGATCTGAACCGGGTGATCCTGCCCATCGCCTTTGACGAGACCAAAGAGGCGCTGGCGATGAACCTCGCCACCCGCAAGGAGGCGCTGACCTATCTGGGCGAGGGCGGTGCGATCGGCGTGTTTCCCGGCGGCACCGTTTCAACCTCAGCGCGGGTGTTTTCCACCCCGATGGATCCGGGCTGGCGCGGCTTCACCGCGCGGATGATCGGCAAATCCGACGCCGTGGTGGTGCCGGTCTTCTTCGACGGCCACACCTCGCGCCTGTTCCAGATCGCCAGCCATCTGCACACCACACTGCGCATGGGGCTGCTGATCAAGGAGTTCCGCAAGCGGGTGGATACACCGGTTGACATCGTGGTCGGCCAACCGATCGGGCGCGAGGTTCTGGACCCCTTGCGCAAGGACTCGAAGGCGATGATGGATTTCCTGCGCAAAGCGACGTATGACCTGTCTCCGAAACCGCTTCGTGCTGACGAAATCGGTTATGAATTCGAGGAACGGCATCGCGCCTGAGTATAGATGGCAATTGGAGTATTCGATTCCGGCCTGGGCGGCCTGACCGTCCTTGATGCCGTGCAAAAGCGCCTGCCGGAGATAGATTTCATCTATTTTGCCGACAGCGCCCATGCGCCCTATGGGGTGCGGGACGCCGATGATATCTGCGCGCTGACCCGTGTCGCGGTAGAGCGGCTGTGGCAGGCCGGTTGCGACCTGGTGATTCTCGCCTGCAACACCGCCTCGGCCGCTGCGCTGCGCCGGATGCAAGAGGGCGGGCTGCCGCCGGGCAAGCGGGTGCTGGGTGTCTTCGTGCCGCTGATCGAGGCGCTGACCGAGCGGCAATGGGGCGACAATTCCCCGCCGCGCGAGGTCGAGGTGAAACATGTCGCCCTGTTCGCGACACCCGCGACCGTGGCCAGCCGGGCGTTTCAGCGCGAACTGGCCTTCCGCGCCATCGGCGTGGATGTCGAGGCGCAGGCCTGCGGTGGCGTGGTCGATGCCATCGAAGACGGCGACATGATCCTGGCCGAGGCGCTGGTGCGGTCGCATGTCGACGCGCTGAAACGCAAGATGCCCAATCCCGAGGCGGCGGTACTGGGCTGTACCCATTACCCGCTGATGCAGGACGTGTTCCAGGCGGCGCTGGGCGCGCATGTGAAGGTCTACAGCCAGGCCAACCTGGTGGCCTCCAGCCTCGCCGATTATCTGACGCGCCACCCCGACATGCTGGGCAGCGGCGCGCCGGGTTACCTGACCACCGGCGATCCGCGTCGGGTCAGCGACGGGGCAACCCGGTTCCTGCGACGACAGATCCAGTTCGAAGCGGCCTGACCGCCGGTTGGCGGAGGGTCCGATTTGCCTAAGATCCCGCGGCATGGTCCAGATCAGGACTACGGCAGGCGGGTGATGATATGCCAAGACACAATGAATAAGGGGCTGACATGACCCATAAAATCGCAATCCTGGGCGCCAGCGGCTATACCGGTGCCGAACTGGTCCGGCTGATCGCCGGGCATCCGAACCTGGAGATCGTGGCGCTGTCGGGCGAACGTAAGGCCGGCATGACCATGGCCGAGGTGTTCCCGCATCTGCGCCACATGGACCTGCCGGCGCTGTGCAAGATCGAAGAGATCGACTTTGCCGGGATCGACCTGTGCTTTTGCGCATTGCCGCACAAGACCAGCCAGGAGGTCATCCGCGACCTGCCCAAGACGCTGAAAATCGTCGACCTGTCCGCCGATTTCCGGCTGCGCGATCCGGCCGCCTATAAAAAGTGGTACGGCAACGATCACGCCGCGTTGGAGATGCAGCAAGAGGCGGTCTATGGCCTGACCGAGTTTTACCGCGACCAGATCAAGGGCGCGCGGCTGGTGGCTGGAACCGGCTGCAACGCTGCCACCGGGCAATTCGCGCTGCGGCCGCTGATCTCGGCCGGGGTGATCGGGCTCGATGACATCATCCTCGACATGAAATGCGCGGTCTCCGGGGCGGGGCGGTCGCTGAAGGAAAACCTGCTGCATGCGGAACTTTCCGAAGGCTACAACGCCTATGCAATCGGCGGCACGCACCGGCATCTGGGCGAGTTCGACCAGGAGTTTTCGGCGCTGGCCGGCCGGCCGGTCAAGGTTCAGTTCACCCCGCACCTGATGCCGGCCAACCGGGGCATCCTGGCCACCGCCTATGTCGGTGGCGATGCCCAGGCGATCTGGCAGGCGTTCAGCGCGGCCTATGCCGACGAGCCGTTCGTCGAACTGCTGCCCTTCGGCACCGCGCCCTCGACCCATGATGTGCGCGGATCGAACTTTGTTCATATCGGTGTCGCCGGCGACCGGATCGACGGCCGCGCCATCGTGATCGCGGTTCTGGATAACCTGACAAAAGGTAGCAGCGGCCAAGCCTTGCAGAATGCCAACCTGATGCTAGGTGAGGACGAGACCGAGGGTTTGATGATGGCGCCGCTATTCCCGTGAGGTGGCATTGAATAGACTGAAAAAGCAACGCCGTATCCAGGTGATCGTGATGGCCGCCATTGCCCTGGCGGTCAGCACGGCGCTGATCGGCTATGCGATGCGCGACGGCATCAATTTTTTCCGCGCGCCCAGCCAGATCATCGCCGAACCGCCGGCACCGGACGAGGTGTTCCGCCTGGGCGGGCTGGTCGAGGCGGACAGCATCGTGCGTGGCGAGGGGCTGGAGGTGCGGTTCCGTGTCACCGATGGCGGCGCGTCGATTCCGGTGGTGTTTGCCGGGGTGCTGCCCGACCTGTTTGCCGAGAATGAGGGCATGATCGGCACCGGGGTCTACGTGAACGGGGTGTTTCAGGCCACTGAAATCCTTGCCAAACATGACGAGACCTACATGCCGAAGGAAGTCGTGGACGCGCTGAAGGAACAGGGCGTGTACAGAGAACCCGGCGACAGCTGAGGCGCGGGTCTGAGGCACGGCCCTCGGCCGGTGTTCAGCAAACGGAAAGACCGGCGCGCGCCGCGGTGGCGGCGCGTTAACCGCGGACGCGGCAGGGTTGCGACGCTTGTCAGCCGTGAGTCGCCATGCAGACCGTTCGCCAGATCGCCGAAGAGATCGTCGCCCGCGAGGGCGGCTTTGTGAACGACCCAGACGATCCGGGCGGGGCGACCAAACATGGGGTCACCCTGCACACGCTGCGGCGGCTGGGACTGGACCTGACCGGCGATGGTGCGGTTGGGCTGGCCGATCTGCACGCGCTGACCGCCGGGCAGGCGGCCGATATCTTCATCACCCATTATTACGACAAGCCGCGCATCGGCGAGATGCCCGCCGCGCTGCAACCCAGCCTGTTCGACATGTATGTCAATGCCGGGGCCAATGCGGTGCGCATCCTGCAGCAACTGCTGTGCGAGATGGGCTATCGGGTCACGGTGGACGGCGTGATTGGGCCGCAGACCCTGGCCGCCGCGCGCGACGCTGCGGCGCCAGCATCGATGGCGCTGCGCGATGCCTATGGCGTGGCACGGCGCAACTATTACTTCCGGCTGGGCGATGCCCGTCCGGCCAGCCGCAAATATGCCCGCAGCCAAGCGGGCGGCAAGGGCGGCTGGATCCGCCGGGCCGAGGCGTTCCTGTCGCCCCGGTTTCACCTCTCCGAGGCAGCGTTTCGCGAAAGGGTGGCGGCATGGGGCTGAACAGTGGATTGATCGCGGGGTTGATGGGGCTGGTCTTTGGCGGCGGGCGCAACGCGCTGGCCGAGACCGCGCAGGTGTTTCGCGAAAACGCCGAGGCCGGCGCAGGCCGCGCCGCCACGCTGCAGGGGCAGGCGATGGCGCAGCTGGGCGCCGAATTCGCCCGGCCATGCCCCGGCTGGTTCGACCGGGTGATGGATGGGGTCAACCGGCTGCCGCGCCCAGCGCTGGCGCTGGGCACGTTGGGCCTGTTCGTGGCGGCGATGGCCGATCCGCTGTGGTTCGCGGCGCGGATGCAGGGGCTGGCGCTGGTGCCCGAGCCGCTGTGGTGGCTGCTGGGCATTGTCGTGTCCTTTTATTTCGGCGCCCGCCACCAGCTGAAATCGCAGGAATTCCAGCGTGACCTGGCCGCCACCGGACGCCGGCCGAAGGCAGGGGTTCCCGGGTACAGCGCAGCCTTCCCTGAAACAGGGAAAGGGCCGCCCCTAG
>NZ_PGTB01000149.1 GCF_002786325.1 Pseudooceanicola lipolyticus | reverse complement strand
CCTCCGCAGCGTCAGCGATCAGCCTCCGCGCCACCGCCCCCTATCCCGCCAGCGCCGCGCGGATCGCCCCGGCGTCGATGTCGTCATGTTCGGCGATCACCACCAGCCGGCCCAGCCGCTCTTCGCCCGGCTTCCACGGCCGGTCGAACTGCTGGCGCACCCGCGCGCCCACCGCCTGCACCAGCAGGCGCATCGGTTTGCCCGCCACGGCGGCATAGCCCTTGACCCGCAGAATGTTGCGCTGTTTTGCCAGCGCCTCGATCCGTGCCACCAACTCGGCGGGATCGGCAAGCTCGGGCAGATCCACCACCACGCTGTCGAAATCGTCATGTTCGTGATCGTCGGCGCCGTCGTGATGCGACGGGCGCGCGGCCATGTCGTCTTCGGCGGCCGCTTCCAGCCCCAGGATGACGCGGGGATCGACCACGCCCTCGGCCACCTCGACCACCGGCAGCGGGCGCGGCGCTTCGGCGGCGATCAACTCGCGCGCCTTGGCCAGCCCTGCGGCCCCGGCAAGATCGGGCTTGGTCAGCAGGATGATATCGGCACAGGAAATCTGGTCTTCGAACACTTCCGACAGCGGCGTTTCATGGTCCAGCCCCTCGTCCGCGGCACGCTGGCGCTCGACCGCATCGACGTCGGGGGCGAACCGGCCCGCGGCCACCGCCTCGGCATCGGCCAGCGCGATCACCCCGTCCACGGTGATGCGCGAACGGATATCGGGCCAGTCGAAGGCTTTCAGCAGCGGCTTGGGCAGGGCCAGGCCGGAGGTTTCGATCAGGATATGTTCCGGCCGCGGCTCCAGCGCCATCAGGGCCTCGATGGTGGGAATGAAATCATCGGCCACGGTGCAGCAGATACAGCCATTGGCCAGTTCCAGGATGTTCTCCTCGGGGCAGTCGGGAATGGCGCAGGATTTCAGGATCTCGCCATCGACACCAACATCGCCGAATTCGTTGACGATCACCGCCAGGCGTTTGCCCTGCGGGTTCTGCATCAGGTGCCGGATCAGCGTGGTCTTACCCGAACCGAGAAAGCCGGTGATCACGGTGACGGGCAGCTTGGTGAGTTCGTTCATTCGGGCAACTCCAGAGGGGGGATCCGCGCGATGCAGTTCTTGCGGAAATGTTCGGGGCGCTCACGCCAGGGGACCAGGCCGTTATCGGTGGCGTGATAGCGGGCGGCACCGTCATGCACGACTGGCGCCAGGGTTTCGTCAAGCCGACCATAGACATAGGTCCAACGCCCGGCGCCGCCGCGCAGGACGACGGAGCAGCCCTGGTCGCAGTTGGAAAAACACTCGACCGCCCGCAGCTCCACGCCATCGGGCCAGTCCATCGCCGCCAGCGCGGCGTGCAGTTTCGCACCGGGGCGCAGCCCGTCGGGTCCGATCTCCTGCCCGGCGCGGCACGAGGTGCAGACCAGCAATTCGGTTGGTGCGGTGGCCGCGTCGCAATCCTTCACATCATCGCCCGTTCGTTCGGGACGGGGGGCAAGGCGAATCCGGCGCGGGACCCGTCCCCAGAACACCCCGTCTGGTTCACGTCATCAACTGCTGGCAGGTCTCCCGGCTTGCGGATGTCGGGGCGTTTTGCCCCGGCGATCGCCCTGCCTTCCCGGCCGGTGGCCAGTGGCAGTGGGCGACCTCTCCGGTCACGGTCGCGGGGGCGGCTGCGCTTGGACCTTTCGGCCCTGTCGCATTCCCTTTTCACCCGCGGCGTGAACCGCGGGCACCAGCGAGGGGCATCTGCGCAGCCGCGCCCGGTCTTGTCAAGCGCTCAGCCCAGTTCCATCGTGGCAATGGCCTGCAGCGCCGGGCCGGTCTGCGGCGGCGCGCCGCGATACATGCGGGCTGTGGCGAAAGTCTCGGCAAAGCCCTGCTTGCGCAGCGCCGATACCAGCGCCGCGTTGCCCTCGGGCACATCGATGATGGCCCGGCTGCCGCCGATCGCATCCAGCGCGGCGCGCGCCAGCGCCAGGGCGGCCTCACTGTCGGGTGCCACGATTGGCCCGATCTTGCAGCCCGCGCGGCACAGCCGGGCGGTGGCAAACCCGACGGGACCTTGGGCCGACCCCAGAACCACCGTCCGGCGCTGCGGTCCGGACGCGGTCCAGGCCGACAGAAACCGCGGGCGTTCCACCCCGTTGGCAGCCGAGTCGAGCGCCAGCAGGCGCGCGGTGTCTTCTGGCGTGGCGGCACGGTTATCCGGCGCCGCCTGCGGCGCCAGATCGCCTTCCAGGCGCAGCGTGGCGCCGGTCAGGACGAATCCCGACTTGGCGTAATTGGCCTGCTGCGCCGCCACCCCGTCCAGCCCGACGGTGCGGGTGCCGGCATGGGCCAGCGCATGCGCCCAGAGGGCATAGCCAACGCCCTGGCCCCGCCATTCCGGTCGGCAGAGATACAGGCCGAGAAAGGCAAAGCTGTCCGAGTGATTGACCACCGAAATCGCCGCAACCGCTGCGCCGTCCCGTTCGGCCAGGAAGAAGCCCTGCGGATCGGCGGCGTGGAAGGCGGCGGCATCGTCCAGCCCCGGGTTCCAGCCTTCGGCGGCGGCCCAGTCCAGCACCTGGACAAGATCCGCAGGCGCGGCGGTGCGAAAGGCCGGCGTCATTGGCCCAGGGCCTCGCGCAGGGTGGTCGGCGCCGACGTTCGGTTGCGCAGGTCCAACGAGGTGACGAGGTCGACCAGGTGGCTCTTCATCAGCTCTTCGGCCAGGTCACCGTCGCCCGCTGCAAAGGCATCGATCAGGGCGTGATGCGCGTGGCTTTCGCACAGCGCGGCGCGGCGGTGCCAGTACAGCGCAATGATCAGCGAGGATCGCGCGACCAGCTGGCCGATAAAGGCGGCGATGGTGTCCTGGTCGGCGATGCGGGCAATCTCGACATGGAATTGACCGGACAGGAACAGCGCGCGGCCCGGTTCGTCGGCGGCCAGCGCGGCATGTTCCGCCTCGATGTGGCGGGTCAGCCCGGACAGGTCGTCCGGCGTGATCCGCTCGGCGGCAGACCGGGCGGTGCGCGGCTCCAGCAGCGCGCGCGCCTCGAACACCTCGCGCGCCTCGCGCACCGAAGGCTGCGCGACAAAGGCGCCGCGATTGCGCTTGAGATCGACCAGCTTGTCATGGGCAAGAATCTGCAGCGCCGCGCGCACCACCGTGCGGCTGACCCCGAACACCTCGCCGACCTCATCCTCGGACAGCTTGGCCCCGGGCGTCAGGCGATGCTCGTGGATGGCCATGGCCAGCTGATCGGCAATCCCCTGGGCCCCGGCCTCCCGCATCTGCGCCATCTTTTCCATCATCATTCCCTTCCGGCCGAGTCTGCCCTTAGCAGGTTGGAACAACAAGGCCCCAGCATTGTTGGCAAGATCGTATACAATATTGCGCCAAATAATGTGCACACTCAGGCAGCTGCCGATCAAAATTGCGGCACCGCCAATTTTCCGCCCCGATCCGGCGCGAAAGCGCTGCGCGATTCGACGCGCTTGCGTGCAGCCTCACCGAAACCGATGCAGCGGACAGGGGCGATGCGGACCACACAGGATCTGGAACTGGTACATCTGACCAAACGCTATGGCGACACGGTGGCGGTGCGCGATATCAACCATGTGTTTGCGCCGCAAAGCTATGTCTGCCTGCTGGGCCCTTCGGGCTGCGGCAAGTCCACCACGCTGCGGATGATCGCCGGCCATGAAAGCGTGTCCGAAGGTGCCATCCTGCTGGATGGCAGCGATATTTCCACCCTGCCCCCGGCCCGGCGCGGCACCGCGATGATGTTCCAAAGCTATGCGCTGTTCCCGCATCTGAGCGTGCGCGACAATGTCGCCTTTTCGCTGAAGATGAAGGGCATCGACAAGGCACAGCGCCATGCCAAGGCCGACGAATTGCTGGAGCTGGTCGATATGGGCCACCTGGCCGAACGGCTGCCGGCGCAGCTGTCGGGCGGGCAGCAACAGCGCGTCGCGCTGGCGCGAGCCTTGATCACCGAGCCGCGGGTTCTGCTGCTGGACGAACCGCTTTCGGCGCTGGACCCCTTCCTGCGCATCCGCATGCGGGCCGAGCTGAAGCGGCTGCAGCGCGAGCTGGGCATCACCTTCATCCACGTCACCCACGGCCAGGACGAGGCGCTGGCGCTGGCCGACGAAGTGGTGGTGATGAACAACGCCGTGATCGAGCAGGCCGGCAGCGCCCGCGAGGTGTTCAACGCGCCCAAGACCGAATTCGTCGCCCGCTTCATGGGCGGTCACAACGTCGTCTCGCTGCCCGGCGGCGCCCGCTATGCGATCCGGTCCGATGCGGTGCGCCTGGCCGATGACGGTCATGCCGCCACCGTTACCTCGGTTGAATACCAGGGCGACCGGGTCGCGGTCACCACCCGGCTGGCCGACGAGACCGAAGTGGTCGCGCTGGTCGCGGAAGAGCAGTTTTTCGCACTGCCAAAATCCCCGGGCGAGGCCGTGTGCCTGGCCTGGGACGAGGGGCGGCAGCACCGCCTCCAATCCTGACACACTGTCCAACACGAGGAAGATACCATGTCGAAGATGAGATATTCGCGCCGTTCGATCCTGAAATCGGGTGCCGCCGCCGCCGCGGCCACCGCCCTGCCCGCGCCGATGATCTGGGCGCAGGAGATCAAGGACGTCACCCTGCGCCAGTTCGGCACCGGCGTGTCGAATCTCAACGATGTCGCGCAGAAGGTGAAGGAAGACCTGGGCTTCACGCTTGAAATGACGGCGCTGGATTCCGACGCGGTGACCCAGCGCGCCGCCACCCAGCCCGACAGCTTTGACATCGCCGATATCGAATACTGGATCTGCAAAAAGGTCTGGCCCACCGGCAACCTGCAGGCGATGGATACTTCCAAGATCGCCAATTACGACAAGATTGTCGGCATCTTCCGTTCGGGCAAGCTGACACCGGAAAGCGTGATCGCCCAGGGCACCGCGCCGCACACGGTCGGCTTTGTCGACGGCCCCGGCGGCACCAGCTTTGCCGCCGAGGAAACCGGCTGGATGACGCTGATCCCGACGATCTACAACGCCGACACGCTGGGCATCCGCCCCGACCTGATCGGCCGGCCGATCGAATCCTGGACCGAACTGCTGAACCCCGAGTTCAAGGGCAAGGCGTCGATCCTCGACATCTCCTCGATCGGCATCATGGACATGGCCATGGTCTGCGAGGCGATGGGCGAGATCGAATATGGCGACAAGGGCAACATGACCCGCGAGGAGATCGACAAGACCATGGCGATCTTCACCGAGGCCAAGCAGAACGGCCAGTTCCGCGCCTTCTGGAAAACCTTTGACGAGTCGGTCAACCTGATGGCCTCGGGCGAGGTGGTGATCCAGTCGATGTGGTCGCCGGCGATCACCGCGGTCAAATCGCGCGGCATCCCCTGCGTCTACCAGCCGCTGAAGGAAGGCTACCGGTCGTGGGGCGGCGGCATCGGCCTGTCCTCGTCGCTGTCCGGGCTCGAGCTGGACGCGGCCTATGAATATATCAACTGGTATCTCTCGGGCTGGGTCGGCGGCTATCTGATGCGGCAGGGCTATTACTCGGCGGTGCCGGAAACCTCGAAAGATTTCATGACCGAAAACGAGTGGGGCTATTGGTTCGAGGGCAAGGAAGCCACCGATGTCATCACCTCGCCCACCGGCGACACCCTGGCCCAGGCGGGCGAGGTGCGCGACGGCGGCGATTTCTACGAGCGCATGGGTCGCGTCGCCTGCTGGAACGCGGTGATGGACGAAAACCAGTACATGGTGCGCAAGTGGAACGAGTTCATCGCCGCGTAAGGCGTCTGAACCCGTGATTAGGGCCCGGGGGCGCATCGCCCCCGGCGCCATTGCCTCCCGGATCACTGGCGAGGCGATGGCATCTCCAAAGACTAATTTTGGCAACAGGAAGTGGCAGGCGCGATGCTGAAGAACCGGCATGTTCTGGGATGGCTGCAGGCGGCGCCATTGTCGCTGGTGCTTATCGGGTTCCTGGTGGCCCCGATCGTGATGATCTTCATCGTCAGCTTCTGGCAGGCGACCGAATTTTCGATCATCCCGGCCTTCACCCTGGAAAACTACGAATTCCTGTTCGGCTCGGAGGTGACCTATCGGGTGTTCTGGGCCACCTTCCGCTATGCCGCGATCACCTGGTTCTTCACCCTGACCATCGGCTTCACCGTGGCCTATTTCCTGGCCTTCCACGTCCGCAACCAGAACACGCAGATCGCACTGTTCCTGCTGTGCACCATCCCGTTCTGGACCTCGAACATCATCCGCATGATCAGCTGGATTCCGTTCCTGGGCCGCAACGGAATTGCCAATCAGACGCTGATTTCCTGGGGCGTGATCGACGAACCGCTGGAATGGCTGCTGTATTCCGATTTCTCGGTGATCCTGGCCTTTGTCCACCTTTACACGCTGTTTATGGTGGTGCCGATCTTCAACACCATGATGCGCATCGACAAATCGCTGATCGAAGCCGCGTATGACAACGGCGCCTCGGGCTTCCAGACGCTGACCAACGTGATCATCCCGCTGACCAAGCCGGGGATCATGATCGGCACCATCTTCGTGGTGACGCTGGTGATGGGCGATTTCATCACCGTGCGCTTCATGTCCGGCTCGCAGCGGGCCAATGTCGGGCGGCTGATCTCGAACGATATCGGGTTGCTGCAATATCCCTCGGCGGCGGCCACCGCGATCGTGCTGTTGTGCACGGTGCTGATCGTGATCGCGATCCTGCTGCGCTTCGTCAACATTCGCAAGGAGTTGTAAGATGGAACCGCGCCCGCGCAGCTTTTACCTGCTTGCCATTTTCTTCGGCCTGTTCGTCCTGTTCCTCTATGGCCCGACGATCACCATCGGCATCCTCAGCTTCCAGGGCCCCGGCGGCGGGCTGACCTTCCCGATGCGCGGGGTGTCGCTGCACTGGTTCCACGACCTGTTCCAGGAACAGGCGGTGGGCGACATCTGGGGTGCCTTCCGCCGGTCCTTGGCGCTGGGTCTGATGGTGATGGTGGTAACGGTGGTGGTGTCGGTGATGGCCGGTCTGGCCTTCCGCAAGCGCTTTGCCGGGTCTGGCCTGCTGTTTTACCTCGCCGTCACCTCGCTGGTGATCCCCTCGATCCTGATCTCGCTGGGCGTTGGGCTGATCTTCAACCAGCTGGGCTTCAAGATCCATTGGGCCACCAGCGGGCTGGGCGCGCAGCTGACCTGGACCCTGCCCTTCGGCCTGCTGATCATGTTCGCGGTGTTCAACCGCTTCGACCCCAGTTTTGAAGAGGCCGCGCGCGACCAGGGGGCGACGGCCTGGCAGACCATCCAGCATGTGATCCTGCCGATCATCGCACCCTCGCTGATCGGCGTTGCGCTGTTCGGCTTCACGCTGAGCTACGACGAATTTGCGCGCACCCTGCTGACCGCGGGCAGCTATAATACCCTGCCGTTGGAGATCTTTGGCATGACCACCAACGTGACCACTCCGGTGATCTATGCGCTGGGCACGCTGACCACGGCATTTTCCTTTGCCATCATCGCCGTGTTCATCCTGACCGTCTGGGTGATCGGCCGCCGGCGCGCGCGCCGGGGCTCGGATGCGGGCAAAGGCGTGTAAGGTGCGGCTGCTTTACCTCAACCCGAATTCCACGGAAGCGATGACGCAGAGCATGGTGGCGGCGGCGCAGGCGGCCGCGCCCTGGGCCGAAATCAGCGGCTGGACCAATGTCGACGGACCACCGGCCATCCAGGGGGCGGCGGATGGCGCTGCCGCGGTGCCGGGCCTGCAGGCGATGCTGCCCGAGGCGCGCGCCTTCGGCGCCGACGCCCTGGTGATCGGCTGTTTCGACGATACCGGCCTGGCCGAGATCCGTTCCGCCGCACATTGCCCGGTGATCGGCATCGGCCAGGCGGCCTATCACATGGCGGCGCTGTTGGGGCAGCGGTTTTCGGTGGTGACCACCCTGCCCGTCTCGGTCCCGGTGATCCGCGGCAATATCGACAGCTACGGTTTTGCGCTCAATTGCGTCTCGGTGCGCGCCAGCGGCTTGTCGGTGCTGGAGGTCGAGGCCGGCGGCAGCGCGGTGCTGGCACGGCTGGGCGAAGAAATCGTCCAAGCCGGTACCGAAGGCGCGCAATCGGTGGTGCTGGGCTGTGCCGGGATGGCGCCTCTGCGCAGCGCGCTGGCCGCGAACACCCCGGTTCCGCTGGTCGATGGCGTGGCCGCCGCCGCGCGGCTGGCCTCGGCCATGGTGCAGGACTAGCCCTCTATTTTTGCGTAGAAATTCGGCGATACCCGGCCTAATTCTACTAAAAGACTCAAATTTATTCTTTCGCCACTTGTCGCCGGAATCGGCAATCATAAATCTGTTACATGTCATGGCAAAATGATGAGCAGGCCACGCTGGGCCTATTGCGGCAGGGGCGGGCAAAAGCCGCCTATAAGGCCGCGAAAAAAGCCATGGCACAGCACAAGTCTCATCCGGTTTTTCCTAACCTCGCCGGGGTCGCGCTGTGCCTGTCCGAGCGGCCGCGCGACGGGCTGGGATATTTCCGCAAATCGCTGACGCTCGATCCCGGCTTTCACGATGCGCGCCGCAACCTGGCGCAGACGCTGATCCTGCTGGGCGAATACCAGCCGGCCGAGGCGCAGCTGGCGCGCCTGCTGGCGGCTCTGCCCGGCGATGCCGGCGGCTGGTATTTGCTGGCGCAGCTGCGGCTGAACACCGGCCAGTTGTCCGCGGCGCTGGAGGCGGCGGACAAGGCCATCGACCTGGCCCCCGGACAGGCGCGCCAGCACAACCTGCGCGGGTTGCTGCGCGACCGGCTGGGCCAACCCGCCGCAGCGCTGGAGGATTTCGAAAGGGCGCTGA
>NZ_PGTB01000148.1 GCF_002786325.1 Pseudooceanicola lipolyticus | reverse complement strand
GATGCCGCGCAGCTCGCCGGCTTCGGCGGGCGAACACAGGCTGACCGCGCGGCCGTCGCGCCCGGCGCGGGCGGTGCGGCCGATCCGGTGCACGTAATTGTCCGGTACGTTGGGCAGCTCGAAGTTGTAGACGTGGCGCACATCGGGGATGTCGATGCCGCGCGCGGCGACATCGGTGGCGACCAGCACCCGCAGCTTGCCCTGCCGGAACTCTTCCAGCGCCCGCGTCCGCTGACCCTGCGACTTGTTGCCGTGGATCGCCCCGACGGCAAAGCCCGACTGGCCCAGCTTGCGGCTCAGCCGGTCGGCGCCGTGTTTGGTGCGGGTGAACACCAGCGCCAGCTCGTCGCGGTGGCCATCCAGCAGGTCGGACAGCGTTTCGCTTTTGGCGGCGGCATCGACAAAGATCACCGACTGGTCAATCTTGTCGGCGGTCTTGCCCGGCGGTGCCACCTCGATCCGCACCGGGCGGGTCAGGAAGGCCGCCGCGATCTCGTTCATCTGCTTGGGCATGGTGGCCGAAAACAGCAGCGTCTGCCGCTCGTCGCGCAGCATCTTGGCGATCCGGCGCAGCGCGTGGATAAAGCCGAGATCCAGCATGTGGTCGGCCTCGTCCAGCACCAGATAGCGGGTGTCGTCCAGGCGGATGGCGTCGCGCTCGATCAGGTCCAGCAACCGGCCCGGCGTGGCGATCAGCAGGTGAACGCCGCGCTGCATCCGCTGGGCCTGGGCGTTCAGCGAGGCACCGCCAACCACAAGGCCCAGGCGCAGATGCGCGCCTTTCAGCACCGCCGACAGGTTGTCGTGGATCTGCTTGGCCAGTTCACGGGTCGGCGCCAGGATCAGCCCATGCGCCGATTTCGGCATGCAGCGCATCTGGTCCTGCAACAGCGCGTCGGCGATCGGCAGGCCAAAGGCCAGGGTCTTGCCGGTGCCGGTCTGGGCCAGGCCCATCACGTCGCGCCCATTCATCACTTCGGGGATCGCCCGGCTTTGAATCGGGGTGGGTTCGGTCAGGGAAAGCTCGGCCAGACGGGCCAGCAGTGCGGGGCGCAGGCCCAGCATCTCGAATGTCATTTTAAGTCCTTTCGGGCCACGCCACCATGGCGGGCCGGATTGCCCTGGTTGGATACACAGGGTGAAAACGGGCTGCGACAGAACCGCGGGCCGAATTGCCCGGCGGCCGTAATCGCGAAAGCCCCTACGCGAAACAGGAGAACCTGAATGCGGGAAAACTTGTATCGCAGGATCGGAAGGATGTTCCGGACCGGAAAGGATGCCGGCGACTACAGGCGCCCAGATGGGGCCTGGGCGCCCAAAAGTCAATGGGTTAATGCAACGCGCCGCGCTCAGGCCGCCAGCGCCGCCCCCTCATAGCTGCGCAGGGTCGGACGGGCCAGGGCCGCCCGGGGCGACCGCGCGTCGACAAGTGCGGCGAATTCCGGGAACAGGCTTTCCGAAGGAATGCCCGCGGCGGTGACGATTTCGTGCCCGGTAAAGCGCAGGTGCAAATAGTCCACCATGCCGCCGGGCAGCAGCGAAATCGCGCCGCCATCCACCAGGTGGCGCGCGGCCACCAGCACCTCGGGGGCGCCGCAATACAGCTCGGCGCGCCAGTCGCAGATCAGCATGCGGTGCTGCTGAGACACGATCAGGTCGGCATCATTGCCCAGCGCGCCCTTGCGGATCAGCACCGGCGCCGCCGCGCCCAGCGCGGTAAATCGTTCGCGGCAGAGGCCCAGCAGCGGCTGCGGTCCGTGGTCGCGCGTCAGGATCAACTCGCCAGGGCGCAGCGCCTCGACCGGCCGTAGGCCCTGGGTGGTCTGGATCAGCGTGCCGGGGGTGAAACAGACCGGTCCCAGATCCTCGGCATACAGCGGTGATTTATGGCCCGAAGATCGCGAGGCCGAAACCAGCGAGCCGCTTTGCAACACCTGCCCATCGGTGGGGGTGAACACCCAGCGCCCGTCATCGAGTTTCAGCATCGCGCCGGTATAGGTGATCTGGCCGTCGTCAGCCGTCTCGATGGTGACGGTGGTATCGTCATAGGACGATTTGATGTCCTGCCCGTCGATGCTGTCATCGTCGTGCTTGTCGAAGTCGCCGTCATTGTTGCGGTCGACCAGGTCCATCTCGAAGACCTCGGCCGTTTCCCCGCGCTCGACGGAACTCAGGACAAAGAACTGATCGGTATAGGTCGTGCCCGCACCGGTATCCCTGTCGTCGTCCTCGTCGCGCTCGTCTTCCTCGTCGCGTTCGTCGTCTTCCTCGTCGCGTTCGTCGTCTTCCTCGTCGCGTTCGTCGTCTTCCTCGTCGCGTTCGTCGTCTTCCTCGTCGCGTTCGTCGTCTTCCTCGTCGCGTTCGTCGTCGTCCTCGTCGCGCTCGTCGTCGTCCTCGTCGCGCTCGTCGTCTTCCTCGTCGCGTTCGTCGTCTTCCTCGTCGCGTTCGTCGTCGTCCTCGTCGCGTTCGTCGTCTTCCTCGTCGCGCTCGTCGTCTTCCTCGTCGCGCTCGTCGTCTTCCTCGTCGTGCTCGTCGTCTTCCTCGTCGCGCTCGTCGTCTTCCTCGTCGCGCTCGTCGTCTTCCTCGTCGCGCTCGTCGTCTTCCTCGTCGCGCTCGTCGTCTTCCTCGTCGCGCTCGTCGTCTTCCTCGTCGCGCTCGTCGTCTTCCTCGTCGCGCTCGTCGTCGTCCTCGTCGCGCTCGTCGTCGTCTTCGTCGTGCCCGTCGTCTTCCTCGTCGTGCCCGTCGTCTTCTTCGTCGCGCTCGTCGTCTTCCTCGTCGCGCTCGTCGTCGTCCTCGTCGCGCTCGTCGTCGTCCTCGTCGCGCTCGTCGTCTTCCTCGTCGTACTCGTCGTCTTCCTCGTCGCGCTCGTCGCCTTCCTCGTTGTACTCGTCGCCTTCCTCGTCGCGCGCGTCCTCGTGTTCTAGCGTCTCGTCCTTCGCGTCCTCGTCACAGTCATTCTTGCCCATTTTGGATCACCCGTGCTGCCCTCAATCGCTTTCAGGTACCCTTAAAAAATGGCGAAAATTTTACGTAAGCGGCTGTGATTGCGACGGCTCCGCCACAGTTCACCGGCGCGTGCTGCCCTTGTTCAGGCTTCGATCAGGCGCAGATCGCCGGCCAGCCAGGGCAGCCGTGCCACCGCGGGTGCGATCATCTTGCGCTGTACCAGGTGGCGCAGGGTCTGGGCGATGTCGCGTGGCACCTTGTCGTTCCAATCCGCCGCCGCGAATAACGAGATGGTGCGGGCAAACCCCTCGAAAGGCAGTGGAAAGGCGTCGATCTCGTCCTGGAAGCGCACCGCGCGCATGTAGCCCAGCGGTGTCGTCACCGTCCATCCGATGCGCCGCGCCACCATCGCCATCAGCGCCAGGTGGCTGCCGATCTCGAACCGTTCCTCGAAATCCAGGTTGCGCCGCGCCAGATGCGCCTCGATCTGGCGGCTGATCAGCTGCTCGCGGGTATAGCGCAGAAAGGGCAGGGTGCTGCGCTTGTCCCGGATCTCGCGCGGATCCTCGATCGCGCCGCGCGGGGTGACCAGGATGAACGGGTCGCGCACCAGCGGATATTCGCGGATGCCCTCCAGCACCTGGTCGGTATTCGCCGCCACCGCCATGTGCAGCTCGCGTGCCGCCATCGCCGCGCTGATCTCATTGCTCGAGGCGGTGACCAGCTTGAACCGGCATTTGACCATGTTGTCGGCCAGCACCGTGGCCAGGCGCGGCGTGATGTCATTGTCGAAATCGTCGATCATGCCGATGCTGAGCGTGGTCAGATGGGTCAGGTCCATCACCGTCAGCTCGCTCTGTGCCAGCCGCAATTCGTTCAGCACCGCTTCGGTCCGCGCGAGAAAGCTGCGCCCCGCGGCGGTCAGAACCATCGGCCGGCGCGTGTGGTCAACCAGATCGGTGCCCAGTGCCGATTCCAGGTTGCGCAGCTGCTGGCTGACCGCCGGCTGGCTCAGCTCGGTGAGCTCGGCCGCCTGCGCGACCGATCCGGTCCGGGCCAGTGCCTCGAACACTTCCAGCCCGCGCAGGGTGACGCCCTTGATCAGCATAAGCAGCCCCTCAGCCTTCAGACCTTCATGACCACAGGCTTCCTCGAGGTCAAGAAATCAACGCACCTTTCGGGCTACTCGCACAGTTCTGCGGCTTTTTGACTAAACGCGCTCCACCGTTCCCAAAATTCCGAATCGCTGCGGCTGGAGGATTGGCGGATCTCCTGCGCGCGCTGCGGATCGGTGAAGAAGGCCGCGCCGCGCCGCTGATCGCTGGAACTGAGCGAGTCATTGGCCACCGCCTGCACGCAGCCGCAGCGTTCCAGCGTGGCGCCGGTGCGGGCCGCCTGCATGCAGGCCGAGGTGATCGGCCCGCCGACAACCCGCGTCACCGCCGATCCGCGGCCCGAGCCGCAGGAGGCCACAAATGTCAGGACAATCAGCGCTGCAAGAATGCGTATCATGGTCTGCTATGCTATCCGCTCGTATCGCCCCTTCGCGGGGCAGGTTTTCGCTGTTTATGCCGAAACCGCGGCGGCCTTTCAATCCGGCCCGCATCGCGCCGCGCTCAGCGGCGGATCACAAATCCGCCCGCCACATCGCCGTCATAGGGCGCGGTCGTCACCCCGGTGACCCGCGCCGCGCCGGGCCCGCGCTGCAGCGCCCGCAGCATCGCCGCCACCGCCGCCGCATCGCCGGCGATCACGCCCGAGACCGACCCGTCCGCCTCGTTGCGCACCCAGCCGTCCAGGCCGCGCTGCAACGCCTCGGCCTGAGTCCAGGCGCGAAAGGAAACCCCCTGCACCCGACCGGTCACCCGCAGGCTCAGCACCGTTTCACGCGCCATTGACCAAATCCCAAATCCGCATCATATCCCGCAGCATGACCGACCTCGCGCATATCCGCAATTTTTCGATCGTGGCCCATATCGATCACGGCAAGTCCACGCTTGCCGACCGTCTGATTCAGGCCACCAACACCGTCTCCAACCGCGAGATGAAAGAGCAGCTGCTCGACGCCATGGATATCGAGCGCGAGCGCGGTATCACCATCAAGGCCAATACCGTCCGGCTGGAATATCTCGCCGACAATGGTGAGACCTATGTGCTGAACCTGATCGACACGCCCGGCCATGTCGACTTTGCCTACGAGGTGTCGCGCTCGATGCATGCCGTCGAAGGCTCGCTGCTGGTTGTCGACAGCACCCAGGGGGTCGAGGCGCAGACGCTGGCCAATGTCTACCAGGCCATCGATGCGGATCACGAGATCGTCCCGGTGCTGAACAAGATCGACCTGCCGGCCAGCGAACCCGACCGGGTGAAGGAACAGATCGAGGACGTGATCGGCATCGACGCCTCCGAGGCGCTGCTGGTCTCGGCCAAATCCGGCATCGGCATCCACGAAACGCTCGAGGCGATCTGCCACCGGCTGCCCGCGCCCAAGGGCGACCGCGCCGCGCCGCTCAAGGCGATGCTGGTCGATTCGTGGTACGATCCCTACCTGGGCGTCGTCGTCCTGGTCCGCATCATGGACGGGGTGATGAAGAAGAATGACCGCGTCAAGTTCATGCGCAACGGGACCGTGCACCAGATCGACAAGATCGGCGTGTTCCGCCCGGCGATGCGCGACGTGGCCGAGCTCGGCCCGGGCGAGATCGGCTTTATCACCGCCTCGATCAAGCAGGTGCGCGACACCAAGGTCGGCGATACCATCACCCACGAGAAGAAGGGCGCCGAGAAACCGTTGCCCGGCTTCAAACCGTCGATCCCGGTGGTGTTCTGCGGGCTGTTCCCGGTGGACAGCGCCGAGTTCGAGGATCTGCGCGACGCGATCGAGAAGCTGGCGCTGAACGATGCCTCGTTCAGCTTTGAAATGGAAACCTCCGCCGCGCTGGGCTTTGGCTTTCGCTGCGGCTTTCTCGGGCTGCTGCATCTCGAGGTGATCCGCGACCGGCTGGAACGCGAATACGATATCGAGCTGATCACCACCGCGCCTTCGGTGGTCTATCACGTCTACATGAAGGACGGGTCGATGCAGGAACTGCACAACCCCGCCGACATGCCCGACATGACCCATGTCGACCATATCGAAGAGCCGCGCATCAAGGCCACCATCATGGTGCCCGACGACTATCTGGGCGACGTGCTGAAACTGTGCCAGGACCGCCGCGGCATCCAGCAGGAACTGACCTATGCCGGCACCCGCCCGCTGGTGGTGTATGACCTGCCGCTGAACGAGGTGGTGTTCGATTTCTACGACCGGCTGAAATCGGTCACCAAGGGCTATGCCAGCTTCGACTACCAGATGATCGGCTATCGTCAGGACAACCTGGTCAAGATGCAGGTGCTGGTGAATGACGAACCGGTCGACGCGCTGTCGATGATGGTGCATCGCGACCGTGCCGAGATGCGCGGCCGGGCGATGTGCGAAAAGCTGAAAGAGCTGATCCCGCGCCACATGTTCAAGATCCCGATCCAGGCCGCCATCGGTGGCAAGGTGATCGCCCGCGAAACCCTGAGCGCGCTGCGCAAGGACGTGACCGCCAAATGTTATGGCGGCGACGCCACCCGCAAACGCAAGCTGCTGGAAAAGCAGAAGGCCGGGAAAAAGAAGATGCGCCAGTTCGGCAAGGTCGACATCCCGCAGGAAGCGTTCATCTCCGCCCTGAAAATGGACAGCTGAGGCTGTTCATAATCCGCGCGGGCGGGTCACAGCGCTTGGCGCCGCCAAGCGTGTGCCCGCATGGCGGGGCAGGGCGCTGCCGGTTCGAGAATCCCGCTTGCGCGGGGATGACAGCCCCTGTCGCGGTACAGCCGCCCCTTATTCTGACCCGCTTGTGATCAGCCGTCGCTTGCAAAACAGGCGCGGCGCGCTCACACTCTGTCTGGGACGGGCCATTTTGAAGCAGAAAAGGTCCAAGACAGATGAAACATATCACCACACTCACCATCGGGGCGGCGCTCGCCCTGCTGCCCACGCTTGGCTCGGCCTGGACGGCCTATAACCGGCACGAGGTTGTCCCACTGGGCGACGGCGTGTTCGAGGTTGTCAGCGAGGTCGGCTCTGGCCCCACCGATTTCTGGTGCGGCGCCGGCGATTATGCCTATCGCCAGATGCGGGCCGCCGCGGTACAGCGCCTGTATCTCTGGCGCGCCATCGGCCCCAGCGTCAGCCGGCCCGGCCGCAAGGCGGTGCAGTTCTCGCTGACCCCGCCGCCCGGTGCCGACCTGCAGCCGGGGTTTGCCCTGTCGATGAACGATGTCGGTGACAACCTGCGCGCGGGGGCGGCGCAGCAATATTGCTATGGCGCCGAACCGGCCGTGCCCCCGATCCTGCGGCCCTAAGCCCCGACCGACAAGGAGCGCGTGATGACCCAGCTGCGAACCGGCCTGTGCGCCGCCCTGATGGCGCTGGCGCCGGTCGCCGCCCCGGCCTGGCAGGCGGATAACCTGCTGACGGTGAATCCCCTGTCCGGCGGCGGTTTTGAAGTGGTCGGCGCGCCCGGGTCGGGCGGGCCGGAT
This sequence comes from Pseudooceanicola lipolyticus, assembly GCF_002786325.1. GTDB lineage: Bacteria > Pseudomonadota > Alphaproteobacteria > Rhodobacterales > Rhodobacteraceae > Pseudooceanicola_C > Pseudooceanicola_C lipolyticus. The sequence continues at coordinate 1,473 of NZ_PGTB01000148.1, read as the reverse complement.
TTCTGGTGCGCCGCCGGTGATTACGCCATGCGCGTTCTGGGAGCCGACAGCACCCAGCGCGTGTATCTGGTGCGCAGCCGCGGCGCGCCGGAAACCAGCAACCGCACCTCTTCAGTCCAGTTTTCGCTGACCCCACCACCAGGGGCCGTTCCACGCGACGGCCTGTTCCTGTCGATGCGTCGCGTCGGCGACAATCTGAGCGTCGCCTTCGCCCGCAACTATTGTCTGGACCGCAAGAACCTGGAATTCTGACCCGGCATGGCGCAGACCGAATTCCATCTCGGCACCCGAGGGCAGGGGCTTTACGAACTGACCCGCGAGGTTGCGGGCTGGCTGCATGACACCGGGGCGACGGATGGGCTGTTGACGCTGTTCGTGCGCCACACCTCCTGTTCGCTGTTGATCCAGGAAAATGCCGACCCGGATGTGCAGACCGACCTGCTGGCCTGGCTGTCGCGCTGCGTGCCGCCGGCGACCGATCCGTCGCTGTCCTATCTGCGCCATACGCTGAAAGGGCCCGACGACATGCCGGCCCATATCAAGGCGGCGCTGCTGCCGGTGTCGCTGTCCATTCCGGTTAGCAGCGGGCGCATGGTGCTGGGCACCTGGCAGGGGATTTACCTGTTCGAACATCGCGATGCGCCGCACAGCCGCCGGGTGGCCGCGCATCTGGGCTGATCCTGCTTTGAAAACAACGGGATGCGCGTGATTTGCGCCCGTTATGCCACAGGATGTGGTGGTGCGGAAATTGCACTACACAACGCCTGACAAGCGCCCTATAGTGGCTGTGGATAAACGGGTGGTAGACCCTAAAGGGGCGGAAACACGGGGGAATTTGGATGCGCTGTCCATTTTGCGGCAATATCGACACCCAGGTGAAAGACAGCCGTCCGGCGGAAGACCACGTGTCGATCCGGCGCCGGCGCTTTTGCCCGGCCTGCGGCGGCCGCTTCACCACCTATGAACGGGTGCAGCTGCGCGACCTGGTGGTGATCAAATCCTCGGGCAAGCGCGAGGATTTCGACCGCGACAAGCTGGAGCGCTCGATCCGCATTTCGATGCAGAAACGCCCGATCGAGCCGGAACGTATCGACCAGATGATCTCGGGCATCGTGCGCCGGCTGGAAAGCATGGGCGAAACCGACATTCCCTCCAGCAAGATCGGCGAGATCGTGATGGAGGCGCTGGCCCGGATCGACACCGTGGCCTATGTGCGCTTTGCCAGCGTTTACAAGAACTTCCAGGCCGCCGACGATTTCGAGGACTTCGTGCACGAGCTGCGCCCGAAAACGCAGCCGGACGAGTGAACCGGGCGGATTCCCGCTTTATGGCGCTGGCCCTGTCGCTGGGCCGGCGCGGGCAGGGGGCGTGCTGGCCCAACCCGGCCGTCGGCTGCGTTATCGTCAAGGACGGCCGCATCGTTGGCCGCGGCTGGACCCAGCCCGGCGGCCGCCCTCATGCCGAGACCGAGGC
>NZ_PGTB01000147.1 GCF_002786325.1 Pseudooceanicola lipolyticus | reverse complement strand
GCTGGGCCTCGGGGAGGCCCCGTTTCACCGCGTCATCGGCAGCGACGGCCGCCGTCGAGGCGATCGACGTCCAGATCGAGGACAGCACCCTGACGGCACCGCGCGACGGCCGCGTGCAGTTCATCGTGGCGCGCGAGGGCGAGGTGGTCGGCGCGGGCGGCCGGATCGTCAACATGGTCGATCTGGGCGAGGTCTACATGACCTTCTTCCTGCCGACCGCGGCTGTCGGCCGGATCGGGCTGGGCACCGAAGTGCGGCTCATCATGGACGCGGCCCCGGGCATCGTCGTGCCGGCCGAGGTGTACTTCGTCTCGGACGTGGCGCAGTTCACGCCCCGCACCGTCGAGACCGAGGTCGAGCGCGATAAGCTGATGTTCCGCGTCCGCGCCCGCATCGCGCCGGAACTGCTGGCGAAATATGCCGACTACACCAAGACCGGCCTGCCCGGGGTCACCTGGGTCCGGCTCGACCCCGCTGCCCCCTGGCCTGCTGAGGCCGACGGGCGCGTCCTCGAATGACGCCGACCGCCCCCGTCGTGCGGGCCGACGGCTTGTCGCTTCGCTACGGCCGGGTCACAGCACTTGATCGGGTGACGCTTGATCTTCCGGCAGGCTGCGTCGTCGGGCTGATCGGCCCGGACGGGGCGGGGAAGTCCAGCCTGCTTGCGCTGATTTCTGGGGCCCGCAAGCTTCAGGAAGGGCGGCTTGAGGTCTTGGAGGGCGACATGGCGCGCGCCCGCCACCGGGCGCGCATCTGCCCACGTATCGCCTACATGCCACAGGGTCTGGGGCGGAACCTCTACCCGACGCTTTCGGTGCGCGAGAACGTGGAGTTCTTCGGGCGCCTTTTCGGCGAAGGCCGGGCGGAACGGGACCGCCGGATCGCCGACCTGCTTCAAGCGACCGATCTCGACGCCTTCGCCAACCGCCCGGCGGCCAAGCTGTCGGGCGGCATGAAGCAGAAACTGGGCCTGTGCTGCGCGCTGATCCACGAACCCGACCTGCTGATCCTCGACGAGCCGACCACAGGCGTCGATCCGCTGTCGCGGCGGGAGTTCTGGGCGCTGATCGGCCGCATCCGTGCTGGTAGCCCCGGCATGAGCCTGATCGTGGCCAGCGCCTACATGGAGGAAGCTGCGAACTTCGATCACCTCGTGGCGATGGACGAAGGGCGGGTGTTGGCCACCGGCAGTCCCGCCGACCTGCTGGCCCAGACCGGCTCGGAGGATCTCGACGCGGCCTTCATCGCGCTTCTGCCCGAGGAACGGCGCGCCCGCCATCATGAACTGGTCATCCCGCCGCGCAAGCGCGAAGCTGTGAACGGCCCTGTGATCGAGGCCGAGAATCTGACCGTCCGCTTCGGCGACTTCACCGCAGTTGACAACGTCAGCTTCCGCATTCAGCCGGGCGAGATCTTCGGCTTCCTCGGGTCGAACGGCTGCGGCAAGACCACGACGATGAAGGTCCTGACCGGGCTTCTGGAACTGTCCGAGGGCAGCACGCGCCTCTATGGCCGCAAGATCGATGCCCGCGACATGGAAACGCGCAAGCGCATCGGCTACATGACGCAGAGCTTCTCGCTCTATTCCGAACTGACGGTGCGGCAGAACCTCGACCTGCACGGGCGGCTGTTCGACATGGCCCCGGCCGAGATCGCCCCGCGCATCGCCGAACTGGCGCGGCGCTTCGATCTAGAGGACGTGCTGGACAGCCTGCCCGCAGCTCTTCCGCTAGGGGTCCGGCAGCGGCTGTCGTTGGCGGTTGCGCTGATCCATCAGCCCGAGATCCTGATCCTCGACGAGCCAACTTCGGGCGTCGATCCGGTGGCGCGCGACCAGTTCTGGCAAGCGCTGGCTGACCTGTCGCGCAAGGACGGCGTGACGATCTTCCTGTCCACGCACTACATGTCGGAAGCCGCGCGCTGTGATCGCGTCTCGTTCATGCACGCCGGCCGTGTGCTGGTCTCGGGCGCGCCCGAAACAATCCGGCAGGAGGTCGGTGCGGCAACGCTGGACGATGCCTTTGTCCACCATCTTCGTCGGGCTGCGGATGACGGCGCAGCCCATCCACCCGCGACCATTGTTGCACAGCCGAACGGCCGAGAGACCCGACCGCCCGGGCGCTTCAGCCTGGCCCGACTGTTCGGCTTTTCCTGGCGCGAGGCGCTGGAGCTGCGCCGGGATCCAATCCGCCTAACGCTGGCCAGTGTCGGCAGCGTGATCCTCATGATCGTGCTGGGTTACGGCATCTCCATGGATGTTCAGAACCTGAAATTCGCGGTGCTCGACCTCGATCAGACTATTCTCAGCCAGTCCTATGTCAACGACCTTGCCGGATCGCGCTATTTCCACGAAGCGCCCCCTCTGACGGGCTACGACGATCTCGACGCGCGAATGCGCGCGGGCGAAATCAGCCTTGCACTTGAGATCCCGCCCGGCTTTGCCGCCGACCTCGCCCGGGACCGCCCGGTCGAGATCGGCGCTTGGTTCGACGGCGCGATGCCGATGCGAGCCGAGACGGTGCGCGGCTACGTCCAGGGGATGCATGTGCATTGGCTAACGGACCAGCTCCGCCAAGCCTACGGAGAGGACGCCGTGGCTGGCGACTATGCGCTGGAGGTGCGCTTTCGCTACAATCCCGATGTGGAAAGCCTTGCCGCCATGGTCCCCGCGGTCATTCCGCTTCTGCTCATGCTGATCCCGGCCATGCTGGCCGTGCTGTCCGTCTCGCGCGAGAAGGAGACGGGCTCCATCGTCAACCTCTATGTCACGCCTGCCCGGCGGCTCGAGTTCCTGCTGGGCAAGCAGGTGCCCTATGTCGCCCTCGGCTTCGTCAACTACCTGCTGCTGCTGGCGCTGGCAGTCCTGGTCTTCGGCGTACCGGTCAAGGGCAGCCTTCTGGCGCTGTCTGCCGGTGCGCTGGTCTATGTCGTGCTGGCGACCGGGCTCGGGCTGCTGATTTCCGCCTTCACCCGCAGCCAGGTGGCGGCGCTGTTCTTCACTGCGCTCGCGACGCTTATCCCGGCGACGCAATATGGCGGCATTATCGACCCGGTGTCGTCGCTGGAAGGCATGGGCCGGGTGATTGGCGAGGTCTTCCCGACCAGCCATTTCGTCACGATTTCACGCGGCACCTTCGCCAAGGCGCTCGGCTTAGGCGATCTAGGGGGATCCTTCTTGCCGATGCTTGCCCTGGTGCCGGTGGTGGTGGCGCTCGGCGCGGTGTTCGTTCGCAAGCAGGAGAAATAGGGGTTGCGACCAAGACATGTGATACATCTTGCCGTGAAAGAATTGCGCGGCCTGTTGCACGACCCGCTTCTCATGGTTTTGGTGGTCTACGCGTTCACGCTAGACATATACACCCACGCCACCGCCATGCCCGAGACGCTGAACCGCGCCACCATCGGCATCGTGGACGAGGATGCCTCGCCGCTCACGCGCCGCATGGCAGATGCCTTCCTCGCACCCTATTTCGTGCCGCCGGCGCAGATTGGCCTGGCCGAGATGGATGCGCGGATGGATGCCGGGATCGACACGTTCTCGCTGGTGATCCCCCCCGATTTCCAGCGCGACCTGCTGGCGGGCGACCGGCCGGAGCTGCAACTGAACGTCGATGCCACACGGGTCAGCCAGGCCTTCACCGGCGCCGGCTATATCCAGGCGATCGTCGATCAGGAAATTACCGGTTGGGCCGCCCGCGATGCCGCTGCGGCTGCGCCTCCGGTCGATCTGGCTGTGCGGGCGCGGTTCAACCCGGCGCTGGACCCCGGCTGGTTCGGCGCCCTTACAGCGGTGATCAGTGCCGTCACCATGCTTTCGATCATCCTGTCGGGCGCAGCCCTGATCCGCGAACGCGAACACGGCACGGTCGAACACCTGCTGGTGATGCCTGTCACGCCGGCCGAGATCATGACAAGCAAGGTTCTCAGCATGGGCGCGGTGGTGCTTGTGGCAACCGGGCTGTCGCTGAACTTCATGGTCCAGGGGGTGCTGGAGGTGCCGATAGCCGGCTCGGTCACCCTGTTTCTTGTCGGGGTGGCGCTGCATCTTTTCGCCACCACCTCTCTGGGTATCCTGCTGGCCACGATCTCCGGCTCGATGCCGCAATTTGCCATGCTGCTGTTGCTAGTCCTCTTGCCGCTGGAAATCCTGTCGGGCGGCATGACCCCGCGCGAATCCATGCCCGAGGCGGTGCAGTACGCAATGCTCGCGGCGCCCAACACGCATTTTATCGCCCTTTCGCAGTCGGTCCTGTTCCGCGGCGCGGGGCTTTCGGTGGTCTGGCCGCAACTTCTGGCACTGGCGCTGATCGGCACCGCTATGTTTTCCATTGCACTGCGTCGGTTCCACGGGCTCCTGAGGTGACCGAAAGGCGGCAGGGCATACCGACAAGGCGGGCGACGCTCGCACTGATGGGAGCTGCGGCGGTAAGCGCCTGCGGTGTAGAACCGCGCATCCCATACCGCCCGGATGACAGGGCCGCGACACCGTTGCTGGGTGCACCCTATCGCATCCGCACGGACGCGGCGATAGAGGACTATCCACCGGACCTGGGCCCGAGGTTTCGCGAGAACGGACGGTCGCATTACCTGGCCATTTCCGGGGGTGGCGCAAACGGTGCCTTTGGCGCGGGTGTCCTGGCGGGCTGGACCGCTTCCGGAACGCGACCGACCTTCTCGGTCATAAGCGGCGTCAGCACCGGGGCGCTGATCGCACCGCTCGCGTTTCTGGGCCCCGAACATGATGTTACGCTGCGCAATCTCTATACCGGCGGCGTTGCCGAGGGCATCGGCGGCAAGCCCTCGCTGCTGGGGTTGCTTACGCGGGGTGCGCTTGTCGATCCCCAGCCGCTGCGCCAACTGGTCGAATTTTTCGTCTCACCCTCGCTGCTGCGTGGAGTCGCGCAAGAACATGCCCGAGGCCGACGCCTCTTCGTATTCACGACCGATCTGGACGCCCAGCTCGGGGTGATCTGGAACATGGGTGCGATTGCGGGCAGCGGCGATCCGGGCGCTCTGTCCTTGTTTGAGGACGTCCTGATGGCCTCGGCCGCGATCCCGGGTGCATTTCCGCCGATCCGTATTCGCGGGCAGACCGCTGACGGCCGCACCTTCGAGGAACTGCACGGAGACGGTGCCGTCGTGTCGAACGTCTTCACATTGCCCGAGACTGTGCTGTTCTCGTTCCAGGGACAGCGCGCGGTCGGGGCGGCGCTGACCGACATCCACATGCTGATGAATGTCAATCTCGAACCGGAATTCAACGTCGTGGCGGTGCGACCGAGCGCGATCACCGCCCGCTCGGTTTCGACGTTGCTGAAGTACCAAATGCTGCGCCAGGTCAACGCGACCCATGACTTTGCACACGCTGCCGGAATCGGCTTCCATGTCACCTCTATTGACATGGTCGCGCCCGACGATGTCGACACCCTCGAGTTCAATACCGCCTATATGCGCGCCCTCTATGCCGAAGGTTTCCGGCGGGCACGCGCTGGGTCGGCGTGGTCAGCGGCTCTGCCACCTCTGGAAGGGGGTGAAGCGATCGTGAGCGCGGGTTAGGACCGCCAGATGACGCACAAGCCGTAGCGGCGGCACCATCCTTTTCACGCCTTCCCAAAAAGTTCCGAATCCTCGACAACCTTCTGCGCCAGAAGCAGGCTGCACCCTAGACTGTCACTTAGTTCGGCCGCGATCGAGCGGCTCAACCAGCGCGTCCAGAAACCGTGCCGGTGGTGTCCGACAACGACAAGATCCGCCTCGGTCTCAACGGATACCCTGGTGATGGTTGCGACGGGATCGCCGAACTCGATCCGGACCTGCGGCGAAAGCCCCATCCCCGTCAGCCGCTGGCGGCCCTCCTCCAGGATTGCGTCCAGATCGGCCTTCTGCTGGCCCAGGGCAACGGTATCGGCCCCGATCGCGTAGACATTGCCCGAGGCTGTCTCGACCACCGCCAGAAGAGTCACGGCAGCGCCCGTGATCTGCGCAAGGCGCGCGCCCTCGCGTAGCGCCAATCGCCCTTCGCGAGAGCCATCATAGCAGAGCAGGATTCTGGAATACACGGCTTGGCCTCCGGGCTCGAATTTAGTCTTGCAAGACGGTTGCTTGCATACTAATTAGCTTCCTATCTTTTTGCAAGACAACCAGAAGCAAGAGCTGATGACTGCTGCACCAGACATGGCGGAGACCTTCACACGCGCTCTGGCAATTGTGTCGCGCCAGTGGAAGCGCAGGCTCGACGTACAGTTTCGTCATCTGGGTCTTTCACAAGCACGCTGGGGCGTGATTTTAGAACTGTCCCGGCACGAGGATGCGACCCAGATCGAACTGGCGCGCGTCCTTGGCATCGAGGGGCCGACCCTGGTGCGCTTGCTGGACGGTCTTGAAAGAATGGGGTTTGTCGAGCGCCACCCAAGTGCCGAGGACCGACGCGCCAAGAAACTGGTCCTGACTGAAGCAGCGATGAGGATTCTTGAGAGGATGAAGTCGATCGCCGCAAATAGTCGCTTGGAAGTTCTTGAGGACATTCCTGCGGACGATCTTCGCACCGCGACCCGCGTCCTGGCGCAGATTGCATCCCGGCTGGAGAAGATGGGTAATGACGAAAATGGATGAGATCAAACCGGCAGCACCCGAAGCAAAGGAGACAGGCGAGACCTCCGTGCCGGATTTGCCAAAACCGGCTGCGCGGCGCAGCCGGGTTAAATGGACCCGGCTGTTGGTCGTGGCGGCAGTCCTTGGGGTCGTGGCCTGGCTGGGAACCCCGTGGATCATAGCACGGTTCACTCAGGTCCATATCAACGATGCCCGCATCGCAGCGAGCGTCGTGACCGTGTCGAGCGAAGTCGCTGGCCGCGTGACCGAACTTCCGGTGCTTGTCGGGGATTCGGTCGCTGCGGGAACTGTTCTAGCGTCGATCGACCAGGAATCGTCGCAGCCGCAACTCGATGCCGTCATCGCAAAGCTGGCGGCGACAGATGCCCAGCTTTCTGAACTCGAAAACCGCAAGGGCATGCTGACCGAGCAGCTTGCTGCGCGGCGAGAAGCAGCCAATGCCGGCATCGCGGCTGCCGAAGCCAACCATGAAGCCGCGCTTGCCGTGCTGCAGAATACGCAAACCCGCCACGACCGTGTGGTTAAACTGGCCGAGCAGAATGTTTCGTCGCAACAATCGCTTGATGAGGTGAACGCGGCCCTCGCCACAGCGACACAACAGGAGCGCGCAGCCTATGCCGCAACAGAAGCCGCACGGGCAGATCTTGCAATCGTCGAAGCAGACGCAGCCCAAATCGCTGTACTGGACTCTCAGATCGATTCTGTCAGGGCAGGGCGCGTCGCGATCGAGGCGGAACGTCGGCTGAAGGAAATCGATCTCGCGCACCGTACGATTGACGCCAGCTTCGACGGTATTGTTGACGCGACCTTCGTTGATGTCGGCGAGTATGTAACCCCCGGAACAAGACTGGTGATGTATCACGCGCCCGAGAATGTCTGGATCGATGCCAACGTCAAGGAAACCGAGTTTTCCAGGTTGCGTGTGGGGTCCAGAGCCAGCATCACTGTCGACGCCTTCCCCGGTCGGACCTTCGAGGGCGAGGTGATCGGCATGGGCGGCGCGGCGACCAGCCAGCTTGCCTTGCTGCCCAGCCCGAACCCGTCGGGCAACTTCACCAAGGTCACCCAGCGCCTGCCGATCCGCGTCTCGATCGATGCCGATGGTGTGGAACTGCGACCGGGCATGATGGTTGAGATCTATGTCGATGTCGCAGGTTGATCGCTTTTTCGAGCGGTATGGTCCGGCCTACAAGTGGTACGCCACCGGCACTATCATGGTGGCAACCATCTCGGTGGTTCTCTCGACCACGATCGTGAACGTCGCCATCCCGGCGGTGATGGGCGCCTTCGGGATCAGCGCGGTGCAGGCGCAATGGATTTCGACGGGGTTCCTTGCCGCCATGACCGCCACGATGCTGCTGGCCGACTGGGCGGACCGCGCCTTCGGCATGCGGTTGACCATGAATGCCGCGATGGGCGTCTTTCTGGCCGGCTCGGTCGTCGGCGGTCTTGCTCCGAATGAAACCATGCTGACGTTGGCGCGCGTCGTCCAGGGTGCCGCAGCAGGCATTGTCCAGCCGCTGGCGATGATCATGTTGTTCAAGGTCTTCCCCCCTGACAAACGTGGTGCGGCGATGGGTATCTACGGGGTGGGTGTGGTGCTCGCCCCCGCTCTCGGGCCCTGGATCGGCGGCGTATTGATGGACGCCTTCGACTGGCGCTTCGTCTTCTATCTGGGCCTTCCCTTCGCCGGGGTCGCCATCCTGCTGTCAAACCTTTTTCTGCCAGGTCGAGAGCAGACCGGGCCGCTTCCCGCTTTCGACTTCCCGGGCGTCGCGATCCTTGCGGTCTTTCTCGCAGTCATCCTCAGCACATTGTCGAATGCTCAGCGTCTGGGATGGGATTCGAACATGACACTTGTAGGCTTTATGGTGTCCGCAGCCTCGGCCGCAGGATTCATTCTATGGGAGCTTCACACCGACAAACCCATGCTCGACATGCGGCTCTTTGCCAATTTTGCCTTCGTTTCAGCCTCGGTGGTGTCCTTCATCATGGGGGCAGGGCTTTTTGGCTCGACCTATCTCTTGCCCGTCTTTGTCCAGCAGATCCAGGGCATGACGCCGACGCAAGCGGGTCTTCTGCTGATGCCGTCGGGCTTCGTGATGCTTATCGTTTTCCCGATCGCAGGGCGCCTGTCCGACAGGGTTCCAGCCGCAATCCTGATCGGCATCGGCATGGCGATCTTCGCTTGGTCCTCGTGGCTGATGGCGGATGCGAATATCAACACGACATTCTGGACACTTGCCTGGTGGACCGTGATTTCCCGGGTGGGTCTAGGGCTGGTGTTCCCGGCAATTTCCTCAGGAGCTTTGAAAGTATTGCCCCGGCATCTCCTGGGGCAGGGCTCTGGGGCATCGAACTTCATCCGCCAGCTCGGCGGCGCCTTCGGGGTCAACTTGCTCACTGTGTTCATTGAGCGGCGCACAGTCATGCACGCCGATGCCTTTGCAGCCACGCAAACCAGCGACAATACCACCACGATGGAACTTCTGCGCGAAGTCGCCGGCCTGATGCATTCGTCAGGGCTGCCAGACACGCAGCTCCTACCGGCCGCAGCCTCATTTCTGGGGCAGACCGTGGTGATCCAATCATCAAACGCTGCGTTTCAGGACGGCTTCATGGTAGTGTTCGCGATCTTCGTTCTGGCGCTCGTACCGACCTGGTTCATGTGGCGGGCCAGAACCTGAGCGCCCGCCGGACCGGCCGAGGTCAGACCGAGCACAGCGCCGCGGCCCGGCCCGCCGCCGCATGCGCGGCGATTACCGCGCCGTTCAGGTAGCCTGGATTGCGGGGCGCGGTCTCGCTGCCGGCAAGGGTCAGACGATCCGACCAGGGCGCA
>NZ_PGTB01000146.1 GCF_002786325.1 Pseudooceanicola lipolyticus | reverse complement strand
CGAGGCGCCCAGGACCAGCGCGCGCCCGGTCATCGCGCCACCCCGTTCCGCGACCGGCGGCACCGGTCCGAGCAATGGCGCACCTCGTCCCAGACGGTGGCCCATTTGCGCCGCCAGGCAAAGGGCCGCCCGCAGGTGGCGCAGGTCTTCTCGGGCAGGTCGCCCTTGCGTCGCGCCTTGCCCCTGGCCGCGATATCTCCCGCTGTGCTCAACACGCTTTCCTCCGGCTGCATCGTTGGTTTTTACGCGCGGCCGGCCGACCCGGATCAGTTTTCGCCATGCTGCGGTTGCCCGCTGCAGCGCGCAGATCCTGCAGAGCGCGGTCCGGATCTGCGGCTGCACGCGCGGCCAAGCCACATTTGCCGTCAGCGAATCATCCGAATTGGGAAATACCCCGGCCCGCCAATATCTCATAAGTAGATTCCGGCAGGCGCGGGGGAAATTCCCGGTTGAAATACCCCCGGTATATTTCGTGAATTTCTGAAAATAGGCCGACAAATAGATTGAAGCCGAAAATATTTCTTTGCGTCCACAGAGTCTCGGCATAGGCTCGGTCGGCAAGACTCCTTACAACCTCAAACCCCGGCGCGGAGATCCGGGACAATGCATTTTTTAACTAACTGATATACATAAGGAATAAAGAGTTGCCCGTTCAGCTTCGCTTTGCACTTCCTGCCGTCATCTCGGCCTTTGTTCTGGTCGCCGCCACCCTTGCAAATCCCTCTTTGGCAAGCGAGCCGCGCACCGCCAAAAGTGCCGCGGAATTACAAAATTTACTTTCAATTGTATCCGGCGGCGAAACAATAATTCTTTCTGATGGCAATTACGGAAAATTGGAGATCAAGAAAACATTTTCGCCGGCCATTACCCTGAAATCGGAAACACCGTTTAAAGCACGTTTTCACAAAGTCACCGTACATGGCGGCGGCGGGCTGGTTGTGGATGGCATCCAGACCGAAACCTTTGCCGCCGTCGGCGGCAGCACAGACGTCGCCCTGGTCAACGCGCGGGTCAACGAACTGGCCTATTTCAAAAACGCCTCGGGCCTGCGCCTGGAGGGCAATGACATCGACGGCAAGCTGCACGCGCTGCTGATGAACAGCGTCAGCGATTTCCTGGTGCGCGGCAACCATATCCACGACGCCCAGGAAGACCTGATGCGCGTCACCGGCGACAGTTTTGACGGGGTGATCGAACAGAACCGGTTCACCGATATGCACCCCGAGGACCGTCGCAAGGAGGGCAAGGGCTATAACCATGCCGATGCGATCCAGATGTTCGGCGTCGACGGCAAGACGCCGCGCAACATCACCATCCGCGCCAACCTGATCTATGACGATCCGGCGACCGGCGCCAAAACCACCACCCCGCAGGGCATTTTCCTGTCCGATCCCGGCCCGGGCGGCTATCGCGATATCCTGATCGAACTCAACCTGATCTCGGTCAGCTCGGCCAATTCGATCTATATCAACGGCGGGCAGCAGAACGTCATCGTCCGCAACAACACCCTGATCCCCGGCCGCGGCGATGGCGGCGCGGTGATCCGGCTGGCCAAGAAGGCAAGGTTCGACAATTCCGGGACCGTCGTGCGCGGCAATATCATGAAGGTGCTGTTCGACGAGACCCGCAAATCGCAGATCGGCGGCAATTATGTCTATGGCCGCAACGCACCGCTGGCGCGGCTGTTTTCAGGAAGCGGCCGCACCTGGCAGGATTACGTGCCGGTGCAGGGATCGCCGATCAGCCTCGGGTCGGGTTTCGGTGCCGAGACCTATCTCAAAGCGCTTTTGCAGCAATAAGCAGTCGGCCATTGTCGCCGCGGCAACTGAAGTGGGAGGTTCAGGTGCATTCAGGACATTTTTCAGGACTGGTCCGCGCGTTTTTGCGCTCTCCGGAATTTATCGAATTTTGGGTTACCGAAAATGAACGTCAATCTGCGTGACATCAACCGCGAGCAGCGCCACAGGCAAAAGGTGAAACGCCCGGCACGACCGGCGGAAACCTATGGCCGCATCGGCACTGCGGGCGCGACCGGCGGCAAGCGGGTGCTGATTGTCGATCTGAACAACTTCGCCACCTTTCCGACCCTGGCGATCGGCACCCTGGTTGCCTCGCTGCGCAATGCCGGCCACCAGGTCCGCCTGATGAGCCCGCTGGCCCATGACGTGCCCGCAACCGAACGCGAGCGCGCGGAAACCAAGTTGGACGACCTGAAACGCCGGCTGCATGTCAGCACCTCGCCCACCCTGCGGTTCCTGCGCGAAAGCGCCTTTCGCGCCTATACCTGGCGGATGGAACGCCCGCATCCCAAGGTGATTGCCGAAACCCGGCGCGCGCTGGACAGCGGCTATGACATCATTCTGCTGTCGGCCTATCTGCAACATTACAATTCGGTGGGGGAAATCGCCCGGCTGGCCAAGGCGCGGAACATTCCGGTGCTGCTGGGCGGCCCGATGTTCAACCTTCCGGAAACCGCCGATCTGTGGCGCAAGATCGACGGCATCACCGCGGTGGTCGGCGCCGAGGTCGATCTCTCGGTGGGCGATCTGGTCAGCGCGGTCTGCACCGGCGCGGACCTGCTGCAATTTCCCGGCGTCGTGCTGCCCGACGGCCAGAGCAGCACCGTCGCCCCGCCCTTCCGCAGGCTCGACGACAGCCCGCTTCCGGATTTCACCGACTTCCCCTGGGACCGCTACCCGGTGCGGATCATCCCGATGATGACCGGGCGCGGCTGCCAATGGGACAAGTGCCTGTTCTGCAGCGACGTGATCTCGGCCAGCGGCCGCACCTTCCGGACCAAATCGGTCGACACCGTGCTGCTGGAGATGCAGGAACTGGCCCGCCGCCACGAATCCACCAATTTCCTGTTCCTGGATCTCAAGCTCAATTCCTACCCGGCGATGTTCCGCGGCATCTCGGAGTCGATCCAAAGCTATGTGCAGGGGGCGGAATGGGTCGGAACCGTGCATGTCGACCTGCGCAAGGACAACGGGCTGTCCCGGGCCGATCTGAACGCCGCCGCCCGCGGCGGCATGCGGCGGATCAATTTCGGGCTGGAAAGCGGCAGCCAGCGGTTGCTGGACCTGATGCAAAAGGGCTGCAGCGTCGAACGCAACTCGGAATTCATCCGCCACGCCTACGAGGCCGGGCTCAGCGTGCGCTGCTCGATGTTTCGCGGCTTTCCGGGGGAAACCGCCGAAGACATGCGGCAGACTGCGGATTTCCTGGCCGCGCATGCGCGCTATCTGGACCGGGTCCGCTTTATCGATTTCAAGGTGCCCGAAGGCACCCCGATCGCCCGCGCCCTGGCCGAAAAGAACGAAATGGCCGGGCGGCTGGAGACCCAGCGCCGGGATGCCCGCCGCGCGCGGGTGGACTATTTCAACCCGGAGGGGCGCGACCGGGCCTATCGCCGGGCCAAGGCCCGGGCGTTGGCCACCATCTACGCCATCAACCGGAATCCGCTGCGGCCCTCGGCCCGGCAGTTCGACGGCCTGATGTAAATGCGCTATGACATCCGACGGCTGCTGGGCTCGGGCGACCGCTATGCCGATGCCGGCAATCCACTCCGGCGCCGCCTGCGGCTGATCTCGGCCGGCGAGCGGCGGGAAGAGGCGCGGGCGTTTCTGGACCAGTTCTGCCGCGAAACCGGCGCCTCGGCCAGCTATCACCAGAAACGCTGGGCCGAGATCCGTCGGGAACTGGCCGCCGCCCGGTTCTATCGCCACACCCCCGAAGAGCTTGCCTTTGGCGCGCGCATCGCCTGGCGCAATCACGGGCGCTGCATTGGGCGCCTGTTCTGGGAAAGCCTGGAAGTGGTCGATTGCCGGCATCTGACCGAACCGGACCAGATCGCCCACCGCATGGCCGACCACATGCGCGACGCCCATGGCGACGGCCGGGTGTCGGCGGTGATCTCGGTCTTTGCCCCGGTCGAGGGCGACCGCCTGCCGGCCTATATCGAAAGCCCGCAGATCACCCAATATGCCGGCTATGGGCTGACCGGGGCCGAGGTGCGCGGCGACCGGCAGAATGTCGAGGCGACGCGGATCGCCCTGGCGCTGGGATGGCAGGCGCCGGCCGAAACCGGGCGGTTTGACATGCTGCCCTTTGCCATCCGCGACGCGCAGGACCAGCGCAGCATTCATGTGCTGCCGCGCGACGCGATCCGCGAGATCGCAATCGAACATCCCGACGTTGCCGAACTCGCCAGCCTGGGCCTGCGCTGGTACGCGGTGCCCTGCGTCAGCAACATGATCCTGACCATCGGCGGCATCGACTATCCCTGCGCGCCGTTCAGCGGGTTCTACATGGCGACCGAAATCGCCTCGCGCAACTTTGCCGACAAGAAACGCTATGACCTGCTGCCGCAGGTGGCCCGGTCGATCGGGCTGACGCCCGATGACAAGGCCGACCCGTTCTGGAAGGACACCGCCCTGACGGAACTGAACCGCGCCATCCTGCATTCCTATCGCAAGGCGCAGGTCACCATCCTGGACCATCACGCGGCCAGCCGGCAGTTCATGGAGTTCCACCACCGCGAACAGGCCAAGGGCCGCAGGGTCGCCGCCGACTGGCGCTGGATCGTTCCGCCGCAATCTTCCGCCGCCACCGACGTGTTCCACCTGCGGATGACCAATTTTCACCCGGTGCCCAACTATTACACCTCGCGCAATGCCGAGGGCTGGCGCCTGATGCCGTTTTACGGCGATGCCTACCGCTCGCGCCTGGCAGGCAATTACGACCGCATCCGCCGGCGCTGGAAACTGTGGAAACGCATGGCCTGGTAGCGGCGCTAGTCCCAGTCCGCCTCGGCCTCCATCGCCACCGGGCCGCCGGGCCGGGCTGTCCACAGCTTCAGGCCGCCGCCCTCGGGGGAGGCATTCAGGCTGAAATCGGCATCGTCGAACAGCGGCGACAGCGACCGGAAGCGAAAGCGCGCCGGCGGCGCGCCCTTCAGGTCGGCAGCGTATTGGCACAGCATCGTCGCCTGCATCGGCCCGTGCACCACCAGGCCGGGATAGCCCTCGGTCTCGATGCAGAACGGCTTGTCATAATGGATGCGGTGGCCGTTGAAGGTCAGCGCGGAGTAGCGGAACAACAGGGTCGGGTGCGGGGTCAGGCTGCGGCTGTGCTGGCCCACCGGGGCGGCCGGCGGCGCGGCCCTGGCCTGCCCGCCGGCGGGAATGTCGCGATAGACGATGTCCTGCCGCTCGCTCAGAACGGGGTGGCCATTGGCGCTGATCTCGTGGCTCACCGTGACAAAACACAACGTCCCGGACCGGCCCTGTTTCAGCTGCACATCGGTGATGGTCGACTGGCGGGTGACCTCGTCGCCGATCCGAAGCGAGCCCCGGAAGGCAAACGCGCCACCCGCCCACATCCGACGCGGCAGCGGCACCGGCGGCAGGAAGCCTCCCAGCGCCGGGTGCCCGTCGCGGCCCAGGCCGGACATCGGCGCGATCGGCTGCGTCAGGCAAAGATGGATCAGCAGCGGCGCGACCTCGCCGGGGGCGGTGCCGGACCTGCGGTCGAAGGTGGCGTTGAACTGGCGCACCAGGGTCGGGGTCAGCACCTCGCTTTCGGTTTGTTCGCGGCCGATCCAGCCTTGCAGATGGGCGATATCGACATCCATGTTCAGACCTCCAGCGGCTTCAAGGCCGGCACCGCGCCATAGCTGCGCGACTCCCCCACGAAACGCGCCCCGGGCGCCGGGAAGTGGACCGGGCCATTGGGACTGTCGACGGTGATGCGGCGCAGATGCGGATGTGCGGCCAGCCCGGCCATGTCATTGACCGAGGCCAGCGCGATATTGGCCTGCGACAGCCGCGCCACCGCCGCGGCCGAGTCAAAACGGGCAAAGGCGGCGCCGACCACGGCATCGGTCTCGGCACGGTTGGCCACGCGGTCGACATTGGTGGCAAACCGCGGATCGGTGCCCAGCGTCGCATCGCCAATAAACTCGGTGCACAGCTTGATCCATTCCCGGTCGGACTGGACCGAGATCAGGATCGGCGGCCCCGACCGCGGCTGGAACACGCCGTAAGGTGCAATCGAGGGATGGGCCAGGCCGATGCGCCTGGGCGACTTGCCGCCCTCGTGGTTCAACAGCGGCACGGTCAGCCAGTCGGCCAGCACATCGAACATCGAGACCGAGATTTCGGCCCCCTGCCCGGTGACCCCGCGCCGGATCAGCGCCTCGAGAATAGCGGAATGGGCGGTCGCCCCGGTGGCGATATCGACCAGCGAAATGCCGACGCGGGCCGGCTCGGACGGGCCGCCGGTGATCGAACACAACCCGCTTTCGGCCTGGATCAGCAGGTCATAGGCCTTGCGGTCGGCCATCGGGCCCTCCGCGCCGAACCCCGAGATCGAACAGGTGATCAGGCGCGGATATTGCTGCCGCAGCCGCTCGGGCGCAAAACCCAAACGCGCCAGCGCGCCGGGTTTGAGGTTCTGGATCAGCACATCGGCCTCCGCAACAAGCGCCTCCAGCGCCGCGATGCCCGTCTCAGCTGCAAGGTCCAGCGTCACGCTCTTCTTGCCGCGATTCAGCCAGACGAAATAGCTCGACTGCCCCTGCGCCACATCGTCGTAGCCGCGGGCAAAATCGCCCTCGGGCCGCTCCACCTTGACCACCCGCGCCCCGGCATCGGCCAGCCGCGACGAGGCGAAGGGCGCGGCCACCGCCTGTTCGATGGCGATGACGGTGAGGCCGGCCAGCGGGAGAGATTGCGATATTTCGGTCATGACAACACGTGCCTCGTGCAATTTAGCTGCAAGCCGCGCCACGCCGGGCCGCGGTGCGGCGATGCGCGGCGGGGCTTGGCCCCTTCAGAACGACCTCGGCAGGCCCAGCACATGCTCGGCCACATAGGACAGGATCAGGTTGGTCGAGATCGGCGCCACCTGGTACAGCCGGGTTTCGCGGAACTTGCGCTCGACATCGTATTCATTGGCAAAGCCAAAGCCGCCATGGGTCTGGATGCAGGCATTCGCCGCCTCCCAGGACGCTTTCGCCGCCAGGTACTTGGCCATGTTCGCCTCGGCCCCGCAAGGTTGGCCCGCATCATACAGCGCGCAGGCCTTCCAGCGCATCAGGTTGGCGGCCTCGACCTCGATAAACGCCTCGGCAATCGGGAATTGCACGCCCTGGTTCTGGCCGATGGGCCGGCCGAACACCCGCCGTTCGCCGGCATAGGCGGCGGCCTTGTCGGTGAACCAATAGCCGTCGCCGATACATTCCGCCGCGATCAGCGTGCGCTCGGCGTTGAGCCCGGTCAGGATGTATTTGAACCCCCTGCCCTCCTCGCCGATCAGGTTTTCCTCGGGGATCTCCAGGTTGTCGAAAAACAGCTCGTTGGTCTCGTGATTGACCATGTTGGCGATCGGCTTCACCTCCATGCCGGTCTGCATCGCCTCCTTGATGTCGACCAGGAAGATCGACATGCCGTCAGATTTCTTTTGCACCTCCGACAGCGGCGTGGTGCGGGCCAGCAGGATCATCAGGTCGGAATGCTGCACCCGGGAAATCCACACTTTCTGCCCGTTCACCACATAGCGGTCGCCCCGCTTCACCGCGGTGGTTTTCAGCTGGGTGGTGTCGGTGCCGGTGGTCGGTTCGGTCACACCCATGGATTGCAGCCGCAATGCGCCACTGGCCAGTTTCGGCAGGATGCGCTGGCGCTGCGCGTCCGAGCCGTGCCGGACCAGCGTGGTCAGGTTGTACATCTGGCCGTGGCAGGCGCCGGAATTGCCCCCGGCGCGGTTGATCTCTTCCATGATCACCGAGGCTTCGGCCAGTCCCAGGCCGGACCCGCCATATTCCTCCGGGATCAGCGCCGACATCCAGCCCTCGCGGGTCAGCGCATCGACGAACGCTTCGGGATAGGCTTTCTCCGCGTCCACCTTGCGGTGGTATTCGGCCGGGAATTGCGCGCACAGCGCCCGCACGCCGTCGCGGATATCCTGATACGCGTCGGAAAGAAAACTCATGGCACACCCCCCTGCCGCCTGGCCCGGGTCCAGCGGTAACCCGAGGCTATGCATTGCACAAATATATGATTTAGATGTTCGTCATATGATCACGTTATGCATTGGACCCGCGCCATGGATATCCGGCACCTGCGCTATTTCCTCGCCATCGCCGAGCTTGGCTCGATCACCCGCGCCGCCGCGCAGCTGAACGTGGCGCAGCCGGCCTTGTCGCTGCATGTCAAGAACATGGAGGCCGAGTTGGGCACCCAGCTGCTGCTGCGCAGCAAGTCCGGCGTCACGCCCACCGAGGCGGGGCACCTGCTGATGCAGCGGGCACGGGCGATCCTCGACGATCTCGCCCGCACCCAGGACGATATCCGCACGCTGGAATCCGACCCGATGGGGGTGGTCTGCATCGGCCTGCCGTCGACGATCAGCACCATCCTGGCCCTGCCGCTGATCGAGGCGGCGCGCAAAGCCTATCCCCGGATCCGGCTGAACGTCGCCGAGGCGATGAGCGGTTTCATCGCCGATTGGCTGGCCGAGGGGCGGGTTGATCTGGCGGTGCTTTACGAAAGCTCCGGCGCAGCCAACATCGCCTCGGACCATCTGCTGCAGGAAGAACTGGTGGTGCTCTGGCCGCCCGGCACCGCTTGCCTTGCTGAAATGAGCCTGGCCGGGCTGCGCGATGTGCCGCTGGTCCTGCCCAGCCGCCCGCACGGCCTGCGCGGGCTGATCGACGGCGCGTTGGCGCCGCTGGGCATCGTGCCGCGCATCGCGCAGGAGATCGACTCCTACACCAATATCAAACGCCTGGTCACCGCGGGCTATGGCGCCTCGATCCTGCCCCGGCACGCGGTTCTGGCCGAGGCGCGCGCCGGCGCCGTCGAAATCAGCCGCATCGCCGCACCGGGCTTCTGGCGCAGCGCCTATCTGGTCTATCCCTCCGGGCGGCCGGTCACCCGCGCCCGAGAGGCGGTACTGGCACTGACCGAAGAGGTCATCGACAGCTTGCTGCAAACCGGCGCCTGGGCCGGCGCAAGGCCGGTTGCGCGGCGCTGACTGCGCGCCGCCGCTGCGCGGCTGACCCGCGGCAGCCGTCCGCAGCAGTAGGCGGCCGGAACCCTCACCGCCCTGCCGGGTATCCGAAGCGGGCAATTTCGGATATACTCGCGGCCATCCGAGCCATTGGGGGGACGCAGCATGCAGTGGCTCTTCCGGGCCCTCATGATCGTCTTAGCCGCCCTGCTGCTGTGGGGCGGACCCGCTGCGGCGCGCCTTCCCCCCGACGTTTCAGAGACGGTGAAACCAGAGAAACCCGCCCATGCCCTGCGCTATGCACAGCGCGGCGGCGCGGCGTTCAAGGCAAAACCCCAGAGGCAGGCGCTGAGGCTGTCACGCGGCGCGCCACCCCGGCTGAAGGTGGCCCGGGCCGTCCGAAACCTCTCGCGCGCCTCCGTCAACCGCAAGGCGCCGGGCGCAGGCACCCACCGCTTGACCAACACCGCCGCTGCCCGCCGCGCCCAGA
>NZ_PGTB01000145.1 GCF_002786325.1 Pseudooceanicola lipolyticus | reverse complement strand
CGCCGCGCGCCGCGCCGAGCTGCGCGACAGCACGCCGGGCATCCCGGTCTGGCGGCTGCAGGCGGGCACCGATCCGCAGCTGGTCACGGTGCCCTGGGCCGCGTGGAATGACGAGGGGCTGTACCGGTTCGTCCAGACCGACGCCGGGCTGATGGCGGCGCTGGTCACCGGCTATCGCGCCGCCGGGGCCGATAGCGGCCTGTACCACCAGGCGGCGGGCTGGGCGCAGATCCGGCGCAGCGACATTCTTCCCGAAACCCTGACCCTGTCACCCGACGGCTGCCGCGCGGCCTGGCTGGAACGGGAGATCGATCAGACCCAAGGCCTGCCGCGGCTCGCAATTGGCGATGTCTGCGCATTTTGACATTTTCCGCGCCGGATTACCGGCGCGCAGTTGAATTGTAGACGACGGAGCGAAAACGATGCCGGACAACCAGCTAGGACGCGACGCCGCGCAGATTTCCTACCAGGATCTCGAGGTCGGCTCGACCATCAAAGATCCCAGCCACAGTTCGCTGAACGGTTACAAGGTCGACAAGATGTTCGGCACCACCGGCGACGGGCTGACCGCCTATGCGCTGCGCGACCCCGGCACCGGCAATGTCGTCATCGCCTTTCGCGGCACCAGCGACGGCGAAGACTGGAAGGACAATGTCGGCAACCTGGGCTGGCGCCAGTGGCAAGAGGCCAAGCCGGATGTCGAACGCTACCTGAAGAACAACTGGAAAGACGGCGCCGAAGTCACCTTTGCCGGCCACAGCCTGGGCGGCGCGCTGGCGCAATATGCCGCTTATGAGGCCGCCGGCGATTATGCCGGGCGGCGCGACACCATGAACCTGGTCACGCTGAACGGCCTGGGCGCGGTCAACGGCATCGACGAGAACCTGCCCGGTGGCTTTGACGCCTCGCGGATCACCGGGGTGGAGACCGCCAATTTCTATAACGAGGAAGACCGCGTGCCCCGTCTGGGCGGCGGCCATGTCGGCGACACCTATAATGTCGGCAGCTTCCGCGAGGGCAATGACGGCATCCTGACCGCCCATTCGGCCGATTCCTTCGACAACAAGGTGCTGAACGGCGCCAAGGACGGCAGCCCGGATTACTACAAGAACGCCACCACCCAGATGGACCCGGAAACGCTGACCGAGATGTCCAGCACCCTGGGCGACATCCTGTGGAACGGTCCCGAGGGGTTGAGCACCGAACAATGGGTGGAACTGGCGGAAAACGTGCTGAAGCTGCCGGATCTGAAAAAGGAACTGCCCGAAACCAAGCGGCTGGTCACCGATATCATCGGCGGCGTCGTTGACGAGGGCGTCAACCGGGTGACCGACAAGGTCACCGACCTGAAGGAATGGGGCAAGGAGAAATACGCGGATGCCCGCGACTGGGCCTATGACCTGACCAATGACATCACCGATCTGGGCAAGCGCGGCCTCGACATGGCCGAACAGGCCCTGAAAGAGGGCTGGGACAGCGTCACCCAGAAATGGGATGAGGGCACCAAGTGGACCAAGAACAAGGTCAACGAGGTCAAGGACGCGATCGACCAGGCCAAGGACACCGCGCTGGACTGGCTGAGCGACCGCCGCGACGAGTTCGAGGACTGGGCCAACAAAGGCATCGACGGGATCGAGGATTGGGTCAGCGAAAAGACCGACAAGATCGGCGAGGTCGCCGACTGGGTCAAGGACCAGGGCACCGAGTTCAGCAATACGGTCCGCGACAAGTGGCAGGAGATGAAGACCAAGGCCGGTGAGCTGACCGATGACGCGCTCGACTGGCTGAAGGACAAGGGCAACGACGTCATCGATTTCGGCAAGCAGAAATTCGACGAGGGCCGCCAGTGGGTCGAAGACACCTATGACAAGCTGAAGGACGAATTCCGCGACAAGACCAGCGACCTGGGCGACTGGGCCAAGGACAAGCTGAACGAGCTGGCGCAGAAGGGCAAAGACCTCAAGGACAAGATCGGCTCGCTGTGGGACAACTTCAACGACTGGCTGGATGGCGACGACGAGGACAACGACCCCTATGCCGACGATGTGAAAGACCGCAGCACCACCGCCCGCACCGAAGCCTCGCCGCTGGTGCTGGATCTGGACGGCGACGGGCTGGAACTGGCCTCGGTCAACAGCAAAGGTGCGGTCTATTGGGATATCGACACCGATGGCATCCGCGAATTGACCGGCTGGGTTCGCCCCGATGACGGGCTGCTGGCAATCGACAGCAATCAGAACGGCGAGATCGACGACCATTCCGAACTGTTCGGCACCGAAACCGTGGACGGCTTTACCAGCCTCGCGGTGCTCGATTCCAATTCCGATGGCGTGATCGACCGCAAGGACGACGCCTTTGCCGACCTGCTGGTCTGGCGCGATCTGAACCAGGACGGCAATTCCGACCCGGGCGAGTTGCAGGACCTCGACGATGCCGGCGTGCGCTCGATCAACCTGTCCTCGACCACCGGCACCGAAGAGATCGCCGGCAACCGGGTCACCCATATCTCGACCTATACCGGCACCGATGGCCGCACCCGCGAGATCTCGGATGTCTGGTTCACCTATGACAACGTCAACAGCCGCGCCGGCGGCAACCTGCCCTTCGACCCCGACAGCTATGGTCTGCCGCAGCTGCGCGGCTATGGCCAGCTGGCCGATCTGCGCACCGCCATGTCGCAGGATGCCAAGCTGCAGAAGCTGGTCGCCGAGGTGGCGGGCCTGAACGCGGGCCAGGTGTTCGGCGCCGATGTCGATATCCTGGACAAGATGCAGACCATCCTGTTCCGCTGGGCCGGCGTCGAAACCATCGATCCGGCCAGCCGCGGCACCTATGTCGATGCCCGGCAGGTCGGTTTTGTCGAGGTCTTCACCGACCGGCCCTTCCTGCAGCATGGCCGGCCCAACCCGGCCCCGGAGGCCGGGCGCACCCTGACCAACGCCTTCGAAACGGCGCTGTACGAGATGCTGACGCGCGTCCTGGTGCAGACGGTGGGCGAGCGCATCTTCAAGGGCTCGCCGGAATATGACTGGCAGTCCGACAGTTTCACTTCACCGCTCAAGCTGGACATGAGCGGCCTTGGCGCGCTGGCCCGCAATTACCAGAACAAGGGCGCCGACATGGCCTTTGTCTGGACCGAACTGGTGCGCCTGATCGACACCGCGGTGGGCATCGACGACCTGACCAAGAAGATGGCCAAAAAGCTGGACAAGCTGGTGGCCAATACCGATGGCGGCACCGGCATCACCGTCGACAAGGTGCTGGACACCATCTATCCGGCCAAGGGGCTGGGCCTGAACGGCACCTCGGGGGATGACAACCTGCGCGGCGGCGGCGGCCGGGATTCGCTCAGCACCGGCAATGGCGACGACACGCTGGTCGGCCTGCGCGGCGATGACAACCTGAATGCCGGCGAAGGCAATGACGTGTTGAACGGCGGGCCGGGCAATGACCTGATGCAGGGCGGCAACGGCAATGACACCTATATCTACAGCAGCGGTTTCGACACCATCGTCGACACCTCCGGCGAAGACCTGCTGAGAATCCAGGCCCGGCTGAACCTGTCCGACCTGGCCTTCCTCAAATCGCAGGACAATGGCGAAGACCTGGAGATCTATGCCTCGGGCGAGCTGATCGTGCGGATCGAGGATTTCTATCTCGGCACCGGCGCGGTGGAAACGCTGGAGCTGCGCGACGGCACCATCTTCGACCTTGAACGCCAGGCCCAGGGCATCGTCGGCACCGGCCGGGCCGACCGGCTGAAGGGCGATGTCAGCGATTTCATCCTGTCCGACCGCATTGTCGGCAAGGGCGGCAATGACGTTCTGCAAGGGCTGAAAGGCGCCGATGTTCTCGAAGGCCAGGCCGGCAATGACAAGCTGTCCGGCGGGCTGGGCGATGACGTTCTGATCGGTGGTGCCGGGCGCGATACCCTGATCGGCGGGCCCGGCACCGATATCAGCCAGGGCGGCACCGGCAACGACACCTATCGTCCCGCCGGGTCGGAAACCATCATCGAAGAGGGTGGCAAGGACACCGTGGTGATGCGCAATGGGATGAAACCCGGCGATGTCACCCTGTTCCGCACCGCCCTGTCCAACGATCTGACCATCGAGACCGACAAGGACCGTCTGCTTGTGAAGGACCATTTCACCGCCGATGGCGCGGTCGAGATGCTGAAATTCAAGTTCGGCGGCAAGACCGTGACCAGCGAGGTGTCGGCCCTGCCGATCGAAACCCGCGGCACCGAGGCCAACGACTATCTGCGCGGCGACGATGGCGGCATCGCGCAGAAAGACGTGCTGCGCGGGCTGGGCGGGATCGACCGGCTGTATGGCTATGGCGAGGATGACGTCCTCGATGGCGGCGCCGATGACGACTACCTCTATGGCTCAGATGGCGATGACACGCTGATCGGCGGCGCCGGCAATGACAGTTCCTACGGCGGTACCGGCGGCGATACCTATCTGGCCGGTCCGGGCGACGATTTCGTCCAGGACTACGGCGCCGACGGCGACAAGGACGACCGCATCGTCCTGCCCAAGGGCGTGTTGAAATCCGATGTCACCATTGAACGGCTGCTGGACGGCGACCTGCTGCTGTCCTGGACCGGTGGCTCGATGCGCGTCGACCGCGCTTATGACGCCCGCTATATCATTGAAAAGCTGGAATTCGGCGACGGCAAGACCGTCAGCCTGCCCGCGCAGAAGGTCCGCACCATCGGGACCGAGGGCAATGACACCATCTATGGCAACCGCGAAGAGGCCGGCAGCCGCAACGACAATCTGAACGGACTGGCCGGCAATGACACGCTGTATGGCTATGACGGCAATGACGTGCTGGACGGCGGCGCGGGTGACGACCACCTTTACGGCGCCGAAGGCAAGGATCTCTACAAGATTGGCGAAGGCGACGATTACATTTCGGACCTCGCCGCCAGCGATCTGTCGGATGGCAAGGACACCATCAAACTGGCCGCCGGGATCCTGCCCCGCGACGTGACCTATACCCGCCTGTCGGACGGCGACCTGGTGGTTACCTGGGGCACCGGTTCGGTTCGGATCAACAACGCCTTCGATGCACGCTATGCGGTGGAAACGCTGGAATTTGCCAATGGCACCACCGTCGACCTGACCACGCTGACCGCCCCGACCATCGGCACCAATGGCAGCGAGACCCTCTATGGCAACCGCGAGGAATTCGGCGGGCGCAACGACACCCTGCGCGGGCTGGACGGCGATGACCGGCTCTATGGCTATGACGGCAAGGACGTGCTGGATGGCGGCAAGGGCGACGACCAGCTGTATGGCGAGGTCGGCGCCGACACCTACAAGGTCGGCGAAGGCGACGACTTTATCTCGGATGCCGGCGCCAGCGACCTGTCGGACGGCAAGGACAAGATCGAACTGGCCGCCGGCATCCGGCCCGGCGACGTGACCTATACGCGGCTGACCGATGGCGATCTGATGATCGACTGGGGCAGCGGCTCGGTCCGCATCGACGCGGCCTTTGACCAGCGCTATGCGGTCGAACTGCTGAAATTCGCCAATGGCACCACCGTCGACCTGACCAAGCTGTCAGCGCCGACCATCGGCACCAACGGCCGTGAAACCCTGTATGGCAATCGCGAGGAATTCGGCAGCCGCGATGACGACCTGCGCGGGCTGGATGGCAACGACACGCTGTATGGCTATGACGGCGACGACATGCTGGATGGCGGCGATGGCGATGACACCCTCTATGGCGAGGTTGGCGCCGATCTCTACAAGGTCGGCCAGGGCGACGACTATATCTCGGATGTCGGCGCCAGCGACCTCTCGGACGGCACCGATACCGTGCGGCTGGCCGCCGGGATCAAGCCGGGCGATGTCAGCTATACCCGCCTGCCCGATGGCGACCTGCTGATCGACTGGGGCACCGGTTCGGTGCGGATCAACTCGGCCTTCGACCAGCGCTATGCGGTGGAAACCCTGAGATTCGCCAATGGCACCACCGTCGACCTGACCCAGCAGACGGCGCCGACCATCGGCACCAATGGCCGCGAAACGCTGTATGGCAACCGCGAGGAACATGGCAGCCGCGACGATGATATCCGGGCGCTTGACGGCGACGACACGCTTTATGGCTATGACGGCGACGACACGCTGGATGGTGGCAAGGGCGACGACACGATGTATGGCGAGGTCGGCGCCGACACCTACAAGGTGGGCGAAGGCGATGACTATATCTCGGATGTCGGCGCCTCGGACCTCTCGGACGGCAAGGACATCATCGAACTTGCCGCCGGCATCGCCCCCGGCGATGTCAGCTATTCCCGCCTGCCCGATGGCGACCTGCTGATCGATTGGGGCACCGGATCGGTGCGGATCAACAACGCCTTTGACCAGCGTAATGCGGTGGAAACCCTGAAATTCGCCAATGGCACCACCGTGGATCTCACCGCGCTGTCGGTCCCGACCATCGGCACCAATGGCCGCGAAACGGTCAGCGGCAACCGCGAGGAGCATGGCAGCCGCGATGACGACCTGCGCGCGCTGGATGGGGACGACACGCTGAACGGCTATGACGGCAATGACCGGCTGGATGGCGGCAAGGGCGATGACAAGATGTATGGCGGCGAAGGGGGCGACACCTATATCGTCGGCGAAGGCGACGATTACATCCTCGACTATGGCGTCGCCGGCGACCCCGAGGATGTGCTGCGTTTTGTTTCCGGCATCGCCGCCAGCGACCTGTCCTATTTCCTGGTGGACAATTCCGACCTGCTGGTGACCTGGGATGGCGGCTCGGTCCTGGTCGATTACTGGACCACCCAGACCCGCCAGATCGAAAAGGCCCGCCTGTCCGACGGCACGGTGATCGACCTTGTCACCGTGGCCAAGACCGCGATCAGTACCGTGCGCGGCACCAGCGTCACCGGCGATGACACCGATAACAACCTGACCGGCGGCGACGGCGACGACACCCTGTATGGCTATGGCGGCAACGACACGCTGGATGGCGGCAAGGGGGATGACGACCTTTATGGCGCGGCCGGCAAAGACACCTATGTGGTCGGCGAAGGCGACGACTATGTCTCGGATACCGGCACCGCCGCCGATGGCGCCGACGTGATCAAGCTGACCGCCGGCATCACCGCCGCGCAGGTGTCGTTCCAGCGCGAGTTGGACGGCGATCTGACCATCCTGTGGAACGACGGCTCGGTCCGGATCAACGCCGCCTTCGACGAACGCTATGCGGTGGAAACCCTGCGTTATGACAGCGGCGCCACGGTGGACCTGACCACGCTGCAGGTCGCCACGTTGGGCACCGGCGGCAACGACAATATCTATGGCAACCGGGAAGACCTGGGCAGCCGCGACGATACGCTGAAGGGCTTCGACGGCGACGACACGCTCTATGGCTATGATGGCGACGACACGCTGGACGGCGGCAAGGGCGACGACGACATGTATGGCGCCGACGGCAAGGACACCTACCTGGTCGGCGAAGGCGACGATTACATCTCGGATGCCGGCGCCGTCGGCGACGGGCCGGATGTGATCAAGCTCGCCGCTGGCATCACCCCGGCTGATGTATCGTTCCGGCGCGAACTCGACGGCGATCTCACCGCCTCCTGGAGCGGTGGGTCGGTGCGGATCAACAACGCCTTTGACGAGCGCTACGCGGTTGAAAAGCTGCGCTATGCCGATGGCACGGTTGTCGACCTGACCACGCTGGCGGTGGACACGCTGGGCACCGGTGGCGACGATTCCGTTTACGGCAACCGGGAAGAGCTTGGCCGCCGCAACGACACGCTGCTGGGGCTGGACGGCGATGACACGCTCTACGGTTACGACGGCAACGACACGTTGGACGGCGGCAAGGGCGACGACGACATGTACGGCGCCGAGGGCAAGGACACCTACCTGGTCGGCGAGGGCGACGATTACATCTCGGATGCCGGCGCCGACGGCGACGGACCGGACGTGATCAAGCTGGCCGCCGGGATACTTCCGGCGGATGTCTCCTATATGCGGGAACTCGACGGCGATCTCAGCATCCTCTGGGATGGTGGTTCGGTGCGGATCAATTCCGCCTTCGATCAGCGCTACGCGGTCGAGACCCTGCGCTTTGCCAATGGCACCAAGGTCGACCTGACCAAGCTGGAATTGGCCACGATCGGCACTGGCGGCGGCGAGTCGATCTCGGGCAACCGCGAAGAGTTCGGCGGCCGCAACGACACCCTGATCGGGCTGGACGGCGATGACACGCTCTATGGCTATGACGGCAATGACACGCTGGATGGCGGCAAGGGCGACGACGACATGTACGGCGCCGATGGCAAGGACACCTACCTGGTCGGCGAAGGCGACGATTTCATCTCGGATGCCGGCGCCGAGGGCGACGGGCTGGACGTGATCAAGCTGGCCGCCGGCATCCGCCCGGCGCAGGTGTCCTATATGCGCGAACTCGACGGCGATCTCAGCATCCTCTGGGACGGCGGGTCGGTGCGCATCAACGGCGCCTTCGATCAGCGTTACGCGGTGGAAACCCTGCGTTTTGCCAATGGCACCAAGGTCGATCTGACCACGCTGCAGGTGGCGACGCTGGGCACCGGCGGCAATGACTCCCTCTATGGCAACCGCGAGGAATTCGGCAGCCGCGACGACACGCTCAAGGGGCTGGACGGCACCGATTACCTTTATGGCTATGACGGCGATGACCGGCTGGATGGCGGGCTGGGCGACGATTTTGTCTTCGGCTCGCTGGGCAATGACACCTATGTCGCCAGCAAGGGCACCGATGTGTTCGACGATGGCCGCTCGTCCAGCCAGGACAGCATCCTGTTCAACTCGGTCAACGGCGTCGATGACCTGGAGATCACCCGCAGCGGCTCTTACGACATGTCGATTGCCTGGTCGGGCGGCACGGTGATCTTGAAGAACCAGTATTATTCCGCCGAATACCAGTTCGAAAAGATCATCTTCGGCGACGGCTCGGAAATGCTGATCAATATCTGATCGCTCAGTCGGCTTCGACCGGGGCGCAGGCATCCTGCGCCCCTGCCCCGCCCAGGTATTGCGCCCGCCGCAGCGGGCCAAGCGCCCCGGCGCTCAGCGCGCAGGCGCGCTGGGTGCTCAGCACATCCCAGACCCGCACCGCTCCGTCATCGCCGCTGCTGGCGAAGCGCTGGCCGTCCGGGTGCAGCGCCAGCCGCCAGATCGCCGACTTGTGCGCCGTCAGGATCTTCCCGACCGACCGCTCATAGGGAAGATCCCAGAAATGCAGCCCGCCGCGCCGGTCGCTGGCCACCAGCGTGGCATTGTCGCCTAGGAAAATGACATCGGTTGCGCCGCGTGCATGACCGGTGAAATCGGCGATCCGCTCGGCGCTGGAGACCGACCAGACCGACACCACCTCGTCACTGTCGGCAGCGGCGATCAGGCTGCCATCCGGGCTGAACCGAACCGACCAGAGCAGGTTGTCGGACACGTTCAGAATGGTTGTCGGCGCCTCCTGGCCGATCTCCCAGATATAAACCCGGCCCAGGCTGGTCGACACCGCCACGCGGCTGCCATCCGGTGAAAGCGCGGCCCGGGTCACCCCGCCGGTGGGCGGTGTGAAACTGGCAACCACCGCGCCAGAGGCCGCATCATACAGCCGCGCGGCGCTGTCCGCGGCCGCCAACAGGCGGGTGTCGTCGGCGCTGAACTCCAGCGACCACACCGCCTCGCCCATCGCGGGCAGGCTGGTCTGCGCCCGG
>NZ_PGTB01000144.1 GCF_002786325.1 Pseudooceanicola lipolyticus | reverse complement strand
CGCACCGCCGGTGTCGGCGCATGAGCTGGACGCGCTGGAGGCGCTGCTGGCGGTGCGCGAGACGCTGCCCTTCGCGCTGGAGCAGCTGAAGGATATCGCGGTGGACCTGCCCGATATCGCCCCGGCGCTGCGGCGGCTGGAGGCACGGATCGCGGCGCTGGCTGCGCGCGGCGTCGATGTCGAGCGGCTGGATTTCGAAGCCAGCTATGGGCGCACCTCGATGGAATATTACGACGGCTTCGTCTTCGGCTTTTACGCCGCCGACCGGCCCGACCTGCCGCCGATCGCCACCGGCGGGCGCTATGACGCGCTGACCCGGCGGCTGGGGCGCGGTGCCGAGATCCCGGCGGTGGGCGGCGTGCTGCGGCCGGGGCTGATGCTGGAACTGGCGGAGGCGGGGCGATGACGCTGAAACTGGGCGTGCCCTCGAAGGGCCGGCTGATGGAAAAGACCTTTGCCTGGTTCGCGGCGCGCGGCGTGGCGCTGTCGCGCAGCGGCGACGCACGCGAATATGCCGGGACGGTCGAGGGGATCGGCGGCGTGTCGCTGGTGTTGCTGTCGGCGGGGGAGATCCCGCGCGAGCTGGCCACCGGGCGGATCCACCTTGGGGTCACCGGCACCGATCTGGTCCACGAGAAGCTGCCGCGCTGGGAATTGCAGGTGGAAGAGGTCGCCCGCATGGGCTTTGGCCATGCCGACCTGGTGTTGGCGGTGCCGAAATGCTGGGTCGATGTCGATACGCTGGACGACCTGGACGCGGCGGCGGCGGCGTTCCGCGCGGCGCATGGCGCGCGGCTGCGGATCGCCACCAAATATCACCGGCTGGTGCGTGAATTCCTGCGCGCCGGCGGGGTGGCCGATTACGCGCTGGTCGACAGCCAGGGCGCGACCGAGGGCACGGTGAAGAACCTGACCGCCGAGGCAGTGGCCGATATCACCTCGACCGGGGACACGCTGCGCGCCAATCACCTCAAGATCCTGGCGGATGGTCTGGTGTTGAAAAGCCAGGCAACGCTGTGGCGCAGCCGGGTGGCGGAATGTTCGTCCGAGGAGGCCGCGGCGCTGCGCCAGCTGCTGGTCAAGGTCGGGGCGGAGTAGCGGCGAAGTCAGGCTGCCGGGTCCAGCCCGGACTCAAGGCGCGCAGCGCCGCCGGGCCGTCGCCCCAGGCGGGGGCTTCTGCACCGATGCGCTGCCGCTCCACCGATCAACGTGGCGACACGATGAAGCGCAGACCCCCGAACGGAGTCGCGCCCACCCGCGGTCGGGCGCGGCCCGCCCTTCAGGGCTTATGACCAAGCTGGCGCGCTACAACCCGGTCCGCAGATGCCACAGCTCGGGGAACAGCTCGACCTCCAGCATCCGTTTGAGATAGCTGACGCCGCCGGTGCCGCCGGTGCCGCGTTTGAACCCGATGACGCGTTCAACCGTGGTGACGTGGTTGAAGCGCCAGCGGCGGAAGTAATCCTCGAGATCCACCAGCTTTTCCGCCAGTTCATACAGCGCCCAGTGCTGCTCGGGGTGGCGGTAAACCTCGGTCCAGGCCGCCACCACGGCCGCGTCATCGGCATGTGGCAGTGCCAGGTCGCGGCGCAGCACCGTTTCCGGCAGCGGGATCGACGCGTGCAGCGCCCGCAGCGCGACGTCGTAGAGCGACGGGCGGTCCAGCTCGGCCTCCAGCAGCTCGGCCAGGTCGGGCCGGTGGGCGTGCGGGCGGATCATCGCCCGGTTGCGGTTGCCGAGTATGAATTCGATCTGCCGGTACTGGTAGGACTGGAACCCCGAGGATTGCCCCAGCGACGAGCGGAAGGTGGTGTAATCGCTGGGTGTCATGGTGCGCAGCACGTCCCAGGCGCCGTTCAA
This sequence comes from Pseudooceanicola lipolyticus, assembly GCF_002786325.1. Lineage (GTDB taxonomy): Bacteria > Pseudomonadota > Alphaproteobacteria > Rhodobacterales > Rhodobacteraceae > Pseudooceanicola_C > Pseudooceanicola_C lipolyticus. The sequence continues at coordinate 7,897 of NZ_PGTB01000144.1, read as the reverse complement.
CTGTTCGAAGATGCGGCTGACCCGGCTCAGCATCTTGAAGGCTGGGCGCATATCGGCGCCCTGCAGCGCCTCGCGCGCGGCGGTCAGCTCGTGCACTGCCAGCCGCATCCACAGTTCCGAGGTCTGGTGCTGGATGATGAACAACAGCTCGTCATGAGCTTTCGAAATCGGCGCCTGAGCATTGAGCACCTTGTCCAGCTGCAAATAATCGCCATAGGACATCGCGCCGTCAAAGGACATGCGCGCGCCTTCGCCTTCGGGATCATAGGGTTTGGTCATCTCAGGTCACCGCCTTACGCGCTTTGTATTCGGCGCGGTCCCACAGCTTGTCATTCAGAATCTCGGCCAGGATCGCCACCGCGCCGCGCACGTCGTCCTCGTCCAGGTAGAGCGGGGTAAAGCCAAAGCGCATGATGTCCGGGGCGCGGAAATCGCCGATCACCCCGCGCGCGATCAAGGCCTGCATCGCGGCATAGCCCTCGTCAAAGCGGAACGAGACCTGGCTGCCGCGCGCCTGCGGGTCGCGCGGGCTGGCCAGGGTCAGGCCGGGGCAGGCGGCCTCGACCTCGGCGATGAACAGTTCCGACAGGGTGATCGAGCGGGCACGGACCTGCTCCATCGTGGTCATTTCCCAGATGTCGAGCGCGCAGTCCAGCGCCGCCATCTGGATCACCGGCGGGGTGCCGACGCGCATCCGTTCAACCCCGGCGCCGGCGCGGTAGTCGAGATCGAAGGCAAACGGCGCCTCGTGGCCCAGCCAGCCCGACAGCGCCGGCAGCGCCCGGCCGGCATGGCGCGGCGCGACATAGATGAAGGCGGGCGCGCCAGGGCCGCCATTGAGATATTTATAGGTGCAGCCCACCGCGAAATCCGCCCCGGCCCCGGCAAGGTCGACCGGGGTCGCTCCGGCGGAATGGGCCAGATCCCAGACGGTTACGGCGCCCACCTCATGGGCCTTGCGGGTCAGCGCGGCCATGTCATGCAGCCGGCCGCTACGATAATCGACCTCGGTGATCAGCGTTACCGCGATCTCGTCGGTGATCGCCGCCTCGACCTCTTCGGGGGCGACCAGCCGCAATTCGTAATCGGGGCCAAGCATCTTCAGCAGCCCCTGCGCGATATAGAGATCCGACGGGAAGTTGCCGGTATCGGACAGCACCACCTTGCGGTCCGGCCGCAGGTCCAGGGCGGCGGCCAGCGCCTGGTAGACCTTGATCGACAGCGTGTCGCCCACCGCCACCTGGCCCGGCTCGGCACCGATCAGCCGCCCGATGCGGTCGCCCAGGCGCATCGGCATCTCCATCCAGCCGGCCTGGTTCCAGCCGGTGATCAGCATCTGCCCCCATTCCTCGCGCAGCATGGCGTCGATCCGGTCGGGGACGGCCGCCGGCAGTGGGCCCAGCGAATTGCCGTCCAGATACAGCACGCCTTCGGGCAAGGCGAACAGGGCCTTGGTGGCGGCAAAATCGGTCATGGTGTCACCCGGTCTTATTTTAGGCTTAAAGCATATCCCGGTTTAGGCGGTTTGCCCGCGCCTGTCCAGCGTCACAACCCGGTTGGCCGAAAACCCCGGCGCCGTGCCTAAAACTCAGGCGCGCGAGAGTCCCAGCCGGTCCAGCGCGTCGTGGGCCTTGGCCTCCCACCGGGCCAGCAATTCGGCATTGGAACTGCGGCGCAGCCCCATCGCCTTCAGGCTTTCGGCCCGGGTCGACTCGGCCGAGCCGAACGAGGCCGCCACCCGCGGCCACCAATAGCGCGCCGATGCAAGCAGCGAGGCCTGCGCGTCGCCTTCCAGCAACCGCACCAGCCCTTCCTCGGCCAATTCGGCATGACGCGCCTCGACCGGGGCGATGGCGCGGAAGGCATCGGCCAGCGGCTGGTAGGACACCGCCTTGAACTCGTCCAGTTGCACGGTCACCGCCAGACCCATCAGCAGGTTCATCATCACCGCGTCGGCCCAGCCGTCCAGCGGGTAGTTGAACACCGCCAGCCGCATGTCATGCTCTACCCGGGTGGTGCCGATATCGGCATCGCGCGGCAGCCGTTCGGTCCAGGGGTGATGGCTGACATAGCGCCCGGTATCGGCGCCGAATTCGCCCATGATGCGCAGCACCCGCCCGGCATGGTCGGTTTTTTCCATCACGATCCGGGCAGCAGCGATACGTTCCTTGATGCCGGGCCCGTCATTGATGATATCGGCAAAGCCGGCGGCGCCGGCCAGCTCGGAATCCACGAAGGTCGCCATCAGCTTCATCAGCTCGGCGCGATAGCGCGGCGGCACGTTCGACGGATTGCTCAGCACGCCGCCCTTGGCCAGATAGCTGTCGATGGTCATGTCCTCGGCCATGGTCCGTCCTCCTATTGGTCGTAGTCCACGACCACCTTGTCGGTGACCGGGAAGGACTGGCAGGACAGGACATAGCCCTTTTCGACCTCATAATCCTCCAGCGCGTGATTGGTCAGCATCTCGACCTGGCCCTCCAGCACCTTGCAGCGGCAGGTCGAACAGACCCCGGCCTTGCAGGCATAGGGCGCGTCCAGATCGTTGTCGCGCGCCGCGTCCAGCAGGGTGACGTCTTTCGGCATGGTGATGGTGCGGGTCGACCCATCCAGCGTGATCGTCGCGGTGGTCTGGTTGGCGGCGCTGGCGGCGTCCTTCGAGACGACCGGCCGTTTCAGCCGCCCGGGCTGGGCCGAGGCGAAGAGTTCGAACTTGATCTGGCTGTCGTCCATCCCGGCCTTGCGCAGGGCCGCGGCAATGCCCAGCATCATCGGTTCCGGCCCGCAGATGAAGGCGGTGTCGATGCTGTCGATGTCGATCCAGCCGCTGGCGAACAGCTGGCCGCACTTCTCCTCGGTCACCAGCCCGGTGAACAGGTCGATATCCTGCGCGTCCGATTCCAGCACATGGATCACGTTGAACCGGCCCATATGCAGGTTCTTCAGATCCTCCAGTTCCTCGCGGAACATGATCGAATTCACGCCCCTGTTGGCATAGACGAGGGTGAACGCGGATTTCGGCTCGCGCTTCAGAACGGTTTTCAGGATCGACAGCACCGGGGTGATCCCCGACCCGCCGGCAAAGCCCAGGTAATGCCGCTCGGCGGTTGCATCGAGCGGGGTGAAAAAGCTGCCCATCGGCGGCATCGCCTGCACCGTGTCGCCGATTTTCAGCTCCTCATTGGCCCAGGTCGAAAAGGCGCCGCCCTCGACCCGCTTGATGCCGACCTGCAGGATGCCTTCATCGGTCCCGGCGCAGATCGAATAGGAGCGGCGCAGCTCTTCGCCGTCGAAATCGCGGCGGAAGGTCAGATATTGGCCCTGGGTGAAGGCGAACTCGGCGGCGGCGCCGTTGACCGGCGCCAGCGTGACGACCACCGCATCGCGGATGGTTTTCTGGATGTCGGTGACGGTCAGATCGTGGAAACGCGCCATCGGCTCCTCCTCAGATGCACTTGAAATAGTCGAAAGGCTCCAGGCAGTCCTTGCACCGCCACTGCGCCTTGCACGGGGTCGAGCCGAACTGGCTGAGCTTTTCCAGATGGGAGCCGCCGCACCGCGGGCAGCGCTGCGGCCCGCCGGCCGGCTGCGGCGGGGCGATGCCGTAATCCTCCAACCGGGCGCGGCCCTTGTCACTCAGCCAATCGGTGGTCCAGGCCGGGCTCAGCTGGCGGCGCAGCTCGATCCGATCCAGCCCCTTGGCACGCAGCGCGGTCTCGATATCGAGGTTGATGATCGCGGTGGCCGGGCAGCCGGAATAGGTGGGGGTGACGGTGACGATACAGGTGTCACCCTCGAAACCCACGTTGCGGATGATGCCCAGATCGACCAGCGAGATCACCGGGATCTCGGGGTCGGGCACGGTGTCGAGCCATTGCCATATCTGATCTATGCTGGGTCGGGTCATGGCATTGCCGTCTGAAGGGGTACGGTCCCGGAACTGATCCGGGAACTCATGGGCCGGGAAGGTCCCGGACCAGGTCCGGGACAGCGCGGTTTCGCTCACCACCGGTTGCCCGGATAGGCGCGTTGCAGCCATTGCATCTGGGTCAGCAGGTGGCCCAGATGCTCGGTATGCATCCGGCCGCTGCGCCCGCCGCTATGGCTGAACGCGTCCTCGGGCAGGTCCAGCGTGGCGCGGCGGATCACCTTGGTCACCAGGGTGTCGAATTCGGCGCGCAGGCTGGCCGGATCGGGGGCGATCCCGGCCTTGACCAGCACCGCGTCATAAGCGTCGCTTTCGAACATTTCGCCAACGTAAGGCCACAGCCGGTCCAGCGCCGCCTGCATCTTGTCATGGCTTTCCTCGGTGCCGTCGCCCAGTGCGACGACCGTGTCGGCCGACCGCTCCAGGTGATAGGCCGCCTCTTTCGAGGCTTTCTCGGCGATTTCGCGCACCGTGGTGTCCGTGGAGGTCAGCAGCCGGCCCAGCAGAACCGACTGGAAGGCGTCGAACAGGAACTTGCGCATGATGGTGCGGCCGAAATCGCCATTGGGCAGCTCGGCCAGCAGCAGGTTGCGGAAATCCCAGGCATCGCGCAGGAAGGCGAGATCGTCCGCCGTCTTGTCCTCGCCCTGTACCTCGGCGGCATAGCCCAGCCACAGCTGGGTCTGGCCGATCAGGTCCAGCGCGGTATTGGCCAGCGCGATATCCTCTTCCAGGATCGGCGCGTGCCCGCACCATTCCGACATCCGATGGCCCAGGATCAGGCTGGTGTCGCCCATCCGCAGCAGGAATTCCAGCAGGGCCTGTTGTTTTGACACGGCCATCACATATGCCCGATTTCGTCTGGAATGTCGTAGAAGGTCGGGTGGCGATAGATCTTGGTCTGGGACGGCTCGAACATCGGCCCCTTGTCGCCCGGCGTGGTGGCGGTGATGTTGCGCGCCTCGACCACCCAGATCGAAACGCCCTCGTTGCGGCGCGTATAGACGTCGCGCGCGTTCTTGATCGCCATCTCGGCATCCGGCGCGTGCAGCGAGCCGACATGGCGGTGACTCATGCCGTGCTGGCCGCGGATGAAGATCTCCCAAAGCGGCCATTCGGCCTTGCGCTTGGCACCTTTTTCCCCGGTGTCGGGATAGGCCGATGGATTGACGGAACTCATGGCGTGTTCTCCTCCGAACTGGCTGGGTCGCGCGGGATTATTCGGCGGCCATCTGCGCGGCTCCGGCGCGCGCGGCTTTCTTGCGGGCATGGGCCAGCATCCCGTCGCGCACCCACTGGCCGTCTTCCCAGGCCTTCTGGCGCGCTTCCAGGCGCTCGTTGTTGCAGGGGCCGTTGCCCTTCAGGACGTTGAAAAACTCGGTCCAGTCCGGTTCGGAAAACGCGTAATGGCCGGTTTCTTCGTTCAGCTTCAGCTTGTCATCCGGGATGGTCAGGCCCAGATATTCGGCCTGCGGCACGGTTTGGTCGACGAATTTCTGCCGCAGCTCGTCATTGGTGTTGATCTTGATCTTCCACGCCATCGACTGGGCGGAATGCACCGATTCCTTGTCGGAGGGGCCGAACATCATCAGCGACGGATACCAGAACCGGTTCAGCGCATCCTGCGCCATCCGTTTCTGCGCCGGGCTGCCCTGGGCCATCTTCATCATGATGTCATAGCCCTGGCGCTGGTGAAACGACTCTTCCTTGCAGATGCGGATCATGGCGCGGGAATAGGGCCCGTACGAGGTGCGCTGCAGCGGCACCTGGTTCATGATCGCAGCGCCGTCGACCAGCCAGCCCACCGCACCGATATCGGCCCAGGTGAGCGTCGGGTAGTTGAAGATCGAGGAATATTTCATCCGCCCCGACAGCAGCATCTCGGTCATTTCATCGCGGCTGATCCCCAGGGTTTCGGCGGCGCAATAAAGGTAGAGACCATGCCCGGCCTCGTCCTGCACCTTGGCGAGCAGGATCGCCTTGCGCTCCAGCGTCGGCGCGCGGGTGATCCAGTTGCCCTCGGGCAGCTGGCCGACGATCTCGGAATGGGCATGCTGGCCGATCTGGCGGATCAGCGTCTTGCGGTATTCCTCGGGCATCCAGTCGCGCGGCTCGATCTTGATGTCGGCATCGACCTTGTCCTGGAAGTGGCGCTCTTCCTCGGTCATGTCGTCCCGGGTTTTCACGCCCTTGCCGGTGGATTTGACCATCTGTGCGTACATGGGGACCTCCCGCTCGTTATACCCGTTCCAGGATCAGGGCCGCGCCCTGTCCGACGCCAACGCACATGGTGCACAGCGCATAGCGCCCGCCGGTGCGTTGCAACTGATAGGCCGCGGTCAGAACCAGCCGCGCGCCCGACATTCCCAGGGGGTGGCCGAGTGCGATGGCGCCGCCGTTGGGATTCACATGCGGGGCATCGTCGGGCACGCCCAGTTCGCGGAGGGTGGCCAGACCCTGGCTCGCGAAGGCTTCGTTCAATTCTATCACATCCATCTGATCTATGGACAGTCCCGCGCGCTTCAACACCTTGCGCGTGGCCGGGACCGGGCCGATGCCCATCACCCGCGGTGCGACACCCGCCACCGACATGCCGACGATGCGCGCCATCGGGGTCAGGCCATTGGCCTTGGCCGCGGATTCGTTGGCCAGCAGCAGCGCCGCCGCGCCGTCATTCACGCCCGAGGCATTGCCGGCGGTCACCGTCTTGTCGGGCCCGTTGACACCTTTCAGGCCGGACAGCTTGTCCGCGGTCGTGCCGGGGCGGGGGTGTTCATCGGTATCGACCACCACCGCGTCGCCCTTGCGCTGGGGAATGGTCACCGGCGCGATTTCCTGCGCGAAGACACCGGCCTGATGCGCGGCGGCCCAGCGTTCCTGCGACCGCGCGGCAAAGGCGTCCTGGTCGGCGCGGGTGACCTGGTAATCCTCGGCCACGTTATCGGCGGTTTCCGGCATCGAATCGGTGCCGTACATCGCCTTCATCTTCGGATTGACGAAACGCCATCCGATCGTGGTGTCATAGACCGCGTTGCTGCGGGAAAAGGCGCTGGTGGCCTTGGGCATCACGAAGGGCGCGCGGCTCATGCTTTCGACACCGCCGGCGATGGCGATGTCATAATCGCCCGCCTTGATCGCGCGGGCCACCATGCCCACCGCGTCCATGCCCGAGGCGCAGAGCCGGTTGATGGTGGTGCCTGGCACCTCCACCGGCAGCCCGGCCAGCAGGGCGGCCATGCGCGCCACGTTGCGGTTGCTTTCGCCGGCCTGGTTGGCATCGCCATAGATCACGTCGTCCAGCGCGGCCCAGTCAACCTGCGGATTGCGCGCGACCAGCGCGGCAATCGGCACCGCCGCCAGATCGTCGGTCCGCACAGAGGCGAGTGCGCCGCCATAGCGGCCAATCGGCGTCCGGATTGCATCGCAGATAAAAGCGTCCAAATCATCCTCCCCAGCCGGTCAACGCATCGCTGCATATCTGACCACATGGTCGGGATAGCGCCGAAATCGATTCGGCACAAGTAAGATGTTACGATATGATTGTTTAGAATTGTGGTTCGTAACATTTGAGGGTAGGCATCTCGGTCCCGCGAACCTGGGCCGCCCTGTTCCCTGCGCAAAACGCGTTGTCAGCGCGAAAAACAGCTGACCTTGCCCGCCGTTCAGCGGCTGGATTAAGGGCGCCGGCTTAAATCCTGATTGTTTCAGTAGGCTACTGCCTTGACCTGAACGCCGCGAGGAAATAGGCGAATAGGACATGTCCCAGCCATGCCTGCGCGCTCCGCCACGGACAGGAAAGTTGGAGTTCGCCATGGCCCTGTATCCGTTCCGTGCCGCATTGGCGGCCACAATCCTTTTCGTGGCCGCAGGCGCCGCCCAGGCGCAAAGCGCGCCGCCGCAGGTCGGCAGCGGCGCACCGACGTTGGCCGCGCCCGAGCTTCCTGCAGCCGAACCGGCCTCGCCGCTGAT
>NZ_PGTB01000143.1 GCF_002786325.1 Pseudooceanicola lipolyticus | reverse complement strand
TGCGGCGCGGGGTGACGCCCGGCAATGCGCCGGCGCTGGCGGCACTGATCGCCGAGGCACTGAAGGCCAACGATCCGGCCGGCGTGGCCGCGCGCACCGCCGAAATGCGGGCCGGGTTCCGGGGCCTGCATTTTGTCCGCAGCTGAGCGCCGGGCCGGCGCCGCCTAATGCGCCATCAGCACCGGGATGCTGGCGTTTTCCAGCATGTTGCGGGTGGCGCCGCCCAGGATCGCCTCGCGCAGGCGGGAATGGCCATAGGCGCCCATCACGATCAGGTCCGAGCCGGTGTCGGTGGCGTGGCGGATCAGCACGTCGGAAATGCGCGGGACGGTTTTGGACAACACGTCGATTTCGCATTTCACCCCGTGGCGGGACAGCATCTGGCTGAGCATGCCGCCCGGATCCGACCGTTCCGGCCCGTGCTGGGGTGGGTCGATCACGGTGATGCGGGCGTTTTTGGCCATCTTGAGGAAGGGCAGCGATTTGCGGATCGCGGCCAGTGCCTCGACGCTTTCGTTCCAGGCGATGACCACGCTGGACGGGTTGACCAGCGGCTGCGCGTCGTCCGGCACCACCAGCACCGGGGCGCGGCCATCGAACAGCGCCGCCTCGACCAGCGCCTCGGCCTCGACCCCGCGATTTTCGCCATAGGGTCGCGGTGCGATCACCAGATCGGCAAACCGGGCGTGATGCCCGACATAGCGGCCCAGATCGGCCAGCTGCGCCACCCCGGCCTCTGACGACCAGCGGATGCCGGCCTGTTTCAGCCGGGTTTCGGCATGGGCCAGGATGTCTTCGGATTCCGCCCGCGCGCGTTCGATCGATTCCTGCAGGATCATCGCATTGGCGCTGGCATAGTAAAATCCGGCATGGGTGCGGTCGACCCCCAGGCACAGCGCCTCGGCATGGGCATCCTGCGCCTGGGCCAGCGCCGTGATCTGGCGCAGTGCCGCATCGGCAAAGCGCGTATCGGTCAGGACGGTAAGAAGCGATTTGTAAGTCATGCTGGACCTCGCGAGATCTGAGTTCTTGCTGCGGCGCCCGGCGCGGCCGGCGCCGCAGGTTCAAGTATAACTCGCATGTCCGCGTTTGCCGCGTCTTGATGCAGATCAAGGCGCGGCATCGCCGGGTTCTGCATCAACGCGCCCATCAGAACCCGTTCCCGGCGGCAGTCAAATCCGCAGGGGGCAAGGCGAAGGGGCAATAAATGTCTAATTATATCAAGCTGATCGTGCTTGGTGTCATCACGCTTGTGGCGATGATGGGAATCAATTTCGCGCGCGATCCGGCCTATCTGGTGCATGCCGTCCTGATCATGTGCGTGGCCGGCGGGCTGTTTCTTTACACGTTGCAGCGTGTCGGAGAGCCGGTCGTGCCGGTCCGCCAGACCGAATATTTCGACTCGGTCGTGCGCGCCGGTGTCATCGCAACCTGTTTTTGGGGGGTCGTCGGATTCCTGGTCGGCGTGGTGATCGCCTTTCAGCTGGCCTTTCCCGAGCTGAATATCGAGGCGCTGCAAGGCTATGCCAATTTCGGCCGGCTGCGGCCGCTGCATACCAGCGCGGTGATCTTCGCCTTTGGCGGCAACGCGCTGCTGTGCACCTCGTTCTTCGTGGTGCAGCGCACCAGCGCGGCGCGGCTGTGGGGCGGCAACCTGGCCTGGTTCGTGTTCTGGGGCTATCAACTGTTCATCGTGCTGGCGGCGACCGGCTATGTGCTGGGTGCGACCCAGTCCAAGGAATATGCCGAGCCGGAATGGTATGTCGACCTGTGGCTGACGGTGGTCTGGGTGGCCTATCTGGCGGTGTTCCTGGGCACCATCATCAAGCGCAAAGAGCCGCATATCTACGTGGCGAACTGGTTCTACCTGAGTTTCATCGTCACGGTCGCCATGCTGCACGTGATCAACAACCTGGCGCTTCCGGTGTCGTTCTGGGGGTCGCGCTCGGTGCATGTGATGGCGGGCGTGCAGGATGCGATGACGCAATGGTGGTACGGCCACAATGCGGTGGGTTTTTTCCTGACCGCGGGGTTTCTGGGGATGATGTATTACTTCGTGCCCAAGCAGGCCGAACGCCCGGTCTATTCCTACAAGCTGTCGATCATCCACTTCTGGGCGCTAATCTTCCTCTATATCTGGGCCGGCCCGCACCATCTGCATTACACCGCCTTGCCGGACTGGGCCTCGACCCTGGGCATGGTGTTTTCCGTGGTGCTGTGGATGCCGTCCTGGGGCGGGATGATCAACGGGCTGATGACGCTGAGCGGCGCCTGGGACAAGCTGCGGACCGATCCGGTGCTGCGGATGATGGTGATCTCGCTGGGATTTTACGGCATGTCCACCTTCGAAGGGCCGATGATGTCGATCCGGGCGGTCAACTCGCTGAGCCATTACACCGACTGGACCATCGGCCATGTGCATTCCGGCGCGCTGGGCTGGAACGGCATGATCACCTTCGGCGCGCTGTATTTCCTGGTGCCGGTGCTGTGGAAACGCGACCGGCTGTATTCCCTGCCGTTGGTCAGCTGGCACTTCTGGCTCGCCACCATCGGCATCGTGCTCTACGCCGCGTCGATGTGGGTGACAGGCATCCTCGAAGGGCTGATGTGGCGCGAGGTGGATGCCAACGGCTTCCTGGTGAACAGCTTTGCCGACACCGTCGCCGCCAAGTTCCCGATGTATGTGGTGCGCGGCCTGGGCGGGGTTCTGTACCTCGCGGGTGCGATGATCATGGCCTACAACCTGTGGATGACTGTGCGACGGGCGCCCGCAAGGGACGTTTCGCCTGCAGCCGCCATTCCGGCCGAATAAGGAGGGCCGATTGATGGCAATTCTCGACAAACACAAGATCCTGGAAACCAACGCGACGCTGCTGCTGATCTTCAGCTTTCTGGTGGTCACCATTGGCGGGCTGGTGCAGATCGTGCCGCTCTTCTACCTGGAAAACACCATCGAGAAGGTCGAGGGGATGCGCCCCTATACGCCGCTGGAGCTGACCGGGCGCGAGATCTATATCCGCGAAGGCTGCTATGTCTGCCACAGCCAAATGATCCGGCCGATGCGCGACGAGGTCGAACGCTATGGCCATTATTCGCTGGCGGCCGAATCGATGTATGACCACCCGTTTCAATGGGGGTCCAAGCGGACCGGGCCGGATTTGGCGCGCGTCGGCCTGCGCTATTCCGACGAATGGCACGTCGACCACCTGCGCGACCCGCAATCGGTGGTGCCGGAATCGGTGATGCCGAAATACGGCTTTCTCGAACGGCGGATGATCGAGGGCGAACATGTGCAGGATCTGATGGTGGCCCACCGCCGGGTGGGGGTGCCCTATAGCGATGCGATGATCGCCCATGCCGCCGCCGATTTCCGAGCCCAGACCGACCCGTTCGGCGACTTCGACGGGCTGTTGGAGCGCTATGGCGAAGACAGCGTGCAGGTGCGCAATTTCGACGGCCAGCCGGGCATTTCCGAGGCCGACGCCCTGGTTGCATATCTGCAGATGCTGGGCACGCTGGTCGATTTCTCGACCTTCACTCCCGATGCCAGCCGCTAGGAGGCCATGATGGAACTTTACACGCTTTTGCGCCAATTCGCCGACAGCTGGATGCTGCTGGCCCTGTTCGTCTTCTTTGCCGGGGTTATCCTGTGGGTGTTCCGCCCCGGCAGCAGCAAGACCTATGCCCAGACCGCGGCGATTCCGTTCCGCAATGACAGCAAACCGGCCGAACCCGGGGAGGAGCGGAAATGAGCGATCAGCCCAACAAACAACCGGGCGATCCCGACACCACCGGCCACAGCTGGGACGGGATCGAGGAATTCAACAACCCGCTGCCGCGCTGGTGGGTCTGGCTGTTCTATCTGACCATTATCTGGGGCATCGGCTATACCATCGCCTATCCGGCCTGGCCGCTGGTGAACCGGGCCACCGCCGGAATCCTGGGCTATTCCACCCGCGCCGAGGTCACCGAACAGATCGCCGAGGCCGAGGCGGCCAATGCCGCGATCAACGGGCGGCTGGCCTCGGTCGAACTCACCGCGATTGCGGGTGATCCCGAGTTGAACGGCTATGCGGTGTCGGCGGGGGCGGCGGTGTTCCGCACCTGGTGCGCGCAATGCCACGGGTCGGGCGCGGCGGGGGCCAGGGGCTATCCGAACCTGCTGGATGACGACTGGCTGTGGGGCGGCGATATCGCGGCGATCCACGCCACCGTCAGCCACGGGATCCGCACCGAGGAGGATCCAGAGGCGCATTATTCCGAGATGCCAGCCTTTGGCCGCGACGGGTTGCTAGAGCGTGCGCAGATCGAACAGGTGGTGAATTACGTGATGTCGCTGTCGGGCGATCCGCGCGATGCCGATCTGGTGCAGCAGGGCGGTGAGGTGTTTGCCCAGAACTGCCTGTCCTGCCATGGCGAGGGCGGGCTGGGCGACCGCAGCCAGGGGGCGCCGAACCTGGCCGATGCGATCTGGCTCTATGGCGGCGAGTACGACGCGCTGATCGAGACGGTGAGCAACGCGCGCTTTGGGGTGATGCCGGCCTGGGGCGACAGGTTGACCGAGGCGCAGATCCGCGCGGTGTCGGCCTATGTACACCAGCTCGGGGGCGGAGAGTAGGGTTTGGCCCCGAAGGCGGCGGCGCCGCCTTCGGTCGGCTCAGGCTGGCGCGGCCCTTGCGGGCCGTGCCGTGGCAGTTGCGCCCGGTCAGAGCCGGTCGAGATCGACGCAGCGGCTGCGGTCGAACCACCAATGCCCGGCGGGCAACCAGCGCCGGCCCTTGGGTTTGGCCTGCACATCATAGACACGGGTGCAATCGCTGCGCGTGGCGGTCATGAAAGATTTGGCATAAATTCCCAGCATCTCGGGTCCTCCTATGAATGTCGTTTCTGATGCTCATACTTGATCGGGCGGCGTGAAAATGCGACTCAATCAGAAACGCGAAATGTAAGCTGGAATTACACATGGATTGGCGCGACATGCCCCCGCTCGCCGCGCTGCGGGCCTTTGCCGCCTTTGCCGAGACCGGCGACGTGGTCAGCGCCGGCGCGGCGCTGAACGTGACTCATGCGGCGATCAGCCAGCATTTGCGCGCGCTGGAGCGTCACCTGGGCGTTGCCCTGCTGGACCGGTCGGGTCGCGCGCTGACCCTAACTGGTGAGGGCGAACAGCTGGCGCAGGCGCTGACGGTGGGGTTCGGCGCGATCGGCTCGGTGGTGCAGGAACTGACCGGGCGCGACGCCGCGCGCCCGGTGCACCTGTCGGTCACGCCGTCCTTTGCCGCAAATTGGCTGATGCCGCGCCTGCCCGAGTTTCGCATGGCGCATCCCGATATCGATCTGATGATCGACCCCTCGGCCAAACTGGTCGAACTGACGCCGGGCGGCATCGACATCGCCCTGCGCTTTGGCGCCGGCGGCTGGGCGGGGCTGGACAGCGAGTTGCTGATCGCAACGCCGATGGTGGTGATCGCCGCACCGGGAATGCTGGCCGGGCGCACCATCCGCGACCCCGAGGAACTGACCGACCTGCCCTGGCTGGAAGAGTTGGGGTCGTCCGAGGCGTCAAACTGGCTGCAGGGGCGCGGGGTGGCGCGCGGGCTGGTCGGGCGGCGTGTGCAGATGCCGGGCAACCTGGTTCTGGAGGCGGTGCGCGCCGGGCAGGGCGTGGCGGTCAGCACGCGGCTGTTTGTCGAGGCCGATGTGGCGGCGGGGCGGGTCACCATCCTGTTCGAGGATCCCGATACCGGCGCGGGGTATCACCTGGTCACGCGGCCGGGGATGCTGCGTGCTCCGGCGCGCAAGGTTGCCGCCTGGCTGCGCCGGATGGCACGCGAGGATCAGATGATGGCCAGAACGCCGGACAGCGCGTCGAGATCGGAATAGCCGGTCAGCGTCAGGGTATTGCCGCCGCCGAAATCAAAGATGGTATCGCCGGTTTCGGCACTGGCCAGGGCCATCACATCGGATTTCCGATAGCTCTGACCGGTCCACAAGACGTCGTCGACGCGCAGCCGGTCATTGCCGAAATCCTCGATCACGTCGACGCCGCCATTGTAGATGAAGGTGTCGCGCCCGTTGCCGCCGGTCAGGCGGTCATCTCCTGATGATCCGTCCAGCAGGTCGCGCCCGCCATTGCCGAACAGCAGGTCGTTCTGCGCGCCGCCATCCAGCGTGTCGCGCTTGCCGCCGCCCTTCAGCGTGTCATCGCCATCGCCGCCTAGCAGGCTGTCCTTGCCACCCGCACCGATCAGTTGATCATTGCCACCGCGCCCGGCCAGAAGGTCGTCGCCCTTCAGCCCCCTCAGCACGTTGCGCACATCATCGCCATAGAGGCTGTCATCGAAGAGGGTGCCGGACAGGTTCTCGATCGCGGTCAGCGTATCACCCGCCGCGGCGCCGGAATTGAGCGCGGAATCGGCCAGGTCGACCACCGCGGCCAGGATCGAGGCGCGGTAATCGGCCAGGTCGATGCCGTCGCCGCCGTTCAGCGCATCGGCGCCGGTGCCGCCGATCAGCGTGTCCCTGTCGGCGCCGCCCTCCAGCGTGTCGTTGCCGCTGCCACCGTTCAGCGTGTCATTGCCGGCTGCGCCGCGCAGGGTATCCTCGCCGCCATTGCCCAGCAGAGTGTTGGCGGCGGCGTTGCCCAAGACGGTGTCATCACCCAGCCCGGCGCGAAACTCTTCGATCACCGTGCCGCGCGCGATCACCAGGTTGCCGGTTTCGCCATCGACGTCCGAGGCCGACTCGGCATTCAGGTTGACGTTCTGGTCCCAGACATCGAAGGACAGGTCGATGATGTCATAGCCGCCGATGTCCCAGATCGTCGCGGCGAAGGAATCGCCGGTATAGACCGTACCGCCGGAAATGCTGGTGCTGGTCATCGCGCTGTAAAGCTGGCCCAGCCAACTGGACCCCAGCGTATGCCCGGCGCCATAAACGGTATCACCGGCGGTCAGCGAACTCGTCCCGGCCGCGCCATAGAGCGACTGGACGGCGATGATATCGGCGCTCATCGCGGTCACAACCTCGGCATAGCTCGCCGTGGTCTGGGTGTTTTCGTATTGGTTGAAATAGGACATGACCGACACCTGCCAGCTGTCATTGGCAAAGGTGTTCTCGGTGCCGTAGGTGGCCGAGCCGTTGTAGTTGCCCAGATGTCCCAGGCCCAGCGCGTGACCGATTTCATGCACATAGGTCTGAAAGCCGTAAGAGCCCAGTTCCGCGCCGTATTCGTCGATCCAGCCGGTGGAGATGTTGATGTCGGCCGAAATGGTATAGCCGCCACTTTGCATATATTCGGCATAGGCGCCGGTATTGGCGTCATCAAAGGTGATGTCGGCGCTGCCGGTGGTTTCGGCAAAGGCGATATCGGCCACCGCCTCCCAGGTTTCCAGCGCCCATCGCGCCAGTTGCTGGCCGGTTTCGGTCAGGCCGGCCAGGTTGACGCTGATGACATTGTTGGTGCGGGTGTCGAAGCGATGCGGAATTTCGCCACCGTCGGTCCAATAGCCGCTGGTGAGATAGGCGGCCAGCGTGTCGAGGTCGGCATCCGTGGGCGGCGGTGGCGGCGGCGGTGCCTCGGCCGTCACGTCCAGCCGGTAGGTGCCGGTCGTGGCCGAATACCCCCGCGCCATCACATAATAGGTGCCGGTGCTTTCGGCGGTGAAGGACATGTAGGATTCGGTGCCTTCGCCGCCATCGTCATTGCCGGCTAGATAGGTGCCGGCGCTGTCATAGATCGCGGTGATCGGGTCGCTCAGCGTGCCCGCGCCGCTGGGCGAGGCCAGCAGGTCGATGTCATAGGTGGTGCCCGCCTGCAGCGTGATCGCCACCCAATCGCGGTCGCCGGCGCTTTCGATCAGACCCTCGAAGGACCCGTTAACCTCCATCGTGTAAGATGTGGAGATGTTGTCCGCGGCATCGGCGGTTTCGGTGGTCACCGGGGCCGCGTTGAGTGCGCCATAGTCGCAATCCGTCGCGTAGGGGCGGAGGGCTGAACAAATCGTACACATCTGCGGCAATCACCCTGAATAACATCTGCCCCGTGTTGTTCCGGGCAAATGTGGCGAAAACCCGCGTCATAATGTGGCAATCCCGGGTGGCACGGGCCCGGGTGGCGCGGGACCGCAGGCTATCGCCGCGGCACGCTCGCACCAACTGAAATCTGCAGGCGATGGCGGATTTATTGACTCAGGTCAAAGTGGCCTTGGCCGGGCTCTGCCAGAACGGGGGCGAGAAATGACAGCCCGAGTATGTTTGCGTGAGCGAAACCAGCCCCGCCCCCAGCCTGTATGCCGCGCGCGAACCGGTGTTTCCGCGCCGGGTCAGCGGCTATTTCCGCAGCCTGAAATGGCTGATTCTGGCGGGCACGCTGGGGATCTACTACCTGACCCCCTGGCTGCGCTGGGACCGGGGGCCGGACCTGCCCGACCAGGCGGTGCTGCTGGATCTGGCGCATCGGCGGTTCTATTTCTTCTGGATCGAGATCTGGCCGCACGAATTCTACTTTGTTGCCGGGTTGCTGATCATGGCCGGGCTGGGGCTGTTCCTGTTCACCTCGGCGCTGGGCCGGGTCTGGTGCGGCTATGCCTGCCCGCAAACGGTGTGGACCGACCTGTTCATCCTGGTCGAACGCTGGATCGAAGGCGACCGCAACGCGCGGCTGCGGCTGCACCGGCAAAAGAAATGGGATCTGCGCAAGGCGCGGCTGCGGCTGACCAAATGGGCGGTCTGGCTGCTGATCGGGCTGGCCACCGGCGGTGCCTGGGTGTTCTATTTCGCCGATGCGCCGACTCTGTTGGGCGACCTGGTCAGCGGCCAGGCGCATCCGGTCGCCTATACGACGATGGCGATCCTGAGCTTTACCACGTTTTTCTTCGGCGGCTTCGCGCGCGAACAGATCTGCATCTATGCCTGCCCCTGGCCGCGGATCCAGGCGGCGATGATGGACGAGGACACGCTGACCGTCGGCTATCGCGACTGGCGGGGTGAACCGCGCGGCAAACACCGCAAGGAGGAGCAGGCGGCGCAGCGGGGCGATTGCATCGATTGCATGGCCTGCGTGAATGTCTGCCCGATGGGGATCGACATCCGCGACGGCCAGCAGATGGAATGTATCACCTGCGCGCTGTGCATCGACGCCTGCGACGACGTGATGGCCCGGATCGGCAAGCCGCGGGGGCTGATCGACTATCTGGCGCTGTCGGACGAGCCGCGCGAACGGGCGGGCGAGGCCCCGCGCCGGGTCTGGGCGCATGTGTTACGGCCGCGCACGCTGCTTTACACCGCGCTGTGGGCGCTGGTGGGCATCGGCCTGGTCTTTGCGCTGTTCATCCGTCCGGCGGTGGAGGTGACGGTCGCGCCGGTGCGCAACCCGACCTATGTCACCCTGTCCGACGGGTCGATCCGCAACACCTATGACTTGCGGCTGCGCAACAAGAACACCGAGGCGCGGCAGTTCCGCCTGTCGGTGGGCGGCGATCCGGCCCTGCGGGTGCAGCTGGAAGGCGCCGCGGAGCCAATCGTGGGCGTGCCGGCGGATACGGTGCAGCTGATGCGGGTTTATGTGGTGTCGGCGCCCGGTTCCGGTCCGGCAGCGGCGGCCTCGGTGCCGGTGCGGTTCTGGATCGAGGACCTCGGCAATGGCGACCGCGCCTTCAAGGACACGACCTTTAACGGAACGGGAGATTGAGCGATGGCGGAGCGGCAGTTTACCGGCTGGCACGCGGCGGCGGTGTTTGGCGGCGCCTTCGGGGTGATCATCGCGGTGAACATCACCCTGGCGGTCCAGGCGGTGGGCACCTTTCCGGGGCTGGAGGTGAAAAACGCCTATGTCGCCAGCCAGGAATTCAACCGCCGCCGCGACGCGCAGGAGGCGCTGGGCTGGACCGTGCAGGCCGGTCACGGCGCGGGCCGGGTGACGCTGGACATCACCGACCGCAGCGGCGCGCCGGTGCGGGTGGCTGATCTGCGGGTGGTG
>NZ_PGTB01000142.1 GCF_002786325.1 Pseudooceanicola lipolyticus | reverse complement strand
CGCGGCTTCGGCCGCCGTCTGGCGCGCGCATCAGAATCGCATGGCGGCGCGCGCGGCCGGGGCCAGGCCGGCGAAACCCGACCTGCGGATCGCCCGGCGCGATCCTTTCGCGCTGCGCTATGTGGCGCTGCTGGCGTTGACGGTGGCGTTGATCTTCGGATCGATCTGGCGGGTCGGATCGGTTGGCGACATGGCGCCGGGCAGCGCCGAGGCCGCCAGCGGCCCGTCCTGGGAGGGCTGGATCGAACCGCCGCGCTATACCGGCAAGCCGACGATTTATCTGGGCGATGTGGAGGGCGACGTCCTGGACATCGTGCAGGGCAGCCGCATCACCCTGCGGTTTTACGGCGACATCGGCGCGCTGACGCTGGCCGAAACGGTGTCGGGGCGGATCGGTGAGCTGCCCTCCGCCTCGGATCCGTCGCAGGATTTCAGGGTGGTGCAGGATGGCGAACTGCGCATCGACGGGCCGGGCGGGCAGACCTGGCAGGTCGCGGTGATCCCCGATGCCGCGCCCGAGGTGGCGGTATCCGGCGCGGCCGAGGCCGAGGCGATGGGCCAGATGTATTTGCCCTTCACCGCGACTGACGATTACGGTGTCGTCGCCGGCGAGGCGCGTATCGCGCTGGATCTGGCAACGGTCGATCGCCGCCACGGGCTGGCGGTCGATCCCGATCCGCGCGACGAAGTCACCGTGCCGCTGCCGATGCCGATTGCCGGCGACCGGCGCGATTTTACCGAGACCCTGATCGAGGATTTCTCCAAACATCCCTGGGCGAATCTGCCGGTGACCTTCACTCTGGAGGTCGAGGATGCCGCCGGGCAGAGCCGGCGCGCCGAAACCTATGCCGCCACTCTGCCGGCGCGGCGCTTCTTCGACCCGCTGGCCGCGGCGGTGATCGAACAGCGGCGTGACCTGCTATGGGCGCGGGCAAATGCCCCGCGTGTGGCGCAGATGCTGCGGGCGATCTCGCACCAGCCCGATGACATTTTCCGCTCGGAAACCGCCTATCTGCGGCTGCGGGTGATCCTGCGGCGGCTGGAAACCATGACCGAATACGGGCTGAAGGCGGCCCAGCAGGAGGAACTGGCCGAGGCGCTGTGGAACCTCGCCATCCTGCTGGAGGAAGGCGACCTGAGCGATGCGCTGGAACGGTTGCGCCGGGCGCAGGAACGGCTGAGCGAGGCGATGCGCAATGGCGCCAGCGATCAGGAGATTGCCGAGCTGATGCAGGAACTGCGCCGCGCCACCGATGATTACATCCGCCAATTGTCGCGCCAGGCGCAGAACGGCGAACAGCAAAACGGCGCGGACCAGCCCAATAGCGGGCAGGATCCGAATTCGATGCAGATGACCCAGAACGACCTGCAACGGATGATGGACCGGATCCAGGAGTTAATGGAGCAGGGCCGCATGGCCGAAGCGCAGCAGGCGCTGGAAGAGCTGCAGCAGCTGATGGAGAACATGCGCGTGACCCAGGGCCAGGGGCAGGGCGGCCAGTCGGAAGGCCAGCAGGCGATGGAGGGGCTGGCCGAGACCCTGCGCGAACAGCAGGGACTGAGCGATCAGGCCTTCCGCGACCTGCAGGAGCAGTTCAACCCCAACGCGCAAAGCGGTGAAAGCCAGGGCAATCAGGGCCGCAACGGCGGCATGGGCCGGGGCCAGACCCATGACGGCCCCGGCGGGCGCGGCCAGGGCGAAGGCCAGTCGCAATCGGGCGAAAACAACCAGGCAGGCGAGGGGGAGCCGAGCGAGGAATCCCTGGCCGAACGGCAGCGCCAGCTGCGCCAGGAACTGAACCGGCAGCAGGGCAACCTGCCCGGTGCCGGCTCACCGCAGGGCGATGCGGCGCGCGACGCGCTCGACCGGGCCGGGCGGGCGATGGACGGGGCCGAGGATTCGCTGCGCAACAACGACCTGGCCGATGCCATCGACCAGCAATCCGAAGCGATGGAGGCGCTGCGCGACGGCATGCGTGCGCTGGGCGAGATGATGGCCGAACAACAGCAGCAGTCCCAGCCGGGCCAGGGCAGCGTCGAGGGCAGCGAACGGGCGCGCAACCGCGACCCGCTGGGCCGCAACGCGGGCAGCAACGGTTCGATCGGCACCGACGAAAACCTGCTGCAGGGCGAGGATGTCTATCGCCGCGCCCGCGAGCTGCTGGACGAAATCCGCCGCCGCAGCGGCGACAGCGACCGCCCCGACGTGGAACGCAACTATCTGGAGCGCCTGCTGGATCGCTTCTGATCGTCCCGCATGCAACCTGTACCGGATCTGATCAGGGACTGCCCGGCCCCCGGGCCGCGCCGGCGATCTATTGCGGGATAGAGCTTATTCCGGGATAAAACCGCTCAGCCGCGCATCCAGCCAGATCCGCAGCTTGTCCACCTGATCGGTATAGGCGCTGACCCCGGGTTCCAGCGTCGGGACGGCGGAAACGATCGTGCCCTCATTGGCATAGACCACGATCAGCACCACAACGATCAGCACGACAAAGCCAAAGCCGCGGGCAAAGCCGCCCCGCCGCGCTGGTTCATCGACCTCGATTTCCGGTGCGGTTTCGGCGGTCATTTCGGTTTCGTCAGGGCGCAGGGACGAGCTGACCTCTTCCACATCCGGCAGCAAACGGCTGCGGCTGCGCGGCACCTCTTCCGCAGGTGTGTCCGCCGTGGTTTCGGCTACGTCCGGGTCGGGATGGCCGCGCAGGCGGTCCATCCGCTCGCGCGCCTCGCGCGCGCGCTGGCTGGCGCCGTCGGGGGGCAGCGATTCCAGGCCCAGATCGCCCTGGCTTTCCAAGGTGCTGGATTCGGCGGCGCGCAGCCGTGCCTCGTGCTGGGCCTCCTCCTGCAGGATATTGGCCACCGCCGGGTCGATCCCCCGTTTGCCGGTTTCCTTGGCCGGGGCGTCAGCGGCCTCGGCTTCGGCCGGGTCCGGGCTGTCCTCGGCCTCGGCCTCGGCTTCGGCCAGGCTGTCGGCGGCGACATCGGCGTCGGAGTCATCCTCGGGCAGCTCATCCAGGCTGTATTGTTCGGACCGGGTCTGAAACCAGGTATCGCCGCAATTCGAGCATTGCACATCGCGGCCTTCGTCCGGAATGACATCGTCGGGCACTTCGTACTGTGCCCCGCAATTCGGACAAGTGATCCGCATCCTGCCGCTCCGTCCCTAAAATCTGCCCGGTAAATTATTTTCAAACGATAATAGGCATTCGTTTCAGTGGCGCAAAGGGGGCAATTGAAATCTGGGCGGGAAACACATTCAGCGTTGCGACTTGGCATTGAATCTGCTTCGTGGCTCGGGCAAAACGTCCGGAACGGGCGGGGGTCGGGCGTGATCGAGCTGGAGAATGTGGGCTATAGCTATGGCGACGGCGCTTTGCTGAGCGACGTGTCGATCACGCTGTCGCCCGGGTCGTTTCATTTTCTCACCGGCCCCTCCGGTGCCGGCAAGACCACGCTGATGAAGCTCTGTTACGGCGCGCTGCTGCCGTCTTCGGGGATGGTGCGGGCCTTCGGCGCCGATATGCGGGCGCTCAGCCGCGATCAGATGGCGCTGCTGCGCCGCCGTATCGGCGTGGTGCATCAGGACTGCCGCTTCCTCGATCACCTGCCGGTGGCCGATAACGTCGCGCTGCCGCTCACCGTGTCGGGCCGCGACATGAGCGCCGAAAGCGGCAATCTGAGCGAATTGATGAAATGGGTCGGACTGGCGGCGCGCGCCGATGCGCTGCCGCCGGAACTATCGGGCGGCGAACGCCAGCGCGCGGCGCTGGCGCGGGCCGTGATCATGTCGCCGGATCTGGTGCTGGCGGACGAACCCACCGGCAATGTCGACTGGGAGATGTCCCAGCGGCTGCTGCAATTGCTGGTCGAGCTGAACCGCATGGGCAAGACCGTGCTGATCGCCAGCCATGACCTGGGGCTGATCCGGGCGGCAAAAAGCCAGGTGCAGGCCCGGGTGCTGCGCATCAGCAACCGGCAGGTGCAGCTGGCGGGGGCCGACCTGTGAGCGCGGGGACGATCCGCAGCCTGTTCCTGGGCGATGCCCAGGCCGACCGGGTGGTGCCGCCCTCGGGCTTTACCGCCCAGCTGACGCTGTTCGCCTCGGGGGCGATGGCCTTTCTTGCGGTTTTCGCGCTGGCCCTGTCGCTGGCCGCCGGCCGCCTGGCCGACCGTTGGGCTGATGAGCTGGCGCGCGCCGCCACGCTGCGCATCAGTGCCAGCGCCGACCAGCGCCCGGCCCAGACCCGGGCGGCGCTGGAGATCCTGCGTCAGACCCCCGGCGTGGCCAGCGTGCGCGCCCTCAGCGATCAAGAACAGGCCGCCTTGCTGGCGCCGTGGTTCGGCGCCGACCTGCCGATCGAGGAATTGCCGGTGCCGCAGCTGATCGAGGTGATCGAGGGCGAGCCCGGTTATGATGCGGAAGGATTGCGGCTGCGGCTGGCGGCCGAGGTGCCAGGCGCGGTGCTGGATGATCACACCCGCTGGCGCCGGCCGCTGGTCGAGGCGGCGACCAGCCTCAGGCGGCTGGGTCTGGTGTCGATCCTGCTGATCGGCGGCGCCACAGCCGCGATGATCACGCTGGCCGCCAATGCGGCGCTGGCCGCCAATGCGCAGGTGATCGAGGTGCTGCGCCTTGTCGGGGCGCGCGACCGCTATATCGCGCAGGCCTTCGTGCGCCGCTTCACCCTGCGTGCGCTGGTCGGTGCAGGGGTGGGCATGGCGCTGGGCATGCTGGCCATTGCGCTGCTGCCCGAGGCCTCGGATGCCGGCGGCTTCCTGACCGGGCTGGGCTTTGTCGGGGCCGGTTGGCTGGTGCCACTGGCGATCCCGCTGCTGGGCGCGGTGGTGGCCTTCCTGGCGACCGGGATCGCCGCGCGTCGCCGCCTGCAGGAACTCAGCTGATGACGCTGGCGGTCCAGTATATTCGATCGCTGCTGTTCATCCTTCTGGTCTATCTCGGCATGGGGGTGCTGGGGCTGGTCTTTGCCCCGGCGGCCTATCTGTCGCGCAACGGTGCGATCCTGGCCTGCAAGACCTTCTGCGTCTGGGCGCGTTGGCTGGCGCGCTGGCTGGTTGGCATCCGCACCGAGGTGCGGGGCGCCATCCCGCAGGGCGAGGTGATGATCGCCGCCAAGCACCAGTCGTTCCTCGATATCATCCTGATCTTCCACACCGTCCCGCGCCCGAAATTCATCATGAAGCGCGAGCTGCTCTGGACCCCGATCATCGGCATTTACGCCAAGCGCATCGGCTGCATCCCGGTCGATCGCGGCAAGGGCGGCCGGGCGCTGGCCAAGATGGTCAAAGACGTGGCCGTCGAATTTGCCGAGCCCGGGCAGCTGGTGATCTATCCGCAAGGCACCCGCGTGGCGCCGGGCGATTACCGCCCCTACAAGATCGGCACCGGCATCCTGTATGACGAGTTGGACGAACCCTGCTATCCCGCGGCCACCAATGTCGGCCTGTTCTGGCCCCGCAAGGGGATTTTGCGCAAGCCGGGGCTGGCAGTGGTTGAGTTTCTGGAGCCGATCCAGCCGGGGATGGCACGCGACGCGTTCATGACCGAGCTGGAACAGCGGATCGAAGACGGGTCAAAGGCGCTGATGCGCGAAGCGGGGTTTGCGGCAGATGCAATGGATTGAGACAACCGAGGGCCTTGAGGCGCTTTATGGCGAGGTGGCCAGCGCCGCGATCAGCAAGGTCGCGCGGCGGATGACGCCACTGTACCGGAAATGGATCATGCAGTCGCGTCTGTGCATGCTCAGCACGGTGGGTGCCGATGGCACCGATGGCAGCCCGCGCGGCGATGACGGCCCGGTGGTGGCCGAGCTTGACCCCGGCACCCTGGCGATGCCCGACTGGCGCGGCAACAACCGGCTGGATACTCTGCGCAATATCGTGACCGACGGGCGCGTTTCGCTGATGTTCCTGGTCCCGGGATCGAACAATGTGGTGCGGGTCAATGGCACCGCACGGCTGACCGATGACGCGGCGCTGCGTCGCCGGTTCGAACACAAGGGCCGGTTGCCGGCGACGGTGATCGTGATTGCGATTGCCGAGATCTATGTCCAATGCGCCCGCGCGCTGATGCGGGCGCAGACCTGGAGCGCCGAGGGCGCCCCGGATGATCTGCCCACCGTCGGGCAGATTCTGGACGAAATGACCGACGGCGTCGAAGGCGGCGCCGCCTATGACGCGGCCTGGCCGGCGCGGGCGGCCGAAACCCTGTGGTAGCTTAGCGATCCGATGGGGTGACCGGCATGGTGACCGGGGCAGGCTCTGGCGGCGCCGGGGCGGGCCGGGCCAGCCGTGCCCACAGGACAAGAGCGAGGATCGCGGTGGCCAGCGCCAGCGCCAGCAGGGCCGGGATCCGCAGCAACCAGCGCCCCGCGCGTCCCAGCGGCAGGTCACGGCCCGCGATCCAGATCGCACATCCGATCAGTCCGGCACCGATCTGCCACCCCAGGAAGGCCATGACCCGGTTCAGACCACGGGTGAACCCGTCCCCGGCCAGGCCGGTCAGCGCGAATTGCAGGAACGAGGCGGCATAAGCTGCCAGCCACAACACGATCAGCAGTTGCAGCAGGCGGGGACGACCGGACTTCACCGACATCCCCGCGCCGCGATCACGAGTGGATCGGCCCGTCGCCGCAGGCCAGTGCCGCCTCGCGCACCGCTTCGGAATAGGTCGGATGCGCGTGGCAGGTCAGGGCGACATCCTCGGCCGAGGCGCCGAACTCCATCGCCACGCAGATCTCGTGAATCAGGTCGCCGGCGCCCGGTCCGATGATATGGCAGCCCAGGATGCGGTCGGTTTCCTTGTCGGCCAGGATCTTGACAAAACCCTCGGCGGCGAAATTGGCCTTGGCGCGGCCGTTGCCCATGAACATGAACTTGCCGGTCTTGTAGACGCGGCCCTCGTCCTTGAGTGATTCCTCGGTGGCGCCGACATTGGCAACCTCGGGCCAGGTATAGATCACGCCGGGGATCACGCCGTAGTTCACATGACCATGTTTGCCTGCCACCTGCTCGGCCGCGGCCATGCCCTCGTCTTCGGCCTTGTGGGCCAGCATCGGGCCGTCGATACAGTCACCGATGGCATAGATACCCTTGATATTGGTCTGCCAATCCTTGCCGACCTTGATCTGGCCGCGCTGGCTGGTCTCCACCCCCAGCGCTTCCAGTCCCAGCCCGTCGGTATAGGGCTTGCGGCCGGTGGCCACCAGAACCGTATCGGCATCGATCACATGTTCGCTGTCATCCTTGCGCAGCTTGTAGGTCACCTTGGCCTTGTTGCGCGAGACTTCGGTTTTCTGCACCGCGGCGCCCATGATGAATTCGAAGCCCTGTTTCTTCAGGATGCGCTGGAAGGTCTTCTGCACCTCGCCATCCATGCCGGGGGTGATCGCGTCGAGATATTCGATCACCGTCACCTCGGCGCCCAGCCGCTTGTAGACCGAACCCAGTTCGAGCCCAATCACCCCGGCGCCGATCACCACCAGTTTCTTCGGGATCTTGCCCAGTTCCAGCGCGCCGGTGGAGGTGACCACCACCTTTTCATCCACCTCGACACCGGGCAGCGAGGCGGATTCGGAACCCGAGGCGATGATGATGTTCTTGGCCTCGTGCACCTCGTCGCCGACCTTGACTTTGCCGGCCTCGGGGATCGAGCCCCAGCCCTTGAGCCAGTCGATCTTGTTTTTCTTGAACAGGAACTCGATGCCCTTGGTGTTCTGGCCGATGGTGTCGTCCTTGTAGGCCAGCATCTGCTTCCAGTCGACCGAGGGGCTTTTGCCCTTCAGACCCATGGCGGCAAAGTTGTGCTCGGCCTCGTGCAGCATGTGCGAGGCATGCAGCAGCGCCTTGGACGGAATGCAGCCGACATTCAGACAGGTGCCGCCGAGCGTCTCGCGCCCCTCGACACAGGCGGTTTTCAGGCCCAGCTGCGCGCAGCGGATGGCGCAGACATAGCCGCCGGGTCCGGAGCCGATTACAATCACGTCATAGCTTGCCATGGGTCAGGTCCTTTTTATTGGCCGGGAAGGGGGCGCTGCCCCCGCCGCCCTGCGGGCGGCTCCCCCGGAGTATTTGCAAAGAGAAGAAGCATCAGATCAGCACCGCGAGCAGCATCAGCACGGTGGCGAGAAACCCCACCAACCAGATGACCGAGCGCCAGGGGCTGAGGCCGAAGGCATAGGCGGGAACATAGAGCACGCGCGCGCCCAGATAGGTCCAGGCGCAGGCGGTGGTGAGGGCCGAGGACTGGCCCGAAAGCGTGACCGTCACGCAGGCGATGGAGAACAGGATCAGCCCCTCGAAATGGTTGTCCAGCGCCCGGAACAGGCGGCCGGTCACCGGGCTGGCCTGCTCCTCCAGCGGTTTCCCCAGGCGCGCGGGGTCACGCGGGCCCAGGGTTTTGCCGGTCCCCAGTTCGAGATTGGCGGGAACCGCCATCAGCACGAACTGGACGACCTGCAGCAGCGCGGCGAGGGTGAGGACGGTGAGTTCGGGGGTCATGCTTTCATTCGTCAATTTTGCGAAACATCAACCAGTCGAGATGGGTGAATGAGTAGCGTGCAAACCGTCCAGCTATAACCCAACCGAATATGAACAGCGCTATCCCACTAATACCGCCCTTCCAGCTCAGTCCCACAAGACTATCGAACACAACTCGAAATGCCATCAGCGAAACCAATCCACCAAACCCACATAGCAAACGAAAAGTCCGATAGGCTGATCGATAGATTTCGACTAGTACAGGGTTCTCAGTTACTGCTTTCACTCTGTCCCTAGGCCTGTCATTGCCTGCAAGCATGTCAGCTAAAATCGACAAGAGCTCGCCGAATTGAGTGACGACTTGGCCGACCGCCAAAAAAACTCCGCTCAAGATAAGCATTACGAACGCAGTCTCGATGGAATCAAAGTTCGCGAAGTAAGACCGGTATTCTGACACAACATCGAAATCGACGCTTACTGCCGAGCCTTCGACTTTCAATGGGGCAGTGAAGGAGGCAATCGCGAGCGCACCTATCGAAAAAGCGGACAGGCTGTCTGTCCAGTTTCTTGCTAGGCCACTCGCGTCACTCATATCAGAGGTCCATCAACAACCGCCGTGGATCCTCCAGCGCCTCTTTCACCCGCACCAGGAAGGTCACCGCGCCCTTGCCGTCGACGATGCGGTGGTCATAGCTGAGCGCCAGGTACATCATCGGCCGGATCACGATCTCGCCGCCGACCACCACGGGCCGGTCCTGGATCTTGTGCATGCCCAGGATGCCGGATTGCGGGGGGTTGAGGATGGGCGAGGACATCAGCGAGCCGTAGACGCCGCCATTGGAGATGGTGAAGGTGCCGCCCTGCATCTCGGCCATCGACAGCTTGCCGTCGCGGGCGCGTTTGCCCTTTTCGGCGATCGCCTTCTCGATCTCGGCAAAGGACATCTGGTCGACATCGCGGATCACCGGCACCACCAGGCCCTGCGGCGTGCCGGCGGCAATGCCCATATGCACGAAATTCTTGTAGACCACGTCGGTGCCGTCGATCTCGGCATTGACGTCAGGCACCTCTTTCAGCGCATGCACGCAGGCCTTGGTGAAGAAGGACATAAAGCCCAGGCGCACGCCGTGTTTCTTCTCGAACAGGTCCTTGTATTCGCTGCGCAGGTCCATCACCGCCTTCATGTCCACCTCGTTATAGGTGGTCAGCATCGCGGCGGTGTTCTGCGCGTCCTTCAGGCGGCGGGCGATGGTCTGGCGCAGGCGGGTCATCTTGACCCGCTCCTCGCGCGCGGCATCATCGGCAGGGACCGGTGCCCGCGGTGCCGGTGCCGGTTCCGAACGGGCAGCCGGGGCCGCACTGCCGGCGGCGATCGCCTTCTGCACGTCTTCCTTCATGATCCGCCCGTCGCGGCCGGTGCCGGTGACCTGGTCGGGTGACAGCCCGGCCTCGGCCATCGCCTTTTCGGCCGAGGGCGCGTTGGCCACGTCCG
>NZ_PGTB01000141.1 GCF_002786325.1 Pseudooceanicola lipolyticus | reverse complement strand
GAGATGGTGGACGCGCTGGACCGCGGCTGGCGTGCGGCACCGGGGCTGAAACGGGTGACGGGCGAGGCGCGCGACTTGTTCCGCCGTCCGCTGCTGGCCGACGAACTGGCACGCTTCGACGCGGTGGTGATCGATCCGCCGCGCGCCGGGGCCGAGGCGCAGATGGCCGAACTGGCCCGCGCCCGGGTGCCGGTGATCGCCCATGTGTCCTGCAACCCGCTGACCTTCGCCCGCGACGCGCGCCAGCTGTGCGAGGCCGGCTATCGCCTGGACCGGCTGCGCGTGGTCGACCAGTTCCGCTGGTCGGTGCATACCGAGCTGGTTGCCGGATTCCGCCTGGGCGCCGGCTGAGCACGCGGCGAATTTTCGGCGAAATCGCGCGAGATTTGATTTTGATGCCGCACGGATCCCGTATATTGGGGCCCGAGGTTCGAGAGCAGGAAACGCATAATGAAAAGGCGTCTATTCGGACTCGGTCTGCTGGCTGCGCTGGCGGTATCCGGGTGCAGCAGGGGCAGGGTGTATTCCGGCCCCCCCGTCACGTCGATTGTCGTGAACAAGTCCAGCAAGCGGATGTATCTGCTGAGCCAGTCAGAGATCCTGAAGGCTTATGATGTCGATCTTGGCTTTGCCCCGGCCGGGCCCAAGCAGTTCGAGGGCGACGGCAAGACGCCCGAGGGCACCTATCTGATCGACCGGCGCAATCCCAACAGCGCCTTTCACCTGTCGCTGGGCATCTCCTATCCCAACGCCGCCGACATCGCCTTTGCCGAGGCGCAGGGCAAGCGGCCCGGCGGCGACATCTTCATCCATGGCGAGCCGAACCAGAACCGCAAGCTGTCGCGCAAGGAAAACTGGACGGCGGGCTGTATCGCGGTGAAGAACAAGGAGATCGAGGAGATCTATGCGATGGTGCGCACCGGCACGGTGATCACCATTCGGCCGTAGGCGGGGTGAGCCTGGATCAGGGTGGGGCGGCGTCGGCCCGGGTTCAGACCCCGGCCATCGTGCCGCCCATGACCAGCGTCCACCAGATCTTGCCGCTGCTGTCCTGGTACCAGGAAAAGCCCATATTGGTGGCCCGTTTGTCCAGCAGCACCTCGCGCGAGCCGGTTTCGTCCATCCAGGCGGCCAGCGTTTCCAGCTCGGTCTCGTAGGTTTCCGAGATATTCTCGCCCAGCATCTGGCCGGGATAGCCGGCGCGGCGGACCCGGTCGATCGGCGAGGACCCGTCCGAGCCGAAATGCCAGGGCCGGTTCTGGACCGACATGTCGCGCGCATGGGTGGCGGCGGCGGCGTTCAGCATCGCGTTCAGTTCCACCGGCGGCGCTGCGGCGGCGGCGCGCAGCGAGTTGACCGCGTCCAGCATCCGGTACTGGATTTTCGAGACGTCGGAATTGCGGATCTGGTAAACGCGGGGCAACGGGCGCCCATCAGGGCCAAGCGCGGTTTCCTGCGGCGCCGCACAGGCGGCCAGCATGATGGCAACCGAAAACACCCACCAAAAATTACGTACCATGGCCACCCTGCCCAGTTTCGTTCACCACATGCCTTTACAGTGCCTGCCGATGCACCGCAAACTCACAAAGCCGGAATCCGAGCGGGTTACAGCGGTTTGATTTGTGACTGCGGCATTCCGGCAATAACATGCGCAGCATCCAACGCCCGAATTGTTCAGTGAGCCGATCCATGACCATCAAACGTAGTTTTCCGCAGACCCGGCGCAATTTCCTGGCCGGGCTGGCCGCTGTTTCGGCGGCACCGGCCCTGGCGCAGAATGTCAACAGCGCCGCAACAACCGAGGTCGAGCGTGACCTGTCCCAATCGGTGCGCCGTAACATTTCCAGCTTTCGCGCGCTCGACTGGCAGCCCTATTTCGATCACCTCAAAAACGGGGCGATCCTGGTCGATACCACCTCGCGCGCATTGCATTATTGGGGCGAGGATGGCGCCACCTACCGGCTGTACCCGTCCAGCGTGCCGCTGTCCGAAGACCTGACGCGGCGCGGCCGCACCAGCGTGGTGCAGAAGGTCGAAGGGCCGGGCTGGCGGCCGACGCCGAACATGCTGAAGCGCAACCCGGACTGGCCCGCCTATATCCCGCCGGGACCCGACAACCCTTTGGGCACCCATGCCTTGTATCTCAGCTGGCAGTATTACCGCATCCACGGCACCCATGACACGCGCAAGATCGGCCGGCGGTCGTCCAATGGCTGCATCGGTCTCTACAATGAACATATCGCCGAGCTGTTTGCGATGGCGACGGTGGGCACACAGGTGCTGTTGATCTGACCGCGATGCCGAGATCGCGCCCGGCCGGACGCGCCCGATGCGGTGCGCAGCTCACCCGGCCAGGGCCTGCCACATCGTGATCGCTGCGGGGCAGAAAACCGGGCGCCGCAGCGGAGTGGCGGATTGTTGCCGCCGCGCCTCAGTACCGACCTGGCAAGTGTTGCCGATATGACGACATTTGATCCCGCATTGCGTCATTCAATCCAACAAGCATTTGCAATCGCATTGCTTTGCTGCTTAGAAAAATGCACGAGGTAAGTCTTGGGTGCGCGATTCAGGAGTCTTGAATCGTGCGAATTCTGGAGGTTAACATGAAGAAACTCGTTCTCGCCGCTGCACTGGCTGCTGCTGCTACGACCGCATCTGCCGGCACGCTGGAAGAGCCGATCATCGAAGCACCGGTCATCGTTGAAGACACCGGTGGATCGTCGAGCGGCATCCTGCTGCCCCTGATCCTGCTGGCTCTGGTGGCTGCTGCTGTTGCTGCTGACTAAGCACGGCGCACGACCGAAAAAGAAGGCGGTGGAGTTTTCCACCGCCTTTTTTATTGCCGGGAGGGCTTCGGCGAGACCGGCGCCTGTCCGGCGCGCGGCCGCTGTCTATTCGACCCAGCCCCTGAGATTGTCGGCGATTACCCCTGACAGCGCCTCGATATGCGCGTCGTCGTCGTTGAGGCAGGGGATATAGGTGAAGTTCTCGCCGCCGGCCTGTTCGAAACTTTCGCGGATCTCCTCGCGGATCTCCTCCAGCGTCTCGATGCAATCGGCGGCAAAGGCCGGGGCGATGACCGCGATATTGCGCTTGCCCTCGTCGCGGGCGACGCGCGCCACTTCTTCGACCGTATAGGGGCGCAGCCATTCCTCGGGGCCAAAGACCGACTGGAAGGTGGTGGTCAGCTGCGTCGGCTCCCAGCCCAGCCGCTCCATCAGCAGCCGGGTCGTCTTGCGGCACTGGCAATGATAGGGATCGCCCTGCATCAGATAGCGCTGCGGCATACCGTGATAGGACACCACCAGCAGGTCGGGCCGGGTGTCGAGCGCGCCATAGGCGCGTTCCACCGATTGCGCCAGCGCCTCGATATAGGCCGGGCTGTCGCAATAGGCCGGGACGGTGCGCGCGGCCGGTTGCCATTTCTGCGTCATCAGGGCGCGGAAAAACGCATCATTCGCGGTGGCGGTGGTGGCGCCGGCATATTGCGGATAGAGCGGGAAAAACAGGATCTTGCGGCAACCGTTCTCGACCATGCGGTCGACCCGCGAGGCGGTGGACGGGTTGCCATAGCGCATGCAGAAATCAACCATGACCCGATCGCCGAACCGCTCGGACATCGCCTTGGCGATCTTGGCGCTTTGCCGCCGGGTGATCGTCATCAGCGGGCTTTCGCCACGTTCCTCGTCCCAGATCGACTTGTAGGCGGCGCCGCTGGTGAAGGGCCGCTTGCTGAGGATGATCAGTTGCAGCAGCGGCTGCCATTTCCATCGCGGATAGTCGATTACCCGCTGGTCCGACAGGAATTCGCCCAGGTAGCGGCGCATCGACCAATAGTCATAGCCATCCGGCGTGCCGAGATTGGCCAGCAGGATGCCCACCTTCTCCTCGGCAATGGCGGGGTGGTTGCCCGGCGCATGGGCGGGCTGGCTGGTGTGGGGGACGAAATCACGCATGTCGGGCCTTCCGTCGGTTGCGGTGACGGGTCAGATAAAAGCTTTTGCCCGCAGGTCAATCCGGCAGGCGGGTTTCCTTGGCGCCCAGTGCCTCGGCAAGCCGGGTACTGGCCGAGCCGGGGCGCAGCGGTTTGGGCTGGCTGTCATCCGGGCACCAGGCGGTCAGAGAGACGATTTCGAAACCGGCGGGCAACTTGCCCTCCGGGGTGGCGAAACGGTCGCGATAGACCCGCTCGGCCTGTTGGAACAGGCTGCGCCGGGTGAGGTGTTTCAGCCGGCCGGCCAGGGCATTGGTTTCACCCATCGCCCGCAGATCGTGCATCAGGTGGTAAAGATCGCGGTATTCGGCGGTGAGCGGAAGCGTATCCGCGACCGGCAGGTTCAGCCCGGCGCGCTGTAATACCGCACCGAGATCGCGGATTTCGGCCATTGGTGCGATGCGCGGCGACAGGCCGCCGGTCAGACGGCTTTCCGCCTCGGCCAGCGCGGCGCGCAACTCGGACAGGGTGGTGCCGCCCAGCGTGAAACACAGGAACAGCCCGTCGGGTTTCAGGGCGCGGCGGCACTGAATCACCTGGCCGACCGGGTCATTTGCCCAATGCAGGCACATGGCGTGAATCACCAGATCGCAAGCGCCGGGTTGCAGCGCCAGCACCTCGTCATCGGGCAAAATTTGAGCAGCGGGAAAAGCGTTTTGCCAGACCGGGGCAAACGGGCTCACGATGGCCACATTCTTAAACGATCTTTTAACCATCGCGAGGCGATCCTGCGCCTCGTCCACCGCAGCATGGTGCAGAAACAGCGCATCCCGCGACGCGCGGGCGCGGTGATGCAACAGGGCAGAGCGGTCGAACAGGGCCGGAGCGGATTTCATAAACGGTAGTTAGACCTATGCGAGACATGTTTCAAACGGCAGTGCAGCTTCTTTACCCGCCGCGCTGCCTGGGCTGCGAAGAAAGGGTCGAAAGCGATTTCGGACTTTGCGCCGATTGCTGGCAGGATACCCCGTTTATCGGCGGCACCGTCTGCGACAGTTGCGGCGCGCCGCTGCCGGGTGAGGCCGACGGTGCGCGGCTGGATTGCGACGATTGCATGGCACAGCCGCGGCCCTGGGCGCAGGGGCGGGCGGCGCTGATCTATCGCGGCCGGGCGCGCGATATCGTGCTGGCGCTGAAACATGGCGACCGGCCGGAAGTGGCCCATGCCGCCGGCCGCTGGCTGGCCCGCGCGGCGCAGCCGCTGCTGCGCGATGACATGGTGATTGCGCCGGTGCCGTTGCACCCGACCCGGCTGTTCAAGCGGCGCTATAACCAGTCTGCGCTGCTGGTGCAGGCGCTGGCCCGAGAAACCGGGCATCGCTATTGCCCCGATCTGCTGGTGCGGCGCCAGCGCACCGCGCCGCTGGACGGGAAATCGGCGGCCGAGCGCTTTGCCGATCTGGAGGGTGTGATTGGCGTGCATCCGGGCCGGGCCCACCGGATGACGGGGCGGCCGGTGTTGCTGGTTGATGATGTGATGACGTCGGGTGCAACCCTTTCCGCCTGTGCAGAGGCCTGTCACGCGGGCGGTGCCGCGCAAGTTTTCGTTCTGGCACTGGCGCGGGTGGTCAAGGAACACTAGATTTCCGGGAACCAAGGCTTTTCGGAAAGAACCAGATGAAACCCGTTGAAATCTATACTTCGCCGCTTTGCGGTTTCTGCCACGCGGCCAAGCGCCTGTTGACCCAGAAAGGGGTGTCATTCCAGGAAATCGACGTGATGGCCGACCCGGCGCGCAAGCCCGAGATGATCCAGCGCGCCAATGGCGGGCGCACGGTGCCGCAGATTTTTGTCGGTGAAACCCATGTGGGCGGCTGCGATGAACTTTACGCATTGGATCGCGCCGGCAAGCTGGATGCGTTGCTGGCGGCCTGATGAAGACCGCGCTGATCCAGTTGACATCGGGGGACGACCCGCAGGCCAACCTTCCCGTCACCCAGGACTTCATCGCAAAAGCGGCCGAGCAGGGCGCGCGGTTCGTCTTGACCCCCGAGGTGACCAATTGCGTCTCGACCAGCCGCAGCCGGCAGAATGCCGTGCTGCAAGCCGAAGAAGACGACCTGACGCTTGCCGCCCTGCAACAGCAGACACAGGCGCTTGGCCTTTGGCTGCTGATCGGATCGCTGGGGCTGAAAACCACCGATCCGGATGGGCGTTTTGCCAACCGGTCCTTCCTGATCGGGCCCGATGGCGGCATTCACGCGCGCTATGACAAGATCCACATGTTCGACGTTCAGGTGACTGAGCAGGAAACCTATCGCGAATCCGCCGGCTATCGCCCCGGAACGCGCGCGGTGCTGGCGCAGACCGATTTCGCGCCGGTGGGCCTGACCGTCTGTTACGACATCCGCTTTCCCGCGCTGTACCAGGCGCTGGCCCAGGCGGGGGCGCAGATTCTGACCGTGCCGGCAGCGTTCTCTCCGGTCACCGGCGCGGCGCATTGGCATTCGCTGCTGCGCGCGCGGGCGATCGAAACCGGGTGTTTCGTACTGGCCCCGGCGCAGACCGGCGATCATCCGATCGGGCAGGGCAAACCGCGCCGCACCTATGGGCACAGCCTGGCGGTATCGCCCTGGGGCGAGGTTTTGGTGGATGGCGGGACCGATGCGGGCGTTCACGTTTTTGACATGGATTTGAATTCAGTACATGAAGCCCGCAAAAAGGTACCGTCGTTGACCCATGTTCGGAGCTTCGACGGCCCCTGACAGGGAAGTGTCATGTCCGAGGAAACCAACTCACTCGCGATTGCCTTGTTCAGCGAGGTGCTGACCGCGGATCAGATGATCCGCAACCGGCTGACGCGGGTGTTGCCCAAGGGTATGGAGATTTCGCATTTCTCGGTGCTGAACCACCTGATCTTCGTCGGCGGCGAACGCAGCCCGGCGCAGCTGGCCCATACGTTCCATGTGACTCGCGGCGCCATGACCAACACCCTGAACAAGCTGGAATGGGCCGGTTACGTGCATATCCGGCCCGACTGGGACGATGCGCGGCGCAAGATGGTGGCGATCAGCCCGGCGGGCAAACGCGCCCGCGACCAGGCGGTGGCCTCGATCGCGCCCTTGATCAATGACGTGGTGGGCGAGCTGGGCCCGGAAAAGGTGCGTACGGTACTGCCGGTGCTGCGCGAGCTGCGCGCCAAGCTGGAACCGCGGGAATAAGTGGGCCAAACGCCCGGCCGACCGGCAGCTAAAACACCGTCATCTGCAATGCGATGGTTCCCGCATAGATGATCAGCAACGACATGCTGTCGAACCCGATACCCGCCGGGCCGCGCCGCTCGCGCACCACCAATCCGGCGAGCAATGCGGTGGTCATCAGCATGGCGGAGGCAACCCAGAAATAATCCTCGTTGGTCGCCGCGTGGTACAGCGACCCGTCGCGATAGGCGATATCGGCGGCGGGCAGGAACAGCATGTCAAACATGTTCCCGCCGATGATCCCGCCCACCGCCAGTTGCAGCGCCCCGCGCCGCACCGCGGCCAGGGTGGTGACCAGTTCGGGCAGCGAGGTGACAATGGCGGTCATCAGCGCGCCGACAAGCGAGGTCGAGATATCCAGCCGCTGGGCCAGCGCCGATCCCGATTGTTCGATAAACCAGCCCGACAGACCCATCGCCGCCATCAGCACGGCGAATTCGCCGAAAACCCGGAAATTGGATTTGTCCTCGGTCCCGTGGTCTTCCTCGTCGGGGGTATCGGTGCGGGTATGCGGGGTGCGCACCGGCGTCCACATCGGGTCTTCCCGGACGGCGCGGCTGATGAACATGCCGATGACATAGATTGCCGGGATCGCGACCGAGACGGGATGGATCGCGAAAAGCGTGATGTCGGGCGTCAGCCGGGCGGCAAATGGCAGGGTCAGCAACATCAACAGCAAGATACCCTGCACGATATTCGTCACTTCCGCCGCGGCGTGTTCCAGATTGGCCTTGCGGAACATCAGGTCGGCCAGTGCAAGAAAGGCGGTCTGCGCTGCGATCCCGCCCACCGAATTCGAAAAGGCAAGCGAGGCCTGATTCTCCCAGGCGGCCGAAACCGAGACCACTGTACCGGAGAGTGAGGTGGCCGCGCCCAACAGCAGGCCGCCGACAATGGCTTCGCCCAACCCGGTACGGTCGGCAATCAGATCGGCAAGGCCGGTCATTTTCACGCCGCACACGCAGATCACGGTGCCCGCTAAGAAAAAGACCAGAAAGACGAGGCTGAGCGCGCTGTCTTCAAGCAAGAATCAAACTCCGGCAGTGCCGGGTCAACGCTGCGGGCTTGGCTCGGTTCCGATCTCGGGCTGCGGACGCACCGAGGCGGTGACGTAATTGACCGACAGGTCGCGCGCCGACAGGCTCCAGGACCAGCTGAGCGGGTTGAAGACAAACCCCTTGCGGTCCACCGGTTCCAGCCCGGCGTCTTTCAACAGCGCGAACAGTTCGTCCGGCGTGATGAACTTGGACCAGTCATGGGTGCCGCGCGGCAGCCAGCGCATCACCACCTCGGCCCCGAAAATCGCCATGGCATAGGATTTCGGGTTGCGGTTGATGGTCGAGCAGATGTGCAGCCCGCCGGGTTTCAGCAGGTCGTGGCAGGCCGCCAGATAGGCCGGCGGATCGGCCACATGTTCGACCACCTCCATGTTCAGAACGATGTCAAAGCGCTCTCCGGCGGCGGCCATGGCCTCGGCGGTGGTGTGGCGATAGTCGATGTCGAGCCCGGATTGTTCGGCATGGATCCGCGCCACCGGCAGGTTGCGCTCGGCAGCGTCGGCGCCGACCACATCGGCACCCAGCCGCGCCATCGGTTCCGACAGCAGCCCGCCGCCACAGCCGATATCCAGCAAGCGCAGCCCGGCAAAGGGGTTCGGTTGGGTCAGGTCGCGATCGAACTCACCGGCGATCTGGCTGGTGATATAGTCCAGCCGGCAGGGGTTGAGCATGTGCAGCGGGCGGAATTTCCCGTTCGGATCCCACCACTCGGCCGCCATCGCCTCAAATTTTGCAACCTCGTCGGCATCGACGGTGGTTTGTGGCGCTTGCATTCCAATCTCCGAATGACCATTGATTTCTGGTGGTCTATATAGGGCTGTAATGGACAAGAACCCGGATCAAAAGCGCGCAGTGCAATATCTTTACCCGCCGGTCGACCCGTTTGATCAGCGGATGCTCAGGGTTGGACAGGGCCACCAGATATATGTCGAGCAATGCGGCAACCCGCAGGGTTTGCCGGTGGTGGTGTTGCATGGCGGGCCGGGCGGCGGCTGCAGCCCGGCGATGCGGCGCTATTTCGATCCGGAACACTACCGCATCATCCTGTTCGATCAGCGCGGCTGCGGCCGGTCGCGGCCCCATGCCAGCGTCGAGGAGAATACCACCTGGCGACTGGTCGAGGATATCGAGCTGATCCGCGAGACGCTGGAGATCGACCGCTGGTGCGTGTTCGGCGGCAGCTGGGGCGCGACGCTGGCGCTGGTCTATGCGCAGAGCCATCCGGCACAGGTGCGCAACCTGATCCTGCGCGGCGTGTTCCTGATGACCAAGGCCGAGCTGGACTGGTTCTATGGCGGCGGTGCCGGGCGGTTCTGGCCCGAGACCTGGGCGCGGTTCGTCGCGCCGATCCCGGAAGAGGAGCGCGACGACCTGATCGCCGCGTATCACCGGCGGCTGTTCTCGGGCGATTTCGCGGTCGAAACCAAATACGGCCGCAGCTGGTCGGCCTGGGAAAACGCGCTGGCCTCGATCCATTCCAGCGGCGCTTCGGGGGAAAGCCCCGGGGATTACGCCCGCGCCTTCGCGCGGCTCGAGAACCACTATTTCATGAATGCCGGGTTCCTGGAGCGGGATGGCCAGATTCTGGACCAGATGGAGCGCATCGCGCATATTCCGGGCGTCATCGTGCAGGGCCGCTATGACATGATCTGCCCGCCGGTATCGGCCTGGTCGCTGGCCCAGCGCTGGCCCGCGGCCGAGCTGAAGCTGATCCGCAATGCCGGCCATGCGCTGAGCGAGCCGGGGATCAGTGCCGAGCTGGTGCGGGTGATGGACCGGATTGCCGAGGAGGTGGCGTGAGATGACCCGCATCGATCGCCGCGCGCTGTTTGCCTCGGGTGCCGCCGCCGCCCTGCTGGCGGCATCGGGCCTGTCGGCCAATGCGGCGCCGCGCCTCGGCGGGACGCTGC
>NZ_PGTB01000140.1 GCF_002786325.1 Pseudooceanicola lipolyticus | reverse complement strand
ATTCCAGCGCGCCGCCGCCGATGGTGCCCGATTGCCCGCCCTCCCAGACCAGCATCGCCGCGCCCACCTCGCGCGGGGACGAGCCCTGGATCGCCGCGATCACCACGCGGGTGACACGGCCATGCCGCGCCACCGCGGCTGCGAGGGCGTCGCGGTCAAACCCCATGCCGGGCCCTCCCGATCGCGCGCCAGATTTCCTCGGCGGTGGCCGGGGCGTTCAGATAGGGGTAATGCGGCCCGCAGGAGGCCACCGCATCGCTCAGCGCCAGGAAGGCCGAAATGCCCAGCATGAAGGGCGGCTCGCCCACCGCCTTGGAGCGATAGATCGTCTCTTCCCGGTTCGACCCGTCCCACAGCGCCACGTTGAAGATTTCGGGCCGGTCGGAACAGGCCGGGATCTTGTAGGTCGAGGGCGCATGGGTGGTCAGCCGCCCCTTGCCGTCCCAGACCAGTTCCTCGGTGGTCAGCCAGCCGGCGCCCTGCACATAGCCGCCCTCGATCTGCCCGATATCCAGCGCCGGGTTCAGCGAGGCGCCGGCATCGTGCAGGATATCGGCGCGCAGGATGCGGTTCTCGCCGGTCAGCGTGTCCACCGCCACCTCGGTCACCGCCGCGCCATGGGCAAAGTAGAAAAACGGCCGGCCCTGGCCGCGGATCCGGTCCCAGGCCAGTTTCGGGGTCTTGTAAAAGCCGGTGGCCGACAGGCTGACCCGGCCCATATAGACCCGCTGCGCCGCCTCGGCGAAGGAATAGCTTTCACCGCCGACATAAACCCGGCCGTCCCGGAACCGCACCGCCGCCGCCTCGGACTGGTGCTGTTCGGCCAGGAAGGCAGCCATGCGGTCGCTGATGGTGTCGCAGGCATCCTTCACCGCCATACCGTTCAGGTCGCTCCCCGACGAGGCCGCGGTGGCCGAGGTATTGGGCACCTTGGCGGTGTCGGTGGCGGTAATCTTCACCTGGTCCAGCCCGATGCCAAAGCGGCTGGCCGCCACCTGCGCCACCTTCTGGAACAGGCCCTGACCCATTTCGGTGCCGCCGTGGTTCAGATGCACCGAGCCGTCCTGATAGACATGCACCAGCGCGCCGGCCTGGTTCAGATGGGTCAGGGTGAAGGAGATGCCGAATTTGACCGGCGAAAAGGCGATGCCCTTCTTGACGATCTGGTGGGTGGCATTCCAGTCCTGGACTGCCCGCCGCCGCGCGGTATAATCCGAACTTTCCAGCAATTGCCGGGTCATCGCCCCCAGCTCGAAATCCTCGACTTCCATGCCATAGGGCGTGGTCTGCGCACCGCTATGGGGCCTGGGCACCGCCGGCGGAATACTGTCGTCCGCCGACCCGCGCGAGGTAAGATCCACGTGTTTCTTTTCGTCAGAAATACGCTCGGGGGCAGGCGCTGCGGCTGCCGCGGGGGCAGACACCCCCCGGTCGGTCCGGTCCGCATAGTAATTCCGCCGCCGCAGTTCGACCGGGTCCAGCCCCAGCACATGCGCGGCGTGATCCATCACCCGTTCGATCCCGAACATGCCCTGCGGCCCGCCAAAGCCGCGATAGGCGGTGGCCGATTGCATATGCGTCTTCAGCCGGTGGCTTTCGATCCGCGCGGCCGGCAGCAGATAGGCGTTGTCGGCATGCAGCATCGCCCGGTCGGCCACCGGCAGCGACAGATCCATCGACCAGCCGCAGCGGGTATATTGCCGGAACTCCACCCCCAGAATGTGCCCCTCGGCGTCGAAGCCGGCGCGATAATCGATGCGGAAATCGTGGCGCTTGCCGGTGATCACCATGTCGTCGTCGCGGTCATAGCGCATCTTGCAGGGCCGGCCGGTCAGCCGCGCCGCCACCGCGCAGGCGCAGGCCAGATGGTTGCCCTGGCTTTCCTTGCCGCCGAACCCGCCGCCCATGCGCCGGGTTTCCACCCGCACCGCATGCATCGGCACGCCGATGGCCTCGGCCACCTTGTGCTGGATCTCGGTCGGGTGCTGGGTGGACGAGCAGACGATCATGTCGCCGCCTTCCTGCGGCAGCGCCAGCGCCGCCTGGCCTTCGAGATAGAAATGCTCCTGACCGCCCATTTCCAGCCGCCCCTCGATCACGTGGGGCGCTTTGGCGATGGCGGCGGCGGCGTCGCCCTTGGCATAGATGCGCGGGCCGTCTTCGAACCGGCTGTCGGCGGCCAGCGCGTCGTCATAGGTCAACAGCGCGGGCAGCTCGTCGTATTCCACCCGGCCCAGCCGCGCCGCCTTGCGCGCGGCGAGGTGGCTCTCGGCGACCACGGCAAAGATCGGCTGGCCGACATAGAACACCGTGTCCACCGCCAGCAGCGGTTCGTCGTGGTTGGATGGCGAGACATCGTTTTCGAACGGCAGGTCGGCGGCGGTCAGCACCGCCACCACGCCGGGCGCGGCGCGCACCGCGGCAAGGTCCAGCGCGGTGATGCGGCCATGAGCGATGCTGCTTTGCCCGAAGGCCAGGTGCAGGCAGTCGCGCGGGGTGGGGATATCGTCGATATAGCGCGCCGCGCCGGTCACATGCAGCGGTGCGGCGTCATGGGGCAGGGGTTTGGCGACGGTCATGCGCTGACCTCCAGCACCGACACGGGCTCGCCGCTGAGTTCGGCGAAATAGCGCAACAGCATGTTGCCGGCGCTGGCCAGCCGGTAATCGGCCGAGGCACGCATATCCGACAGCGGGTCGAAATCCTTGGCAAAAGCGGGCAAGGCCGCCGCCACGCTGTCCTTGTCCCAGGGCTTGCCGATCAGGGCCGCCTCGACATGGGCGGCGCGTTTCGGGATGCCGGCCATGCCGCCAAAGGCAATGCGCGCGCCGGTTACCACTCCGTTGGCGACGGTGACGTTGAAACAGCCGCAGACCGCCGAGATATCCTGGTCGAACCGTTTCGACAGCTTGTAACAACGCAGGCTGTCGGCGCCGCGCGGCAGGCTGACCGCCTCGACAAATTCGCCGGGGTCGCGGGCCTGCTTGCCATAGTCGATGAAGAATTCCTCGATCGGCAGGCTGCGGCGGGTCTCGCCTTTGCGCAGGTGCAGCGTGGCTCCCAGCGCGATCAGCGCCGGAGGGTTGTCGCCGATCGGCGAGCCATTGGCGATATTGCCGCCGATGGTGGCGGCGTTGCGCACCTGGACCGAGCCATAGCGGCGGATCAGCTCGGCATAGGACGGATAGATCGGCGCCAGCGTGTCGCGCACCCGGTTCATGTCGACCATGGCGCCAAAGCGGATGCTCTCGTCGCCTGTTTCGACGGTTTTCAGATCCTCGCAGCCGGCGAGGAAGATCACCGGGTCCAGCACGCGCAGCGCCTTGGTGACCCAGAGCCCGACATCGGTGGCCCCGGCCACCAGGGTGGCGTCCGGATGGGCGGTGTAGAGCGTTGCCAGCTGATCGGCGCTGCCCGGCAGGAACACCGGGGCGGCGCCCCGGGCCGGGGCGCTGTCCTGCACCCAGTCCGGTACCGGTTCGGCCGCCGCCGCCTCGGCCGCGCGGATGATCGGGGCGTAGCCGGTGCAGCGGCACAGGTTCCCGGCCAGCTGGTCGTCATGGTCGCGCGCGCCGTTGCGATGGGCGGTGGCCATCGACATGATGAAACCCGGCGTGCAAAAGCCGCATTGGCTGCCATGATGGTCGACCATGGCGCGCTGGACCGGGTGCAGCGTGCCGTCGGCCGCGGCGATGCCTTCGACCGTGCGCAGCGCCTTGCCGTGCAGCTGCGGCAAAAACAGGATGCAGGCATTCAGCGCCTTCGCGCCGCTGGCATCGGTCACCATCACGGTGCAGGCGCCGCAATCGCCCTCGTTGCACCCCTCCTTGGTTCCGGTCAGCCCGCGCGTGTCGCGCAGCCAGTCGAGGAGGGTTGTTGTTGGGGCGATCCCGGTCAGTTCGACAGTCTCTCCGTTCAGAAGAAACGTTATGTCCATGCGCCAATAACCCGTCGCCATACCCTGTCAGTGCGGCCACGTTGTTTTCCCCGATGCGACGTAAAGGAAATGCGGACCGTTATCTCTTTGTTGAAAATTAGAAAATCGCCGGGGCGTCTGGCAAGCAAAAGCTCGGCCCCGCGGGGCGCTGCGG
This sequence comes from Pseudooceanicola lipolyticus, assembly GCF_002786325.1. Classification (GTDB taxonomy): domain Bacteria; phylum Pseudomonadota; class Alphaproteobacteria; order Rhodobacterales; family Rhodobacteraceae; genus Pseudooceanicola_C; species Pseudooceanicola_C lipolyticus. Next base: position 6,192 of record NZ_PGTB01000140.1, on the reverse strand, counting down.
GGCCGGAAACTTCCGCGCCCTGGCCGGAACGCGCGCGAATTAGGCATTGCAACTCAAGCCTTTGCGCGGCGCGGTGTCGCAGGACCGGGTGAAGGAGCTTCAAATTTTAGCGAACAATCCGGCTTAATTTTCCAGCGATTTCGCAAGCTGTTCCAGTTGCTCGGCCGCCGTGCCCCATCCGTCGAAGAACCCCATCTCTTCATGGCTCTTGCGGTCCTCGGGCGAGGCGTGTTTGGCCAGCGCGTGATAGCGGGTGCCGGCCTCGACCGGTTCAAAGCTGATGAAGGCGGTCATGAAGCCCTTGCCGCGCGGGCGGTGGCCCGGACCCATCGCATCGGTGAAGGACAGGCTGCGCTCGGGGTCGACGGCCAGGAAACAGCCGGCGCCTTCGTCCATCACCGTGCCATCGGGGCCCTGCATGACGCAGTGGAAGATGCCGCCCGGCCTTGGATCCAGCGTCGCCTCTTTCACCCGCCAGGGGGCGGGGCAGAACCAGTGTTTCAGCAGCTCGGGCTCGGTCCAGCAGCGCCACAGCGTGGCCGGGCGGGCCTGGATGATTCGGGTCAGTTCAAGATCGAGGTCGGGGTTCATTTGCGCGGGTCCTTTCGCGGGGTATTGCCGGGCTGCGCCTGTTCTTCCAGCGCCTCGGCCATGGCGGCCAGGCGATCCGTGCGTGCCTCCCAATTCCGGCGCTGCCGGGTCAGCCAGTGTTCCACCGGTTCCAGCGCCGCCGGGTGCAGCGCGCAGATGCGCTGCCGGCCGACCTTTTGCGAGGTGACCAGATCGGCGCGTTCCAGCACGTCGAGATGTTTGAGGAACGAGGGCAGGGCCATGTCATGCGGCGCCGCCAGATCCTTGACCGGCGCCGGGCCGCCGGCCAGCCGCTCGATCACCGCGCGGCGGGTCGGGTCGGCGAGGGTGGCGAAAATCAGGTTGATTCTTTGGTTAGCCATAGGGCTAACTAATATCCGAAACCGGCCGCGGGCAAGAAAAACTTAGCCTTTGAGGTAACTTTTGTCGCGCCATGCGCGCCCGGCCGCCCTCCCACCTCCGGCGGGGAAGGGGGGCGTTGTGCCGTGCAGCCAGTTTTTGTACTTTCCGGCGCCCGCGTCCCTTCATAGGGTGTCGGCATGAGCAGTTCCCCCCGATTCATTCACCTTCGCCTCCATTCCGAATATTCGCTGCTGGAAGGGGCGGTGCGGCTGAAAAAGCTGCCCGGCCTGTGCGAAAAGGCCGGCATGCCCGCCGTGGCGCTGACCGACACCAATGACATGTTCGCGGCGCTGGAATTCTCGGTGACGCTGTCGGGCGCGGGCATCCAGCCGATCCTGGGCTGCCAGATCGACCTGGCCTATCGCGAGACGCCGCCGGGGGCGAAACCCTTCGATCCCGCGCCGCTGGTGCTGCTGGCGCAGGACGAGGTCGGCTATGGCAACCTGATGAAGCTGAATTCGTGCCTGTATCTTGGCAAGGGGGGGCAGCGGCCGCAGGTCACGCTGGACGAGTTGGAGGCCCATGCCGGCGGGCTGATCTGCCTCAGCGGCGGGCCGCTCGGGCCGGTGGGTCAGCTGTTGCAGCTGGGTCAGCGCGGCGAAGCCGAGGCGCTGGTGCAGCGCCTGCACGGCGCCTTTGGCGACCGGCTTTACATCGAGCTTCAGCGCCACCCGCGCGAGGATGGCAGCAAGCCCGAGGCCGAACGCCTGACCGAGCGGGGGCATGTGGAAATCGCCTATGCCATGGGCCTGCCGCTGGTGGCCACCAACGATGTCTATTTCCCGAATTCCGAGATGTACGAGGCGCATGACGCGCTGATCTGCATCGCCGAAGGCGCCTATGTCGACCAGCAGGCGCCGCGCCGCCGCCTGACGCCGCAGCATTATTTCAAGACGCCGCAGGAAATGGCGGTGCTGTTCGCCGACCTGCCCGAGGCGCTGGAGAACACCGTCGAGATCGCCCGCCGCTGCGCCTATATGGCCCACCGGCGCGACCCGATCCTGCCGCGCTTTGCCGATGACGAGGTCGAGGAACTGCGCCGCCAGGCCAAGCAGGGTCTGGCCGAACGGCTGGCGGTGATTCCGCATGCCACCTCGGTCGAGGAATACGAGAAGCGGCTGGAATTCGAGCTGGGCATCATCGAGGGGATGGGCTTTCCCGGCTATTTCCTGATCGTGGCCGATTTCATCAAATGGGCCAAGGATCACGACATTCCGGTCGGACCCGGCCGCGGTTCGGGCGCAGGCAGCCTGGTGGCCTATGCGCTGACCATCACCGACCTGGATCCGCTGCGCTATAGCTTGCTGTTCGAACGCTTCCTGAACCCGGAACGGGTGTCGATGCCGGATTTCGACATCGATTTCTGCATGGATCGCCGCGAGGAGGTGATCCATTACGTGCAGGAGAAATACGGCCGCGACAAGGTGGGCCAGATCATCACCTTCGGCGCTTTGCTGTCCAAGGCGGCGGTGCGCGACATCGGCCGGGTGTTGCAGATGCCCTATGGCCAGGTCGACCGGCTGTCGAAGATGATCCCGGTGGAAGGGGTAAAGCCGGTTTCGATCGAAAAGGCGCTGGTGGATGAACCGCGCCTGCGCGAAGAGGCCCGCAACGAAGAGGTCGTGGCCCGCCTGCTGGACTATGGCCAGCAGGTCGAGGGGCTGCTGCGCAACGCCTCGACCCATGCCGCCGGGGTGGTGATCGGCGACCGGCCCTTGGACGAGCTGGTGCCGCTGTACCAGGATCCGCGCTCGGACATGCCGGCGACCCAGTTCAACATGAAATGGGTCGAACAGGCCGGGCTGGTGAAGTTCGACTTCCTCGGCCTGAAAACATTAACTGTGATCCAGAACGCGTTGGATCTGATCCTGAAATCGGGTCGCCCGCTGCATGTCGCCGCCGATGGCACGCTACTTTATGACCCGGCCGAGGGCGCTGAGAACCAGATGAACGCCATCCCGCTGGATGACGCGCGCACCTATGACCTTTATGCCCGCGCCAAAACGGTGGCGGTGTTCCAGGTGGAAAGCTCGGGCATGATGGACGCGCTCAAGCGGATGAAGCCCACCTGCATCGAGGATATCGTCGCCTTGGTGGCGCTGTACCGGCCCGGCCCGATGGAGAACATCCCGACCTATTGCGAGGTCAAGAACGGGCTGAAGGAACGTGAATCGGTACATCCGCTGATCGACGATATCCTGGAGGAAACTCAGGGCATCATCGTCTACCAGGAACAGGTGATGCAGATCGCCCAGGTGATGGCGGGCTATTCCTTGGGGGGCGCCGACCTGCTGCGCCGCGCCATGGGCAAGAAGATCAAGGAGGCGATGGATGCCGAGCGCCCGAAATTCGAAAAGGGCGCGGCCGAGAACGGGGTCGACAAGAAGAAAGCCAGCGAAGTCTTCGACCTGCTTGAGAAATTCGCCAATTACGGCTTCAACAAATCGCATGCCGCCGCCTATGCGGTGGTGTCCTACCAGACCGCCTGGCTGAAGGCGAACCACCCGGTCGAATTCATGGCCGGGGTGATGAATTGCGATATCCACCTGACCGACAAGCTGGCGGTGTATTTCGAAGAGGTCCGCAAGGGGCTGAACCTGCCCTGGGTGCCGCCCTGCGTCAACCGCTCGCAGGCGGCCTTCGACGTGGTGAAGGGCGAACTGGTCTATGCGCTGGGCGCGCTGAAGAATGTCGGGCTGGACGCGATGCGTCTGATCACCGAGGCGCGCGGCGAGACCCCTTTTGTCACCTTGTTCGACCTGGCGCGCCGGGCCGATCTGAAACGGGTGGGCAAGCGGCCGATGGAGATGCTGGCCCGCGCCGGCGCCTTCGACGTGCTGGACAGCAACCGGCGGCGGGTGTTCGAAAGCCTGGATGCGCTGGTGGCCTATTCGGCGGCGGTGCACGAGCAGAAGAACTCGGCCCAGGTCTCGCTGTTCGGCGAGGCCGGCGATGATCTGCCCGAGCCGCGCCTGGCCCGCGTGCCCGACTGGCTGCCGGCCGAGCGGCTGGCCGAGGAATTCAAGGCTGTCGGCTTCTACCTGTCGGGCCATCCGCTGGACGATTACTTGCCGGCGCTGCGGCGCAAGGACGTGGTGACGCTGGACGAGCTGACCGAGCGGGCCGAACGGGCGCCGCTGGTCGCCAAGCTGGCCGGCGTGGTCGCCGGCCGGCAAGAGCGCAAGTCGGCCCGTGGCAACCGCTTTGCCTTCGTGCAGATGAGCGACCCCACCGGCGCCTTCGAGGTCACCCTGTTTTCCGAGGCGCTGGAGGCGTCGCGCGACCATCTCGACAGCGGCTCGAAAGTGGTGGTGACGGTCGAGGCGACGATGGAAGCCGATCAGCTGAAGCTGCTGGGCCGTTCCATCGCGCCGGTGGACGTGGCGGTGGCGCAGGCCGGGGCGCTGGGACTGAAGGTTTTTATCGAGGAGCCCGGCGCGGTGACCACGGTGGCCGCGGTGCTGGAACAGGCACAGCAGGCGGCGCGGACGGCGGCACGCGGGCCGGTGCGGTTCTGCCTGCGCGATCCCGACCTGCCCGGCGAGGTCGAGGTGGAACTGGGCGAGGATTTCGCGGTGAACCCCGAGATCAAGGGCGCGCTGAAAAGCCTGGATGGGGTGTTGACCGTCGAGGAGTTCTAAACTCGCCGGTCCCCCTGCCGGGCGCTGTCCTGCGCCAGTGGAAAGCCGTTGGAAAACTGACACAGAGCTTTGATATCCCACTCCTTAGACGGGGCGGGAGGATGCGCCGATGGCGGAAGATTACGATCTTGACCGGGCTTACGAGATCGACGGGCCAGAGGCGGCGCGGCGGCTTTATGGCGAATGGGCAGCGACCTATGACAGCGCCTTCGGGGCCGACTGGGGCTATATCGCGCCGCGCGAGATTGCGCGGCTGCTATTGTCCGAAATCGGCGAGCTGACACCGATATTGGATATCGGCGCCGGCACCGGGCAGGTGGCCGAACATCTGAACGGGCTGGCGACCGATGGGATCGACATCACCCCCGAGATGCTGGCGATCGCGGCGCAGAAGGGGCTGTATCGGACCCTGATCGAGGGCGACCTGACCCGGCCGCTGGACCTGCCCGACGCGGCCTATGGCGCGGTGATCTCCTGCGGCACCTTCACCCATGGCCATGTCGGCCCCGACTGCCTGCCCGAATTGCTGCGCGTCACCCGGCCCGGCGCGCCGTTCTGCTGTGGCACCAAGCCGGACGTCTTCGACCGCATGGGATTCGGCTCGGCCCTGGCCGGGCTGGTGGCCGAAGGGCGGATCACCCCGGTGCGCTTTCGCCGGATCGACATCTACGAAGGTGCCGATCACGCCCATAAGGACGACAAGGGCCTGGTGATCCAGTTTCGCAGAATTTGAGCCGGCGCAGTCAGGCACCGCGCCCGGTTGTGGTGCGGTTTCCGGTTGCGCTGGCCGCAAAACCCGCCAGAACATGCAGCCGAAGCAAGAGCGAGCTGCTATGACCCGGTCCATCGTTATTCTTGGCGTGTTTGTCGCCGACACCACCTATCGTGCCACGCGGTTGCCGCAGAAGGGTGAAACGCTGATCGGCACCGGTTTTGCCCTGGGCCCCGGCGGCAAGGGATCGAACCAGGCGGTGGCGGCGGCACGGGCCGGGGCCACGGTGCATTTTATCAGCCGGCTGGGACGCGACGCCTTTGCCGAAATGGCGCTGGCAACCTGGGCCGAGGCCGGCGTGACACCGGCGGTCACCCGGGACGAGACCGGATTTACCGGCGCCGCCTGCATCTTTGTCGAGGAGGCCACCGGCGAGAACGCGATCATCATCTGCCCCGGCGTCGCCGAGATGATCTCGGCGGCGGACCTTGAGGGGCAGGGCGACCTGATCGCCGATGCCGGCGTGTTCATGACCCAGCTGGAACAGCCGTTGGCCGCGGCGCAGCGCGGGCTGGAACTGGCCCGCGCCGGCGGTGCGGTGACGATCCTGAATCCGGCTCCGGCGCGGGCGCTGCCGGACAACATGCTGGCGCTTTGTGACTACATCACGCCGAATGAAACTGAGGCGGCGGCGCTGACCGGCATGCCGGTCACCTCGCAGGACGAGGCGGCGGCAGCGGCCCAGGCGCTGCTGGACCGGGGGGTGGGCGCGGCCATCATCACCCTGGGCGAAAACGGGGTGCTGTTCCACGACGGCCGGGCCGCGACGCATGTCCCGGCCTTCCG
>NZ_PGTB01000013.1 GCF_002786325.1 Pseudooceanicola lipolyticus | reverse complement strand
AAATCCTCGTCGGCCAGGATGACCCGGGCGCCGGCGCGGCCCGCAGTGAGGGCGGCGGCCAGCCCGGCGGCACCGGCGCCGATCACCAGCAGGTCGCAATGCAGAAAGCCCTTGTCGTAACGGTCGGGATCCGCCTGCATCGACAGGCTGCCCAGGCCGGCGGCGCGCCGGATCGCCGGTTCGTACAGCTTTTCCCAGAACGCCTTGGGCCACATGAAGGTCTTGTAATAAAAGCCGGCGGCCAAGAAGGGCGCAAACAGGTCATTCAGTGCCAGCGCATCGTGGCGCAGGCTGCCAACCCGGTTCTGCGAGCGCGCGACCAGCCCGTGATAAAGCTCGGCCATGGTGGCGCGGGTGTTCGGCTCGCGCCGGGCGCCTTCGCGCAGTTCAACCAGCGCGTTGGGCTCTTCCGAACCGGCCGAGAAAATCCCCCGCGGCCGGTGATATTTGAAGCTGCGCCCGACCAGCCGCACGCCATTGGCCAGCAGCGCCGAGGCCAGCGTGTCGCCGGGGTGGCCGGTATAGCTGCGGCTGTCGAATTGGAACTCAAGGGTGGTCGTGCGGTCGATCAGGCCGCCGGACAGCCGGGTCATGCGCCGCCCTCGCGCTGGCGCAACACCACATCCGAGGCCAGTTCGGCCGCCACTATCTCATGCGTGACGGTGTTGCGGGTCACCACCAGCCACGAGCGGTCGCCCTGTTCGTGATACCAAAGCTCGCGATGCAGCCCGGCGGGATTGTCGCGCAGGAACACATAGGTGCAAAACGCGTCTTCGGCGCCGTCGCCCTCGGGCGAGGGCCGCTGCAACAGGGCGGCGTCACCCAGATAGGTGAATTCTTGCGCGTCGCGCAGGCCCAGCAGGGGATGCGGTATCAACATGGCGGTCTCTCAGTGCAGGTTGGGCTGCGCGCCGGCGCCGCGCTCGTCGAGCAGATGGCCGCGCGCAAAACGATCGAGCCGATAGGCGGTGGCGGTGGCATGCGGCCGGCCGGTGGCCAGCAGATGGGCGAAGGCAAAGCCCGATGCCGGCGTCGCCTTGAAGCCGCCATAACACCAGCCGCCATTGAAAAAGAGCCCGTCAACCGGGGTGCGGTCGATGATCGGCGAGCCGTCCATCGACATATCCATGATGCCGCCCCAGGACCGCAGCAACCGGGCGCGCCCGATCATCGGCATCAGCGCCATGCCACCCTCGGCCACGTCCTCGACCACCGGGAGATTGCCGCGCTGCGCATAGGAATTATAGCCGTCGATATCGCCGCCGAAGACCAGCCCGCCCTTGTCGGACTGGCTGATATAGAAATGCCCGGCGCCAAAGGTGATGACGCCGGGAATGACCGGCTTCAGCCCCTCCGAAACGAAAGCCTGCAGCACATGGCTTTCGATCGGCAGCCGCAGGCCGGCCATCGCCATCACCCGGCCGGAGGATCCCGCGACGGCGACGCCGACCTTGCCCGCCGCGATGAACCCCTGCGATGTCTCGACCCCGCGCACCGCGCCCTGTTCGATCCGGAAGCCGGTGACCTCGCAGTTCTGGATCAGGTCCACGCCGCGCATATCGGCGCCGCGGGCATAGCCCCAGGCGACCCCGTCATGCCGCGCGGTGCCGGCGCGCGGCTGGTACAACCCGCCCTTGATGGGAAAGCGGGCGTTGTCATAGTTTAGGAAGGGCACCATCCGGCGCAGCGCATCGCGGTCCAGCAGCTGGCCACCGGCGCCGGACAGGTGCATGGCATTGCCCCGGCGGCGATAGGCGTCGCGCTGCGCATCGGTGTGGAACAGGTTGATGATCCCGCGCTGGCTGACCATCGCGTTGAAGTTGAACTCCTGCTCCAGCCCTTCCCAGAGTTGCATCGAGAACTCGTAAAACGGCTGGTTGCCCGGCAGCAGATAGTTCGACCGGATGATGGTGGTGTTGCGCCCGATATTGCCCGAGCCGAGCCAGCCTTTTTCCAGCACCGCAACCCGGGCCTGGCCGAACGCCTTGGCAAGGTAGAAGGCGGTGGCCAGACCGTGGCCGCCGCCGCCGATGATGACGATGTCGTATTGCGGCTTTGGCGCCGGATTGCGCCACAGCGGCGTCCAGCCCTTGTGGCCTGTCACCGCTTCCCTGATCACTCTGAAGCCGCTGAATCTCATGCCTGCACTCCTTGGCTGGGCGCAGAAAAGCAGAACGGATCGGGGCGGGATGTTTCCGCATGGGACACTCTTGTTTCAAAAAGGGACAGGCGCTAGGCTCTGTGCCGCATCATGAACACCAGCACCTCGCAACCCCGGCATTTCGGTTTCCTGCTTATCCCCGGCTATGCGCTGATGTCGGTGGCCTCGGCGGTGGAACCGCTGCGCGCCGCCAATCTGCTGGGGCGCGCCGGCCATTACCGGATGAGTTTTGTCACCGCCGACGGGGGCTGGGCGCCGACCTCGGTTGCGGCCTGCGGGTTCCAGACGGTGCCGATGGCCGAGGTCGAGGCCGATTTCGACATCCTGTTCGTGGTTGCGGGTGGCGACCCGCTGTCCTTTCGCGACCCCCGCGTTTCGGCCTGGCTGCGCCGCGCCGCGCGGGCGGGCACTCCGCTTGGCGGCATTTCCGGCGGCGCGGCGATCCTGGCCGCCGCCGGGGTGATGTCGGAGCGGCGCTATACCGTGCATTGGCTGCATCTGGACGAAATGCGCGAGACCTATCCCGACGCCCTGGTCGAGCGGCGGCTGTTCGTCATCGACCGCGACCGCTATACCTGTGCCGGCGGCATGGCGCCGCTTGACATGATGCATGCCCTGATCACCGCCGATCACGGCATCGAGCTGGCCCGCTCGGTCAGCGACTGGCTGATCCATACCGGGATCCGGCAGGCCGAGGCGCCGCAGCAGCTTGACCCGGTGCAACGCTATGACGTGCATCATCCGGCATTGGCGGCGATGATCCAGCTGATCTCGAGCCATATCGCGGATCCGATCACCCTGGCGGATCTGGCCACGCTCTGCGGTGTCAGCGCGCGTCAGCTGGTGCGGCTGTCGCGCCAGCATCTGGGCGAAACGCCGATGAGCTTTTATCGCAAGGTGCGGATGGCCAAGGCGGCGGAAATGCTGAACCAGACCAGCATGTCGATCGAAACGGTCGCGGTGGCCACCGGCTTTACCAATCGCAGCCACTTCTCCCGGATGTTCAAGCAGCAGTTCGGCAAGGGACCGGCCGCGTTGCGGCGTGCGGTGTAGCGGCGCGGCCAATGGGAGGCGTGCAGCATGCCGCGCGGCATCGGAGCTTCATTTTATCTGCACAGTCTGAAATTATCGCGCGGTTATGATTTGGTCGCGCCTTTCCCTCACCGGTAAACTTTTTTCGGCCGTGCTGTTCCCGGTCGTGCTGGTCGTCGTTCTGATGGTCGGGGCCCTGACCTACAACATGCGAAACGGGTTCGGGCAGTATCTGCTGGAAACCGAGTTGCACCAGTTGGAGCGCCTTGCCCGTGGCCTGGCCGAACATCCGGAGGCGGCGGAGGGCTGGCCCAGCCTTCGCGAGTTCGGGGCCTGGATTGCCACGGTCGAGACTTACGCGGCGCGGACACCGGCGCGCCCGGCGCTGCCCGACATGCCGCCCCGGGGTCGACCGCCCGGTCCGCCCAGGCCGATGCGCCTGCCCGACAGGCTGGCCTTGATCGCGCCCGACGGAAAAATTCTGGCAGGCCGCGCCAGCGGGACGGCGTTTGCCGATCTGCCGGTCGACCTGCCGGCTGGCACGGCGGCGACGCTCCGCCTTTTTGGCCGGGAGGAACCGTCGTCGGGGCCGGGTCAGCTGTTCCTGTCGCGCCAGCTGCGGTCGATTCTGCTGATCGCGGGAATTTCGGTCGCCGTCGCGTCCATCGTGGCGTTTCTGACCGCCCGCCAGTTCCTGCGCCCGATCCATGAGGTTGCCAGCCATGTGACCAGGCTGGCCAAGGGAGATTTGCGCAGCCGGCTGAAACCGCGCATGAATGACGAATTGGGGCGCCTGATGGCCGATCAGAATGCGCTGGCCGAAAGCCTGCAGGCCAGCCGCCTGCGAGAACGGCAATGGGTGTCGGATACATCGCATGAGCTGAAAACCCCGCTTGCGGTTTTGCAGGCCGAGATCGAAGCGCTGCAGGATGGGGTTCGCAGTGCGACACCCGCAACGCTGGATGCGATGCACGGCGCCGTCCGCCGCCTGTCGGGCCTGGTGGATGACCTGCGCCTGTTGGCCAGCGGTGACGAGGGGCGGTTGAACCTCGACCTGGTCAGGATGGATCTGTCGCGCGTTGTCGAGGAGGCCTGCACCAGCCTCCAGCGGTCCCGTTTGCTGCAGGGGCTGGAGCTGCAGGTGGCAACCGATCCGGTCGTGATTGTCAGTGCCGACACCCGGCGGATGCGACAGGTTCTGGACAACCTGCTCGACAATGCACGCCGCTATACCGATGCGCCCGGGCGGATCGAGGTCACCTGTCGCCGGGTCGGCCCCCGCGCCGAGGTGATCATTCAAGACACCGCGCCCTGCCCGGATGCACATGGCCTGGCCACCCTGTTCGACAGGTTCAGCCGCAGCGAGACCTCGCGCTCGCGCGATTTCGGCGGGTCGGGGCTTGGGCTGGCGATTTGCCGGTCGCTGCTGGCCGCGCAGGGTGGCACGATCGAGGCCGCGCCGTCGGAACTGGGTGGCCTGCGCCTGGCGTTCCACCTGCCCCTCGCAGAGGACGAAGATGACTGACACCCCGCCGAATATCCTGATTGTCGAAGACGAACATGCGCTGGCTGACGTGTTGCGGGATTATCTGCTGGCCGCCGGTATGACGGCCGAACTGATGCACGAGGGCACCGGTGCCGCCGACCGCGCGGTGTCCGGCGGCTTTGACCTGCTGGTGCTGGACCTGATGCTGCCCGGTGTCGACGGGCTGACAATTTGCAAGGCGATCCGCGCCCAGAGCGATTTGCCGATCATCATGACAACGGCGCGGGTGGAAGAGATCGACCGGCTGCTCGGGTTGGAACTGGGCGCGGATGATTACCTGTGCAAACCCTATTCGCCGCGCGAATTGGTGGCCCGGATCAAGGCGGTTCTGCGCCGCCGACCGGCGGCGACGGACCCCGGCAAGGCCAGGAGAGACCGCCTGGTGTTGTACAAGGACAAATGGCGGGCCAGCCTGGACGGGCAACAGCTGGATCTGACGCGGCGGGAATTTTCGCTGCTGCTTACGCTGGCCACCCGACCGGGGCAGGTCTTTTCGCGCGAACGCCTGCTGGACCTCGCCTTTCCCGATGATGCCGATATCTTCGATCGCACGATCGACAGCCACATCCGCAATATCCGCAGGAAGCTCTCTGCGGTGGCGGCCTTCGATCCGATCCGTTCGGTCTATGGCGTCGGCTATGCCTACGATCCCCCCGACGAGTGAGTGGCGCGGCGGCGACGTCGGAACGTTTTTTTCCGCCTGCACGCTGGCTTCATATTCTTTGCAATGCCGCTGCACAGACACATGCGACATCTCCGGCAGACGCCGATGTTGGCGTCACAACAGATCGGAGTGACCCTTTGAAAACGCCTCGTAGAATCCGCATTCTCATCGTCCTGAGCCTCTTGCTGTTGGCCAGTGCCGTTTCGCTTGGAACCGCCATCGCGCCGGTCCTGGCCGAGGGCAGCGCGGTGATCGAACTTGCGCAGTCCCGCCCGCAAGGGGGCGGCGAACGTCCGCCGCGCGCCGCGATGCAAGCCTGCAGCGGAAAATCCGCCGCAGATGCGTGTGAATTCACGCTCGACGATGAACAGGTCACCGGCACCTGCCGCAGCCCCGACGCAAAACGCCCGTTGGCCTGCGTGTCCGGCCACGCCGACCACAGCCAGGGCTGAGCTGACCAGGTTCACCCGCTGGGGGCCGCGCCTGGCGGTCCCGGTTGCATCGGCAATTGCGGCGCCTCTGCCCAAACCGGCAGAGGCCGCCGCCCACAACGCCAAATGAAAGCCTGAACCCATGCCTGGACGATCGCCTGCCACGCGGAGGTATTGCCGCCGCAATTTCCTGTGTCTGTCTTCCGCCGCGGTTCTTGCCGGTTGCACCGGAATGGCGCCGCAAAGCGAAACCTATGCCCGGCTGTCACGACTGGATCCTGACCCCTTGGCCGCCTGGCGCTTGCCTGCCTTCACCGACGCGGCGACATGGGCCAACCACCTGCCTGCGGCAACCCTGACGGCCGGCCCGCGCATCCTTGCGCTTTCCGGCGGGGGAGAGGACGGGGCCTTTGGCGCCGGTCTTCTGAACGGGTGGACGGCGGCCGGCACGCGCCCCGGTTTCGACATCGTCACCGGCGTTTCCATCGGGGCTTTGATCGCGCCGTTTGCCTTTCTGGGCCAGGCGTATGATCCCACATTGCGCGACATCTTCCTGACCCATGACAGCGATGACATGATGCGGCTGCGCAGGCTGAGCTTTGCCTATTCGGATGCGCTGTATGACACTGCGCCGCTGGCACGGCTGATCGAAGATTACACGCCTCCCTCGCTGATCCGGGCGATTGCCGCGCGGCACCGCGCAGGGGCGCGGCTGCTGGTGGTGACCACCAGCCTGGAAACCACCGAAGCCATGATATGGAATATGGGGGCCATCGCCGAGGCCGGGGCCTACGGGCTGTTCCGCGCGATCTTGCGCGCATCCTCGGCGATCCCCGGATTGTTCCCGCCGGTGAAGATCGAGTTCGAGGCGGGCGGCGCGACGCGACGCGAAACACATGTCGACGGCGGCGTGATTATGCAGTTCCTGGCACTTCCGGCCGCGGCCTTCGACCCGAACTGGCCGAAATCAAACGGTGGCAGGCTCTACATCGTGGTGAACAACACCCTGGACCCGGTGCCGCAGACCGCAAGTGCCACGGCCTTGGGCCTGTCGCAGCAGGCGGTTTCCGCGATGATCCGGGCCAGCGCCGGAACCGGTGTGACGGTGGCGCGGCAAACGGCAGACCGAAACGGAATCAGCACCTCGGTCGCCTCGGTCGCGCCGGAAATCGGTGCAACATGGGACGCCTCGGACCGGTTTGACGCCAAATACATGCGGCGGGTCTATCAGCACGGATATGAGAGCGCCCTGACAGGCGACTGCTGGGCGTGAAACGGCCGCCCCGGGCCGGAATTCAGACCGCCTTTGACCTCTCGGCACAGGCCTGGGACCGGTAGTCGCGCGGCGAGATGCCGAACCTGGCGCGGAAAGAGCGGCTGAAGTGCTCGACGCTTGAAAATCCCCGGGTCAGGCAGATTTGCGTCACCGAACAGCGCAGCAGGTCCGGGTTTCCCAGATCGGTCTTTGCCGCATGCAGCCGGCGTTCGCGTATCTTCATCGCAACCGTGGTACCGGAGTTTTCAAAGGCCTTGTTGAGCGCGCGCACCGAGATACCCAGCATGTCGGCCAGGACCGCCGGAGCGAAATCCTGGTCCTGAAATCGCGCTTCGATGACGCGCTCGACCCGCTCGCGCAGGGCCTGGCGTGCCGAAACCATTTCATTCGAACGCATGTCGCCGACGGCATTCAGCACATCCCGCAACAGGGCCAGTTCCAACTGCGGCGTGCCGACGGTTGCGAAATCGCTGATCTGGTTGCTCACCCCGCGCATCCGGTCAAACAGCAATGCACCGAACCCCTGGGTGGTGTTCACCCGGCCCGACGGCAATACCGGGGTGCCGGCCACTTCGGCCAACCGGTGTTTGGGCACCAACAGCGTGGCTTTTTCGATCGATTCCAGAACGTCGAACCGGATCGGACGGGCGGAATCCCAGATCAGTACATCGCCGGGCCGCATCTCGACCGACCAATTATCCTGGCGCACCCGTTCCCGCCCCTTCTGCAGGGCCAGAATGCCGTAAAAGTCGCCGCTGTCGGCCCGCGCCATCTTGGCGTCTCGAAATCCGGCACAAGGATCACAGCGACAGGTCACGAATGTCGTCACCCCGGTGTCCAGCGCTTGGATCTCTGCCCGGCAAAAGCGCTCGTTCGCTTTGTTCAGCCGCCAGGGCAAATGCGTGGCGTTGAGTGTATCATGCCAGACATCGAACCGGTCTTCGGTCCTGTATCGATCGGTTGACCAGGTTAACACCAACACTCCCCCCGGCCCGCGACCAACCGGCCTTCGGGCTGCACGAATTATCAACACTTGGTTCTTTGCCCGTCAAGAAGGCCTGTGTTGCGGCGGTTAGGGTGGCTGTCACGAGGAGGACCCACAATGAAAACCGACATTACTTTCAATACCGAAGACGGAACCACCCTGGCCGGCTGGTTCTTTGCCGCCGCCGGTGCCGACGGCCCGGCGCCGACGGTGATCATGTGCCATGGCTTTTCCGCCACCAAGGAAATGCACCTGGACGGCTTTGCCAAGACCTTTCAGGCCGCCGGCATGAACGTGATCGTTTACGACAACCGCAATCTCGGCGACAGCGGCGGCACGCCCCGTGGCGAGATCGACCCCGAACAGCAGATCCGCGACTTCCGGGATGCCATCACCTATGCCCAGGGGCGCGCGGATGTGGATCCCAACCGCATCGGCGCCTGGGGCTCCAGCTATAGCGGCGGCCATGTTCTGGTGGTCGCGGCGCGGGATCGTCGGGTGAAATGCGTGGTCTCGCAGGTGCCCCTGGTGCAGGGCCTGGAAAATGCCCGCCGCCTGGTCCGCTCGGATCTCTGGGCCGGTCTGCGCGAGGGCTTTGTCGCCGACCGCCAGGCCCGCCTGCGCGGCGAGGCCCCGCTGACCATGCCGGTGATCGGCGAAACCTTTGGCGATCCCTGCGCGCTGCCGACCGAGGACAGCCACAGGTTCTTCAGCGATCTGCCCGAGGAAAAGCGGGGCCGGTGGCAGAACGAGATCACCCTGCGGTCGATGGAGTTGTTCACCGAATATGAACCCGGCGATGCCATTGCCCGTATCGCCCCGACCCCGCTGATGATCGTTGTCGGCCGGGACGACCACCTGACGCCGGCCGACATGACCTTGGCAGCCTATGAGCGTGCACTCGAGCCCAAGAAACTGCTGGTGCTGGAATGCGGGCATTTCGAAGCCTATACCGACGGCCCATTCGAAATCTCTGCGCCAGCCCAATGCGAGTGGTTCCAGACGCATCTTTGATGACGCGGGGACCCTGACGCACGCTCGGACGGCGAAGTTGCGCCGGACTGATCCAGAGGCCGTCCGCCTGCCACGCGGGCGGCTTTTGCGTTGCATTCTTTCGAACCATCAAGCGCGGTGAAAACATGAAGCCCGACGGCGTTCCTCCGCACGAGGAGCGGCGCGGCTTGAGCCATCGCGGCAGGTCCTGAATGCCGCGCCCTTGCGCTGGTGCACCTGTGCACAGGCTCTGCCCCGGCGCGCGCCCGCAAAAATCTCTCCCCCGCGAATAAAAAAGTTGATGTGTAATAAAATATATTTTACTAAGCCAAATAGTTCGAATGAACAGGCTGCTGGGGAGGAGCGAAGCGATGCCGGATGTCGTATTGATCACGGGAGCCGCGACGGGAATTGGCCGCTTGACGGCCGAGACGCTCGCCCGTGGCGGGCATGTCGTTTTTGCCTCGATGCGCGATATTGCCGGTCGCAATGCGCCCCAGGCCGAGGCGCTTGCTGCGCTGGCACGTCGCGAGGGCCTGTCGCTGCACCCTGTCGAGATGGATATCCTGTCGGACAGTTCCGTCGATGCGGCGGTGCGCACGGTCCTGGAAACGGCCGGTCAGATCGACGTTCTGATGCACAATGCCGGTCATCTTGTTCTGGGTCCGACCGAAGCGTTTACGCCAGACGAGGTCGCGCAGAACTTTGCGGTCAATGTGCTGGGGGCGCATCGGGTCAACCGCGCGGTGCTTCCGGTGATGCGCCAGCGGGGGCAGGGCACGCTTCTCTGGATCAGCAGCACGACGGTTCACGGCGGTTTTCCACCCTTCCTGGGGCCATATGGGGCGGCAAAGGCTGCGATGGATTCGCTGGCAGGATCGCTCGCGCTGGAAGTGTCGCGTTTCGGGATCGAGACCGTCATCGTCTCGCCGGGCGCATTCACCACCGGCACCGAACACTTTCCCAAGGCCTCGCCGCCGAATGACCAGGCGCGGGCAGACGCTTATGCGCGCTATGACGATGTGACCAGCACGATTGCGGACCGGCTGTCGGCGCTGATGCCCGACGATGCGCATCCGCAGGTTGTCGCCGATGCCGTGCTGCAGCTTGTGAACATGCCGCTTGGCACGCGGCCCTTCCGGACGGTGGTCGATCTGCTGGGCGACGGCGCCGAGGAGGTGGCCAAAGCGGCGACCGGCGTTCGCCGGGGTTTCTTCGAGCGGATCGACCTTGCCGAACTGCTGACACCGCAGCCGACATCCTGAGCGCAGAGCGCCCCCCGCTTTCCATAGGAGGCCGAATGTCTGACTATATTGTTTTCTTTGCGCCGGGCACCTGCGCGCGCGTCCCGATGACCTGTCTTGAAGAGGCCGGCGTTCCATTCGAAAGCCGCGTCGTGTCGTTCACCGCCAAGGAGCAGCGCGGCAGCGACTATCTCAGGCTCAACCCCGCGGGCAAGGTGCCGGTCCTGGTGGAGGACGGGCGCCCGTTATCGGAAAATGTCGCCATCCTGACCTATCTCGACAGCCGGTTCCCCGACGCGGGCGTGATGCCGCCGGCCGAGACCGAGTTTGACCGCTGCCGGCATATCTCGGATCTCTCCTTCTGCGCTTCGGTCTTGCATCCGATCGTGACGCGCATCCGCATCCCCGAGCGCTTCTGTTCCCTGGACGGCGCCCGCAGCGATGTCTGGAAGCTGTCGGCCGAGATGATGATCCCGCATTTCGATTTCATCGATGCCCGGCTTGCCCGCAGCCCCTGGTGGTACGGCGACCGCTGGGCCGCGATGGACAGCTATGTCAACTGGGTCTGGTTTCGCGTCACCGGCGCGGGTTTCCCGCAAGAGCGCTATCCCAACCTGATGGCCCATGCCGAACGGATCGCCGCGCGGCCCTCGGTTCAACGGGTCCTGGCACGCGAAGCGGCAGGCCAGGAAGACCTTGTCTCGCGCGGGCTGCACTACGGGTTCCAGCCCGATGCAAGCGTTCCGCTCACCTGATTCCGGTCCAAGAGGAGGAGACCCATGTTCAAGAAAACCGCCCTGGCGGTGGCCGCCGCCGCCGCGCTTGCCCTGAGTGCCGTGCCGCGCAGCGCTTTGGCCGAGCAGCTTACGATCGCAAGCTTTCTGCCCGGCCCGCACCACCTGCATACCCGCATGTTGGGCTGGTTCGGGGAGGAACTTGAAAAACAATCCGGCGGCGAACTTTCGATCCAGCTCTTTCCGGGCGGTCAACTGGGCGCCGGCCCGGTCCAGCAATACAAGCGGGCCCTGGAAGGTGTGGCCGACATGACGCTGGGGGTCAGTGCCTATACGCCGACCGTCTTTCCCAAGACCATGCTGGCAATCCTTCCGGGCAGTTCGAACACCGCGGTGGAATCCACCGGGCGGCTTTGGGACGCCTACGAGGCGCACCTGGCCGACGAATACGACGAGGTGAAGCTGATTGCGCTGATGACGGTGGCCGGGAACGTGATTTCCTCGACCCGCGATCTGTCGACCCTCGACGCCTTTGCCGGGGCAAAGCTTGTGCCCTATGCGGCGATGACGCAGCCGATCCTGGAATCGCTTGGCGCGGTGCCGGTGCAGATGCCGATTACCGATGTTTACACCGGCCTTTCGACCGGGACGATCGATGCGGCCTACACCTCGTATTCCAATATCACGCCGCCCTGGAATTTCTGGGACGTGACCCCCTATTTCGTCGAGAACGTGCCGGTGCAATTCGCGGTGCTGTTCCTGGTGATGAACAAGGAGCGCTACCAGAGCCTGAGCGACGAGCAGCGCGCCCTGATCGACAGTCTTTCGGGGCGGGTATTGTCGATGAAAGGCGCGGAATCCTTCGACCTGGCCGATACCCTCTCGAAACAGCAGATGGCCGACAATCCCGACAAGATGAAGAACAGCCAGGTTGTGCGGATCACCGATGACGAACGCGCCCGCGTGATCGCGCGGTCGCAGGACGGGCTGCAAGCGATTTTCGCGGCATACCGGGCCAAGGGCATCGCGGATGCCGAGGCGGTGTACCAGGCCCTCAACCCCTGATCCGGGCCGAGGCAGAGGAGCGCCCCCTGATGGCAAGAACCGCGACATCTCGGCCGCCGGCCGCCGAAACGGCGCCCGGTCCCGGCTTTTTCGACCGGTGGCTGGTGCGGATCGCGCTGGCCACCGGGGGCACCGTTCTGACGGTGATGACGCTTCTTTGCGTGGTCAACGTCCTGATCATGCGCAAGCTTCTCGCCGCGCCCATCGTCGGGGCGGAAGATGCGCTGATCCTGCTGCTTGTCACCTTTGTCGCCCTGTCCATCCCGTTCGGGGCGCGGACCGGCGCACATATCGAGATCGAGGTGGTAAGCGAGATGTTGCCGCGCAGGATCGCGCTGGGCCAGCAGCTGGTGGCCCGGCTGGCTGGCGGTGCGTTTCTGGCACTGATGGCATGGCAACTTGCCGAAGCGGGAAGCCAGGCGGCGCGGTTCGGCGAGGTCACCCAGCAGCTCGAGCTCTCCTACGAGCCGTTCTACTACCTGCTCGCCCTTTGCTTTGGACTGTTCGCCGCGATCCAGATCGCCGACGCCTGGCGGATGATGCGGACGGGCGCGGCCGACATGTTGTCGCTGGAGGAAG
The DNA here is from genome assembly GCF_002786325.1 of Pseudooceanicola lipolyticus. Classification (GTDB taxonomy): domain Bacteria; phylum Pseudomonadota; class Alphaproteobacteria; order Rhodobacterales; family Rhodobacteraceae; genus Pseudooceanicola_C; species Pseudooceanicola_C lipolyticus. The sequence goes on along the minus strand of NZ_PGTB01000013.1, from coordinate 50,328 downwards.
AATGATGAGCGTCGAAACGGTCGGTGTCCTCGGGCTGGTCTGCCTGTTCGTCATGCTAGCGATGCGGTTTTCCGTGGCGCTCAGCATGATCATCGTGGGCTTTTTCGGCACGCTTCTCGCCACGCAGCAGAAAATGCTGGCCCTGGGCCTGCCGGCCGAGCGTGCCGCATCGCAGGGCTGGAAAACGGCGCTGTCCAATCTCTCGGGCGAGACCTTCGAGGCGGCGTCGAACTACAATCTTCTGGTGATCCCGCTTTTCATCCTGATGGGCAACCTCGCCGGGGTCTCGGGCATGTCGAACGGTCTGTTTCGCGCGGCCTATGCCTTTCTCGGGCATCTGCGCGGCGGGCTTGCCTCGGCAACGATCGCGGGCTGCGCGGGTTTTGCCGCGCTGTCGGGGTCGTCGCTGGCCGCCGCCGTGACGATGGGCCGTGTCGCCCTGCCGGAAATGCGCCGGTTCCGGTATGACGACGGGCTGGCCACCGGGGCGGTGGCCGCGGGCGGGACGCTCGGTTTCCTGATCCCGCCATCTGGCGGCATGATCATCTATGCAATCCTGACCGAACAGAGCATCGGCCAGCTGTTCATGGCCGGCATCATTCCCGGAATCCTGCTGTCGCTGCTGTTCATCGGCGTGATCAGCCTGCAGGTCTGGCGCCGGCCCGGGCTTGGCCCGGCCGGGGCGCGCTCGGACCTGGCCGAGAAGCGCCGCGCCCTGATCGGCGCGGCGCCGATCACCACGGTTATCGGGCTGACCATCGCGGGGATGTATACCGGCTTCTTCACGCCGGTCGAAGCCTCGGCTTTCGGCGCGGTGCTGACCTTCGCGATCGCGCTGGCCGAGCGCAAGCTGAGCTGGCGCAAGATGCACCTGGTGGCGCTGCAGACGATGAGCGCGACCTCGACGATCTTCCTGATTCTGATCGGCGCCTTCGTGTTCATTCCGTTCATGTCGCTGACCGAGATCCCGACCCGCATGGTCGAGTTCCTCACCGCTTTGCCGATCGGCAGCCTTGGCATCCTGGCGGTTGTGATCCTGGTCTACATCTTTCTCGGAACCTTCCTGGAAGGAATCGCGATGCTGGTGCTGACGCTGCCGGTGGTGATGCCGATCGCCGCCGCCCTGGGCTGGGACCTGGTCTGGTTCGGGATCGTCGTGGTGATCGTGCTGGAAATGGGCATGATCTCGCCGCCGGTGGGCATCAATGTCTTCATCGTGAAATCGATCGCGCCGGATGTGCCGATGCTGCGCATCTTCGCCGGTATCTGGCCGTTCTGGTTCGCGATGATCCTGATGCTGGTGCTGCTGATCGTCTTTCCGCAGATCGCCCTGTTCCTGCCCCAGACCATGTTCTGAGGTCGGCGCCCATCTGCCAAAAGAAAATGCCGCGCGACCCGGCGGTTGCGCGGCATGGCAGGTTTGGCGCGCCGGCGCTTCACAGCATGATGTTCAGCGCCTTGGTTTCCAGATAGCTGCGCATCTCCTCGACCCCTTCCTCGCGCTCGACGCCGCTGTTCTTGAAGCCGCCCCAGGGCATGCCGACAAAATGGGTGTTCGACCCGTTCACGAATATGCTGCCCGCGCGCAGCCGCCGGGCGGTGGTGATCGCGGTGCTGATGTCATTGGTCCAGATCGCGGCGGACAGCCCGTAGGAGGTGTCATTCGCATCGGCGAGCATGGTTTCGTAGTCATCCCAGGGCGCGACGGACATGACCGGGCCAAAGATCTCGTCACGCCACAGCCGCATATGCGGTGCGACATCGCCATAGACGGTAGGCTCGACCCAGAAGCCCCTGGCAAATTCCGCCCCGTCGGGCCGCTTGCCGCCGGTCATCAGGCGCGCACCCGCGGTCTGTTGCCGGTCGAAGAAACCGGTGACATGGGCATAGCTCTTGGCGTTGTTGATCGGGCCCATATCGGTCGTGTCGGCCATCGGGTCGCCCAGGCGCAGAGCGGCGACCTTGGCGGTGATGCGCTCCAGGACATCCTCGTAGAGGTCGCGATGGACCAGCACGCGCGAATTCGATCCACAGGATTGACCCTGCCAGGGAAAGTTCATGCCCCGCACGGCGCTTGTGGCTGCGGCTTCGGCATCCGCATCGGCAAAGACGATCATCGGGTTCTTGCCGCCCAGTTCCAGCGTGACATGCTTGACCGCGACTTCGGCCGCGGACCGCTGAATGGCACGGCCCGTCGCCACCGACCCGATCAGGGCAAGACGCTTGACCTCGGGGTGGCGGACCAGCGCATCGCCGGCCTCGGCCCCGGTTCCGTTGACGATATTGAAGACGCCGGGCGGCAGCATCTCCTGCGCCACCTCGCCCAGGATCAGGACCGACAGCGGCGAGGTCTCGGGCGGTTTGACAACCACGGCATTGCCAACCGCGAGCGCGGCGGCGGTGCGCGCCACGGAAAACAGGGCAGGGTGGTTATAGGCGGCAATCCTGCCGACCACGCCATAGGGCTCCAGCAGCGTCATGTGCATGTGCCGGGACGAGGCGGGAATGGTCTCGCCGCGCATCATCGGGGCGATCCCGGCATAAAAGCGCAGCGTCTTCAGGGTTTCGTCCATCGCGTGTTGTGTCGGCCTGAGCGTGTTGCCGCTGTCCCGCACCTCGATCCGCGACAATTCGTCAAAACGTTGCGCCAGCCGGTCGCCGAAGGCCCGCAGGATTTCCGCGCGTTCGTCCACCTCGCGCGCGGCCCAGGCGGGCCAGGCCCGTTCGGCGGCATCGATGGCGCGATGCATGTCGCGGGCCGACCCCAGCGGCGCGCGCCCGATCACCGCTTCGGTGGCGGGATCGATCGATGGCGCCCATCGGCCCGTTTCGCTTTCCACCAGTTCGCCGTCAATCAGCAGGCGGCCTTCGATCGGTTCCATGTGTTCGTCCCAGGTTGTTGCGTTAACGGCCCGCCAGTGACGGCAGGAAAAGTACGATCTGCGGATAGGCGGAAATCACCACCACCAGCCCGAGCGTGCAAAGCAGGTAGGGGATCACGGCGCGGGAAATGGCGAGGATGGATTTGCCCTCGGTCGCCCCCATCATGACAAAAAGCGCCATGCCGAAAGGCGGTGTGGCCAGGCCGAGCTCGATAAAGATCAGAATGAACACGCCCATCCAGAGCGGATCCAGGCCATAGCTTTGTGCCAGCGGCAGAAAGACCGGGATGGTCAAGAGCATGATGCCCACCGGCTCGAGGAACGCGCCGAACAGCAGCAGCACCAGCGCCATGGCGACCAGCACCTGGGGCAGGCTGGCGTCGATCCCGTTGACCCAGCCCACCAGTCCGCGTGTGGCCCCCGACATCGCCAGGATCTGGCTGAAGGTGGTCGAGGCCAGGATGATCATGAAGATCATGCCGCTGATCTTCATCGCGCTTTCCGCCGCGCGCGCGACGGCGTGCAGGCTGAGGCGGCGGAAGAACGCCGCCACGATCATCACCGCCACGACCCCGAAGGCCGCCGCCTCGGTCGGGGTGGCGATTCCGAGAACGATAAGCCCCATGACCATGAAGATGATGAACATCATCGGCAGAAGGTTCACCACCGCGAGTCTCAGCTTTTCGCGGCCGCTGGTCTGGGGCACGTCGTAATCGGGCGCGGTCTGGGGGCGGATGATGGTCAGGGTCCAGACCAGCGCGGCGTAGCCGAGCGCCAACAGCACGCCCGGAACCAGACCGGCAAGCAGAAGCCGTCCGACATCGAGGCTTGCAAGGCTGCCAAGCACCACCGCCAGGCCCGACGGCGGTATGATCGCGGCCAGACCTCCGGTGGCGATGATGGGTCCGATGGACAGGGTGTCGGAATAGCCGATCCTGCGCATTTCGGGATACATGCTGGATCCCATCATGGCGACGTTGCCAAGGCTGGACCCGGACAGCGCACTGAACAGCGTCCCGCCGCCGATGGCGACATAGGACAGGCGCCCGCGCACCCGCCCCATCAGCCGATCGACAACGAAGAACACCCGCTCGGCAATTCCGGTATGAAAAAACAGCTCGCCCATCAGGATGAACAGGGGGATCGGCAACAGCGCATAGTTCATCAGGGATTCCGACGCATTGGCGGCAAGCTGTACCAGGCCGAAATGACCGCCCATGAAGATGAAGACGCCAATGACATTGGCCAGAAGAAAGGCGAAGGCGACCGGAATCCGCAGCGCCATCAGGCTCAGGATCAGCCCGATCATCAGCCCCATCGAGGCATACCAGGGCATCATGACGTGGTCTCCTCGGGTGCCGTGCTGCAGGCGGCAAGCACGGCATGGCGCAGAAATTCGATCGCGCAGAGCGTAAGGCCGGAGCAAAGGATGGCATAGAGATACCAGCGCGGCACATCGACGGCGCGCACCGCCACCTCTCCGCGTTCGAAACTGTCGAGCCCCGCAAGGCCTGCATAGCGGGCCACGAACAGGCAGATCCCGGCGGCGGCCAGATCGGTGAATGCCAGCAGCGCTTTGCGCTGCCGCGCGCTCAGCGCTGCATTGATAAGCTCCATTGCAACATGTCCACGGGTTCGGACGAGCCAGGGCGCGGCGAGCATCGCCGAGGAGGGCAGGCCGAACTCGATGACGGTGCTCAGCCAGACCGGGGCGTGCAGCTGCGGGATCGCGCGGGCGATGACGTCCCACAGGGTGCCGATGACAATGAGGCCGAGATAGACGGCGCCCAGTGCGAACAGGCTGCGGATGAAGCCGGTCCAGATCGGGCCAACAGGTATGCGGGGCATGCTGCCCTCCTCCCTTGCGCCGCCGCGGCGGGGCCGCGGCGCGCTCGTCCGGGGTTATCGATCGGGGTAGAGCAGGGGACGGATCTTTGCCGCGTAGTCGGGCAAATCGGCTTCCAGCTTGGTCCAGACGACAGAGTAAGCGAGATCCTCGTAGCGCGCCGCGGCCTCCGGTTCGGGTTCGACCAACGAGATGCCGTCCGCCTTCAGACGCTCCTCCTCTTCAGCGATGCGGGCGGGCATCTCGGCGGTGATCTTGGCCTCGAGGGCCAGCGCCGCCTCTTGCAGGACTGTCTTTGCCGCCTCGGGCAACGCGTCATAGCGCGCCCCGTTCATCATGATGACGGGCGACCCCTGCCAGACGGCGGGACCGACGCGCGCCTTGAGCAGCCGGTTCACGCCGATATCCGACGCGAAGGTGATCCAGCCGAAGCCATCGACAACACCGCGTTCCAAGGCGCTGAACACCTCGGACTGGCTCATCATCACGTTCTCTGCGCCAAGCGCATCGAACCAGTCGCGATAGGTGCCGGCCGAGCGCAGCTTCTTGCCGGACAGCAGGACGTTCCCGTCGGCGTCGAATTCGGGCATGTCGCGGAGATAGATGTAATATCTTGTCCCACTGCCGTTCCAGGCCAGAAGCTCGGCCCCGAGCCGGCTGCGCCAGGCATTGCGCAGAAGTTCGAATGCACCGTTCTGGCGCGCCTGGGCGGCGGTGATGGTGGCACCGGTCAGCGCCTCGCTTTCCGGAACGCTGCCGGCGTAATAGCCCGCGGGCCCGCCCTGAATGTCGATGACACCATTGCGCAGGGCCGTGTCCTGCTGGGTCGGGGGGATCGCTTCGGGGCCGCCGATCACCTGGATGCTCACGATGCCCTTGCCGGCCTCGTTCACCATCTCGACATATTGCAGGAAGCTTTGCGTGATCACGTTGTTTGGTGGCAGCGCGGCGACGCCGCGCAAGACCTCTTCGGCCGGCGCGGTGCCAGCCCAGCCGATCCCGACCGCCATGGCGGCCATCCTTAGAAACTGTTTCATGCGTGGTATCCTCCCTAGATCCCGAACCGTGAAACTTCAAAATCCCGACCAAAATATATTTTCAGCAGTAATACACTTTTATTATTATACGAAAATTCAGTCAATCGTTGCTTCGGCGAATTTGCCCACTTTCTCGGCGAAGGCGCCTGGATGGTACGGAGCATTTCACGCTATTGCACCAACATAGAGCCCCAGAAGGCGTCTAGGTGGTCACTTCAGCGCAAAAGGATTCCACTATTATCTTATAGTGAAAATTGTGTATATCGATCTTCCCAGCCTTTCGGCGGCCGCGACTCCGGACAAGGGGGGCAGGGTGAGCCTGCCTCAGGCCGCGGGCTGGGCATGCTCGGGCCGGTCCCGGTCTTTTGCGACGATGGCGGATCGAATTCGCGACAGCGGCACCAGCAGATCTCCAAGCCGGTCCTGCCCGAAGATGGCCGCGACATAGCGATCGCGGCGCAGAAGGAATGCGTGATCGAGATGGTCGGCATAGGGCCTGCTCGACAGCATCCGGCTGTAATCGCGCAGGATGGCGAATCTGTCCGGGCGCGGATTGACGCCCTCGGGGGTGATGCCGATAACCGCCGCCCCGGCCTGGTGAAAGGCCGCCAGATCAGCGGGCGAGATCATGGTCTCGGGCCGGTTCCCGTACAACAGCACAACCGGCTGGTCGGGCAACAGATCGTCCAGCAGATGGCGCTTGTCCTCGGGCGTCGCCACCAAGGGTTGCGGAAACATCCGCCCCACCAGGCTGAGGGATTTCGGCCGCTGGTCGGGCCAGATCAACCCGGCATCGAAACGGGGCTTGGGCTTGTATTTCATCTGGGCAAAATAATCGCGGGCCGGCGGATACAGCTTGAGCGTATGGAAGGCCGCCCGGATCAACGCGCCCTTGAGAGCGGAACTGGGCATCATGACCTGCCCCATCCGCATCGCAAGCGTGATCATTTCCCAGGCATGCGGAGCGCGCTCGGCCTCATAGCTTGCCAGCAGGGGTTCAGGGTTGGTGGCGTGCAGCGCTTCGTGCAGTTTCCACCCGAGGTTATGGGCATCGCGCAACCCGCTATTCATGCCCTGGCCGGCGAAGGGCGGCGTCAGATGCGCCGCGTCGCCGGCAAGGAAAATGCGCCCGTCGCGCCAGCGTTCCGCCATCCGGGCGTGAAAGGTATAGACCTGCTGGCGACGGATCGGTTCATTTGCATCCGGGCCGACCATAGCCAAAAGTTTCCGCGCAAATTCAGGCGCTTCGGCCTGCTCGACCGTTTCGCCCCTGTTCAGCTTGAATTCATAGCGGCGGATTCCGGCGGGGCCGGGCAGGGTGATGCAGGAGCGCTGCGGCCAGCAGAAGACCTCGGTGTGGAAACAGCGGTTGCTGGTGGTCTTGAGGTCAAGGATCAGCCAGGGCTCTTCGAAGGTCGATCCCACCATCTTGATCCCCAGGTGCTTGCGCACGAAGGACCGGCCGCCATCACAGGCAACCAGGTATCTGGCGGCCACCTGCCGCTGGGTGCCATCCGCATGTGTCAGGGTTGCCTGGACCTGGTCCGCAGTTTGCGACACCGCGGTCAGTTCGGTCCCGAACAGGTCGGTCACCGTTTCATGGCGGGCCATCGCCCCGCGCAACAGAGTCACGAAATCCGGCTGTTGAAAGGCATTGCGCTTGTCAAAACCGTAATCCTTGGAAAACGGCTTGACGGTGGCAAAGACGTTTCCCTTCGGACCGCGATAGATCGAGCCATAGCCGCGGACACAGAGGCTGGCGACCTGCTGATGCAGGCCGACCGATTGCAGGGCGCGCAGGGATTCGTCGTCGATCGACACCGCCCGCGGTTCGCGCACGATGTCCATGCGTTTTTCGACGAGCAGGGTGGCGACCCCCATGTCACCCAGAATATTGGCCAGCAGCAATCCGGTCGGCCCGGCCCCGACGATCAGAACATCTGTCGCAAGGTCGGGAGGCCGGGTCATGGCGCCTGTTCCGCCACGATGGGATTGCGCAGCACGCCCAGGTTATCGATTTCAACCTCGACCACGTCGCCGGGGAACATGTAAACCGGCGGGTTTCGCTTGTCACCGACTCCGCCCGGCGTGCCGGTGACGATCACGTCGCCGGGGGACAGCGGCGTGAAGGTCGAGCAGTAGGCAACCAGGGTCTCCAGCGGAAACAGCAGATCCGACAACGCCGCCTTTTGCATGACCTCGCCGTTCAGACGCGTTTCGATCCCCAGGTCGCGATAGTCGCCGATTTCATCGGTGGTTACGAGATAGGGGCCGAAGGCGCCGGTTCCAGGAAAGTTCTTGCCCGGGGTAAACTGGATGGTGTGACGCTGCCAGTCGCGGACCGAGCCGTCATTATAGATCGAATACCCCGCGAGATGGTCCAGTGCCTCGGCTTCGGGTACGTTGCGGGCCGGCTTGCCTATGATGATGGCCAGTTCGCCTTCATAGTCGAAGCGCTCTGAAATTGCGGGCTTCACCAGGGGCTGGCCATGCGCGATCTGGGTGTCGGCAAAACGGGTGAACACGGTCGGATGCTCGACATCGGGCCGACCGGTTTCCTGCTTGTGCTTGAGGTAGTTCAGGCCGATGCACAGGATCTTGTTCGGGTTGGGCAGCACCGGCAACAGCTGGATATCCGCCCAGCCCAGGCCCGGCTTGCGTCCCGACAGGAAGGCCGCCGTCTCTGCCATCAAATCCCGCTCCAGCAACGCGCGAATATCGGTGACCTCCGGGGCAATCTTGCCCGTCAGGTCCACGATGCCACCGTCCACAACGGCGCCGAATCCGGGTTTGCCGGCACGGGTAAAGCTGATGAGTTTCATGATCTTTCTCCGAATGGCGGCGTCAGGACCGCAGAATTGCCTCGCCCCATTTGTTCAGGGTGCGCGGGTGCTGGGGCCAGTCCACGGTATCGCGGTCATAGATCACCTCCAGCTCGGCCGAGATTTCGATCCAGTTTTCGTCCGGGTCGGTGATGAAGATGAAGATGTTGTTGCCCGGGCCGTGCCGGCCAGGCCCCCACATGATCTGGATGCCCTGCGCGGCCAGGTGATCGCACCAGTCGCGGATATAGTCCCAATCGCCGGCCTCGTAGGAGTGATGGTCCACGCCGTTGCGGCCCGGTGTGTAAAAGCAGGCGATGGTGTGGTGTTCGAAATTCGAGGTGGTAAAGGCGGTGGCCAGGCGGCCGTCGTCATGCAGGACGCGATCGGTCAGCTGAGAACCCAGCTTGTCGACGTAAAACTCGACAAATGCCTGAACATCCTCGGAGGCATAGGTCAGGTGCTGGGTCGGCCCCTGGATGCCCTTGAATGTTCGGGTGTCGTCCTGCGCCAGGCCGAAACACACAAGGTGATTGTTGGCGTCGCGAACCCCGAAGGCGCCCTCCCGGAAATAGGGCGACGGGCAGGCCTCGATCGGGAGGCCTTCCTTGAGGACCCGCGCGCGCATCAGGTCCAGCCCCTCGGCATTGCGGCAGGCCAGGCCGGCATAGGCAAGCTTCTTGTTCTCACCCGGCACGACGACCATGCGGCGCCGAGGGCCTTCGCAGCGATAGGCCTCGGCGCTTTCATGCACCAACTCCATGTCCATCGCGCGGGAATAGAATTCGGCAAGAGCTTTGGGGTTGGCGCTCTCGTAGGCAATGTGATGCAGATAGGCGCCTGCCTGGACGGCGGTGTGGGTCATGGAAACCTCCTCATAAGTTGGCCTGTTTTACCAATATGAGGAAAATTAGCAATCAGAAATGTGCTGTATTTCCTAAATATGCAATTTTTGCACGCCCCCGCGCCGATACGCGAACGTCATTTCAATATTTTGGCATCACATGTCGTGCTGATCGGCGCGCATATCGGACTGGGCTTCTGCCATGAAGTTCTCGATCAGCGTGGCATGGGCGCGCAACAGCGATGACAGCCGCTGTACCCGAACCTCGCTGGTGTCGGCCTGGCGGACGACAAAGCTGAGCGAGGCATTGATCGCAAGGTCGTCATTCGTCACCGGCACGGCGATCCCCATCAGGCCGTCATCCACTTCACCGCGGGACACCGACAGGCCCGCGCGGCGAATCTGGGTAAGCTCGGCAACCAGTTCGTCGGGCACCGCCGCTTCACCGTCATGTACCTCGGCCAGCAGCTTCTTGCGTTTGCGGGTGGTCATGCTGGCCAGGATCGCCTTGGAGGTGGCGCCGCGAACGATCGGCATCGGCTTGCCCCGCTCATAGCTGGTGCGCTGATCCAGGGTATGCGCCTCGGCAACGCACATGACCTGCCGTCCATAAAGCCGGGCCAGAACCGCAACGCAGGGTTGACCCGCCTGTTCGACGAGGGTGCGCAGAAAGACCCCGCCCGAGCGCACAAGCGGATCGGTCTCGCGCAGGCGATGTTCGAATTCCAGGAAGGTCGGCCCCAGCCGATACCGGGATTCCTTCGTGCTTTCGACAAATCCGGCCTCTACCAGCTCGCGCACGGTGCGGTACACATTGCTGGGCGAGGTTCCGATCGCTTCGGACAGTTCCGCAACGGTCCATGACGCCTGTTCCGTCAGGAACAGCGTCAGCACATTGTTGTATCGGTCAAATCCGGCCATGTCGCGAACTCGTTGCAGGGATTGCGGGTTCGACGAAAGAAAGGGCTTTCGCCCCTGCTGTCAAACAATAACCTCGAAGCTGCATTCCGGCGGAAAGATGTCCTCGGCGCGCAGGCGCCGTCGGGTCACGCCCTGTTCATGGCAGTAGGTGAGAAAGGTGTTCAACGTGTGGGCATTTTCCCGCACGCCATAGGGCCAGGGCTCGCCATCGGGGAACAGCAGCCTGTTGCTGGCTTCGAAACTGGAGGGCCCCCAGCCCAGCGGTGCAAACGAGGTCGTGATGTCGCGGAACCGGTCGAACGCGCGGGCCTTGGCCTCGTTGAAGGCGTCCATGAGGTTGCGCATGATCCAGCGATTTGCCTCGTAGATATCGCGGCGCACCACCAGGACATGCATGATCGGAAAGATCCCGGTGCGGCGGAAATACTCCTCCTCGACCTTCTGTGGATCCGGGAACAGGCGGCGCACCCCGCGGTCCCCCTGCAGAAAGCTGTTGGGCGGGCGGGCGGAAATCGCGCAGTCGATGTCGCCAGCGGCCAGCATGTCGCTCAGGCAGCTGTCGGGGCGACGGACCAGGTCGATGCCCTCGGGCAGGGCCAGGTCGACCCCTTCCTTGCGCCCCGGGCTGTTCACCCCGGCCTGCACCCAGCTTATATCGCGCAGGTCCAACCCGACATCATGGGCGAGGTAGCCGCGCGCATACACGGTGGCCGTCTGCGACCATTGCGGCAGCCCGACCCGCTTGCCGCGAAGATCATCGACCGAGGTGATACCGGAGGCATCGTTGATGAAGAAACTGCTCTGCCGGAAAACCCGCGACGGGAAGACGGGCAGCCCGACAAATTCGGGCTCTGGCGTGTTCGCGACATGCGCGCAGAACCCCGCAAGCGAATATTCCGAGACATCGAATTCTCGGCCAAGCGCAAAGCGCAGACCGACCTGTTCGAACGGGTAGGACAGGATGTTCAGGTCGATGCCTTCCGGCCTGATCCGGCCGGTCACCAGATCCCGCGTGTGCGCGTAGTCGCTGATTGCCATCGTCAGTGAAAGTGCCATGTCCGGACCGGTCCTTTGCTATCGGCGGCCACGAAATGCCGCGCGGGCGCCGCCCCGGTTTTCGGGTTGCCATGCAGGGCCGCCAGCGCGACACGAGATGTGCCGAAGGCGAACATCTCGCGGTTTCTGCTGTGCGGCTTTCGGCATGAAGCGGCGGCTGTCTTCAGTTTCGGCAGGGCACTCACGGCCCACATTTTTTGGCTATTTAGCCATATATTGGAAATTATGCAACAATTGATAAACGTTTTTTGAACCCGAATGAACCGGCGGGCTCAATCTTGGCACAAGTGATGGTCCAGCTTGACACAGAGTGCGCGCAGGGCAATCCCCTCTGAACTATAAGAAAAATCACTCACCGTGACATTGATCCTGTTTTGTCAGGACAAGGCAGAGATCAACCCAGGCCGACGCGCACGGGTTTAACTCCGGAGCTCTCTATGCAATTTTGGCAAAATGTAGAAATTCAAAAATCATGCCGGCCTGGTCCAGCTAGGTCCGCGAACGGGCCGAGATTTCGCGGGCGCAGGTGCTGACGGCCAGTTGCAGGTCTTGCAGGCGGGCGGTATCCGCGCTGCCCGCCTGGAGCGACGCGCCAACAGCGCCAACCACCGCACCGGCCTTTTCGCGGATGACACAGCCGATCGCGACCTCGTCATCGCGAAATTCCCGGTCTTCGATGGCAAAGCCGTGGCGCCGGACCTGCCGGAGGCTTTCGACCAGTTCGCCCAGCGAAACGATCGTGTTGCGGGTCAGCGGCGACAGGCCGTGATCGGCGACCACGCGGGCGATTTCCGGCTCCGGCAGCCAGGCCAGGATCGCCTTGCCCAAGGCGGTGGCATGGGCGGCCTCGCCCAGCGAGCGGATGCCGGAGGCGTCGGTTTCGTAAAGGATGTTAAGTTCGGTCCCTTCGAAGGCGGCAAGCCGGACGGTCGAGCCGGTGTCTTCGGCAAGCCGGTCAAGAAAGGGGCGGGCCTCGCGCACGATATCGAACCGGGCGCCCCGCATCGAAGCGATCTCGGCCAGGCGCGGGCCGAGGAAATAGGCGCGCGGCTTGTCATGTTTGGCGACGTAGCCCCGGCGCAGCAGCGTGTTGAGCAGGTGATGGCAGGTTGACACCTTGAGGCCGGTCATCCGCGCGATGTCCTGCAGGCGCAGTTCCTGGCGCGACTCGGCCAGGGTTTCGATCAGCGTGATCGCGCGGTCGACCGCCTGCACCGTGGTCTGGTCACTTTTTTCGCCGGGCGCTTTCCATCCCGGCGCGACGGCGGGCGCATGGGCATCCTCCATCGACACCTTGGTGCGGGTATCGGTGATATCCGCCGGCTCCAGCCGATGGCCCGCGCGGGCGGTGGTGTCGTCATCCATGCTTGGGTCTCCGTGTCGCGCGGCAGGCATATGCATCCGCTGCCCGTCAATCATGATCGGTCGCCGCGCCGGGCGCAATCCGCGACGCGGCAGCGATGACCAGGGCCAAGCCGGTCATGCCTACGCCGAGGGCAGCGACGCCGGTCCATCCGAAGAAATGCCAGGTCTGGGCGCCGAGAAAGGTGCCAAGCGCCGCGCCGCAAAACCGGATCACCATATAAATGGTGTTCAGCCGGCTGGAGGCTTCGGGATCCAGCTGCAGGACTTCCGACATCGAAGATACGTGCCCCACCTGCATGCCAAGATCGAGAAGGACGACGGCCGGAATGATCCACAGGATCGCGCCCCCCGATACGCCCATGATCATGAAGGCCAACGCCATCAAGGCGCCGCTGGCCGAGATGATGAGCGGGGTGCCAAGCCGGTCGGTCAGGCGCCCGGCCATCGGAGCCGCCAGCACGCCCACGGCCCCGATCAGAGCCAGCAGACCCACGGCGGTGGAGGCTTCGTGCCGCAATTCGCGTTCGAAATGGAACACAATCGTGGTCCAGAACAGGGCGAAGGCCCCGAATTGCAGCGCCGCGACAAAGGCCAGCAGACGTAACCGGCCATGGTGCAGGAACAGTTCGGCCAGCGAGCTCAGCAGGCGGCGATAGCTGCCGGTGAAGGTGGGCGCCATAACCGGGAGCGACCGGCGCAGCAGGATCAACAGGACGATCATCAACCCCGCCGAGGTCCAGTAGACCGCCCGCCAGCCGAAGGCGCCGCCAAAGACGCCACCGACGAAACGCGACAGGATGATGCCCATCAGCAGCCCGCCCATGACAAACCCGACCGATCGGCCCGACTGCCCCTTTGGCGCAAGCCGCGCGGCAATGGGGGGCAGAAATTGCGGCACGATCGACGAAAACCCGACAAGGAAGGCAAGGCCAAGCAACAGGGGAAAGCCGGGCGCCAGCGCAAAACACACCAGCATGGCCGACGAGACCGCCAGCAGCACCGACAGGATCCGCCGCCGTTCCACCATGTCACCCAGCGGCAGCAGGAACAGCAGACCCAGCGCATAGCCGACCTGGGTCAGCGTCGCGATCATCGCGACCGAACGGTCAGAAGCGCGGAAATCCGTGGCGATTTCGGACAGCAGCGGTTGATTATAATAGTTGTTGGCCACGACCGCGCCGGCGGTCACAGCCATCAGCCAGACCAACTGCCGATGGCGGCGCGCGGTCATGGCGGTTGCGTCGATCTCACCAGGCAATGTCGGCATATCCTGCATCGGCCATCAGCCGCGGCCCGCGTTCGGCAATCTCGGCCCGCGCCCGTTCGGCGCCCGGCTGGTCGGTCAGCGCGCCATGCCGTTTGCGGAGGATACCGTCGACCAGCACGGTATCGACATTGCCGGGATGGGCGAACATGACCACGGCATTTTCCGGGTTCAGCGCCGGCCCCATGTTCCAATCATCGCGGCGCAGCAGCACGATATCTGCCTTCTTGCCGGGGGTCAGCGACCCGATCCGGTGCTCCATTCCCAGCACCCGGGCATTGTTGATGGTGGCCCATCGCAGCGCCTCGCCGGTGGTTACCTTCTCTTTCTGGTACACCCCGCCGCCGGTGCCGATGGTTTTCAGGTTCTCGGCCTCGAAGGCCGCGGCCTCGGGATTGCGCCCCTCTTCAAGTTCGCGCTGGGTCTGGACGTTGCGGTAGAACCGGTCGGCCTGCAGCGACAGGCGCATGGTCTCGAACATCGAGCCGGTCACCCCCACTTCGCTGTCATTGGCCACCGACGGCCGCCCGCCCTGGGCCGACACCCGGCCGATCAATGGCGGCACCCCGTGGCCGCGCAGTTCGGCCGGTGGCGTCGCGGTGATGGTACAGCCCGCATCCACCAGCGCCCGGATTTCTTCGTCGGGGATATAATTGGCATGCACCACGTTATGGCCCGCCGGCAGCAGGCCTTCCTTTTGCAGGTCCAGATAGCCGCCCGGATTCAGCCGGTTGCGGCGCCCCCAGACATGGGCGGAGGAAATCAGCCCCATCTCCTGGGCGAGCGCGAAATCCTGGCGGCAAACGTCGATGGTCGAATAATCCGGCCCCAGGACGCACATCGCCAGGGTGACCAGCGCATCGCCGGATGCAAACCGGTCCCGCCGCAACCGCTCGATCTCCGCTCTTGGATGCGGGATCTCGGAGAAATGCGGCTGCCCCGGCTGAGGTTTGGGTTTCACCGTACCATGCCCGAACAGCGCGCGCACGCCGCTGGCCGACAGGCCGTCGATGGCCGCGTCGGTATGGTCGGGGGTGGGATTGTTATGACACCAGTCGAACACCGTGGTGGTGCCGGCATCGATCTGGGACAGCCCGCCGGCGAATTCCGAATAATAGAGATCGTCGGGGCGGAACCGCGGCGCCGCGCCGGCGTGCAGGTAATTGTAGTAATCCGACCCGCCGAAATTCGACCCGATCCCCCGGATCACCGTCTGCCACAGATGGTTATGGGCATTCACCAGCCCCGGCATTGCGATCATCCGAGTGCCGTCAATCACTTCGGCATCCTCGACCGCCAGCTCGGGCCCAATGGCGGCGATCAGGTCGTCCTTCACCAGGATATCGCCGCGCGAAAGGTTGCCGATCTCGGGATCGACCGAGACGATCGCCGCTCCTCGAATCAAATAGGCTGACATATGGGTCCTACATTTCACTATATGAAAATTTCGAGAAGCTCTCGAATTCTTCTGTGACTATTCCTCGTGCCTTTCACACAAACAAGGGGGGTAAAGCCGATTTTTTTCATGAAATGCGTTGACATGACACTTTTTATCCGAAGATGCTGAAAAACACATCGAATAAGATTTCATGATGGGAAAAAATTGTGCTCGAGTTTGCACTGAAACGCCTGGGGCTTACACTGCTGGTTCTGGTCAGCGTGTCGATCATCACCTTCGCATTGGTGCGGCTGGCGGGCGATCCCGCGGTGGCGCTGGCCGGGGCCGAAGCCTCGTCAGAGGAGGTCGAGGCGGTGCGCATCGCCTATGGGTTCGACCGGCCGCTGACCGTGCAGTATTTCGGATGGCTGGGCGATGTGATGAAAGGCGATCTGGGATTCTCCAATATCCTGCAGCGCCCGGTCATGGAGGTGGTGATGGAGCGCCTGCCGGTCACCGCCAAGCTGGCCGGGCTGTCACTGCTGTTTGCGCTGGCGCTGGCGATACCGCTGGGCGTTTTGGCGGCGGCCAGGCGTAACTCGATGCTCGACCGGCTGGCCCTGTCGATTGCCGTGGTCGGGCAGGCGCTGCCCAACTTCTTCTTCGCGCTGCTGCTGATCCTGATCTTCGGCGTGACCCTGCGGTGGCTGCCGATCTCGGGCGACAGTTCGTTCCTGCACTACCTGATGCCGGCGATTGCCCTGGGGTATTTCTCGACCCCCGCCATCATGCGCCTGACCCGCGCCGGGATGATCGAGGTGCTGGAAAGCGATTATATCCGCACCGCCCGCGCCATGGGCCTGCCGCGCCGGCGGGTGATCCTGAAACACGCGCTGAGGAATGCCCTGATCCCGGTGGTCTCGCTGACCGCCGTGCAGCTGGGCTTTATGCTGTCCGGCTCGATCATCGTGGAATCGGTGTTTTCGATGAACGGGATCGGCCGGCTGGGCTGGCAATCGATCCAGCGCACTGATCTGGAGATGATGCAGGCGCTCGTCCTGATCATCTCGGTCATCTACCTCGCCCTCAATTATTTCGCGGACCTGCTAAACGGTCTGCTCGACCCCCGGCTGCGGGTGCAGTGACGGGACCGGACAAGAAAGACCGCATGACAGCCACCGACATGATCGATTCATCCGCCACCGCCGCCCCGGACGCAGTCGCCGCCCGGCCACGATCCGACACCTGGCACCGCGCCCGCCGCCATACCGGCCTGTTGATCGGCGCGGCGCTTGTCCTGGGCATCGTGATCCTGGCCCTGCTGGCCCCGCTGCTGGCGCCGCACGACCCCTACCTGCAGAATCTGTCTGCCCGCTTGATCCCGCCGGTCTGGCAGGGCGAGGGCAGCTGGGCCCACCCGCTGGGCACCGATGCCCTGGGCCGGGACTATCTGTCGCGGATCCTCTATGGCGCCCGGATCTCCTTGCTGATCGGGTTTGGCGCCACCGCGATCGCGCTGGTCATCGGCACCACCATGGGTGTTCTGGCCGGCTATTTCGGCGGCTGGCCCGATTTCATCGTCAGCTTTATCGTCAATGTCCGGCTGGCGCTGCCGGCGATGCTGGTGGCCTTGGTCGTCGTCGCCCTGGTGGGCGGTTCTCTGAACGTGGTCATCTGGACCCTCGGCTTTCTCGTCTGGGACCGGTTCGCGGTGGTGATGCGGGCGGCAACCCAGCAGATCCGCTCGCTTGACTATCTCGCGGCCGCCGAGGCCGCCGGCGCCTCGGTTCTGCGCATCCTGCTGAGCGAGGTGATGCCCAACGTTCTGGGGGCGCTGATCGTCGTTGCCACGCTGGAAATCGCCCAGGCGATCCTGTTCGAGGCGGCGCTGTCCTTCCTCGGGCTGGGGGTTCAGCCGCCCACGCCCAGCTGGGGCCTGATGATCTCGGAAGGCAAGGCGCATATGTTCTTCCGCCCCTGGGTGATCGCGATTCCCGGCGTGGCGCTGTTCGTTCTGGTCCTCGCCATCAACCTGCTGGGCGACGGCATCCGTGACGTCACCGCACCGGAGGGTCGCGCATGAGCCTGCTGAACGTCGAAAACCTGTGCATCGACATCCCCGGCACCCGTGGCACCCTGCACGCGGTCCGCGGTGTCAGCTTCCATGTCGACAAGGGCGAGACCCTGTGTATCGTCGGCGAGTCCGGCTGCGGCAAGTCGCTGACCTCGCATGCGCTGCTTGGCCTCAGCCCCCGCATCGCCAAGGTGCAGGCCGCCGCGCTGAGCTTTGACGGCACGGATCTGCGCAAGCTGCGCGAACGCGACTGGCAGAAGCTGCGCGGGCTGCGCCTGTCGATGATCTTCCAGGATCCGATGACCTCGCTGAACCCCAGCTTTACCATCGGCGCGCTGTTGACCGAGGTCTACCGCCGTCACCATCCCGCCTCGGCGGCCCAGGCCCGCGACCGGGCGATCGAAATCCTGCAGAAGGTCGGAATCGGCAATGCCGAGGAACGGCTGGCCCAGTATCCGCACCAGCTGTCGGGCGGCCTGCGCCAGCGCGTCATGATCGCCATGGGTCTGATCTGCGGCCCCGATCTGCTGATCGCGGACGAGCCCACCACCGCGCTGGACGTGAACATTCAGTTGCAGATCCTGCGCCTGTTGCAGGATCTCAAGCGTGACATGGGCCTGGGTATTCTGTTTGTCACCCACGACCTTGGCCTGGTCGCCCGGTTCGCTGACCGCGTCGCGGTGATGTATGCCGGCCGGATCGTCGAAACCGCGCCGGTGGCCGAGCTGTTCGCCAAGCCCTGCCACCCCTATACGCGCGCCCTGATCAACTGCATCCCGGTGCCGGGCAAAACCCAGCCCGGCGCGCCGCTGGGCGCGATTCCCGGCGTCGTGCCCTCGCTGATCGGACCGCAACAGGGCTGCGCCTTCCGCGACCGCTGTACCCATGCCACGCCGCTCTGCGCCAGCCGGCTCAAGCGCCAGCAGGACGGCGGTTCGCATGTCTACGAATGCCATTACACCCCCGAGGAGACCGCGGCATGACCGACATCTTGCTCTCGGCGCGTGACATCCGCCGCGACTTCCGGGTTTCCGGCGGCTTCGGCAAACCGCGCCGCACCGTCCAGGCCGTGCGCGGCGTCAGCCTCGACGTTCCGCGGGGCGGGGTGGTGGGCATCGTCGGCGAATCCGGCTGCGGCAAATCCACCCTTGCCAAGATTCTCCTCGGGCTCGACGCGCCCACCGCCGGCGCGGTGCTGTTCCAGGGCCGCCCGATCCACGACATGGCACGGGCCGAGCGCGCCGGCCACATCCAGCCGATTTTCCAGGATCCCTACCTGTCGCTGAACCCGCATAAACGGATCGAGACCATCATCGGGCTGCCGCTGCGCGTTGCCGGCACGCCCGAGCGCGAGATCCGCAAGCGGGTGGCGGAAATGATGGATCTCACCGGCCTGCCACAGCGCCTGGCAAATGCCTTTCCCAGCCAGATGTCGGGTGGGCAACGGCAGCGCGTGGCGATCGCCCGCGCCCTGATCGCCCGCCCCGAACTGGTGATCTGCGACGAGCCGACCTCGGCGCTCGACGTGTCGATCCAGGCACAGATCCTGAACCTGTTGCAGGACCTGCGCCGCGAACTGGGCCTGACCTATGTGCTGATCTCGCACAATCTTGCCGTGGTCGAACACATCGCCACCGAGGTCATGGTGATGAACCGGGGCGAGGTGATCGAGCATCGCCCCACCGCCGATCTGTTTGCCGCGCCGCAATCCGACTACACGCGCATGCTGCTTGCCTCGATCCTCACGCCAGAGCCCGGAAAGGGCCTTCCCGACCTGCATATCGAGCCCGCGTAAAAGCCAACAAGGAGACCCATCAATGACCCTTCGCCACACGCTCCTGTCCGGAGCCGCCGCCCTCGCCATGGCCCTGCCGGCCCAGGCCGGGCCGGATGACAATACTCTGGTCTGGTCCACCGATCGCGAGATCTCGGTCCCTTTCGTCTGGTGGGACACGGTGACCGAGATGGGCGCGATGATGTACCATATCTACGACACGCTGGTGTATCGCAATCCCGAGACCATGGCCTATGAACCCCTTCTGGCCACCAGCTGGGAATGGATTGACGACACCACGCTGGAACTGAAGCTGCGCCAGGGCGTGACCTATCACGATGGCAACAGCTTTACCGCCGACGATGTAGTCAAAAGCTATTCCATGCTTCTTGACCCGGCCACCGCCGTGGTCAACGACCGCTTCGTCAAATGGATGAACGAGGTGGAAAAGGTCGATGACTATACCGTGCGCCTCAACCTCGCCGAACCCTTCCCGGCGGCGCTGGAGTTCCTGTCGGGCACCCGCATGGCGGTTCCGCCCGCCGAGGCCTGGGAGGGCCTGCCCACCAAAGCCGACGGCACGCCCGATTTCGCCCAAATGCCTTCGATCGGCACCGGACCTTACAAGCTGGACCATTTCTCGCCGGGCGAGACCCTGACGCTGACCCGGTACGAAGGCTATTTCGACGGGCCAAAGGGCCAGCCCGCGATCGAGACGATCACCTTCCGCACCATTCCCGATCAGGAAACCCGCGTGGCGGAACTGATGGTTGGCGGCATCGACTGGATCACCGATCTGCCATCCGACATGGTCGAGCAGTTGGGTGCGGTTCCGGGCGTTGCGGTCACCGCCGGGCCGGACATGCGCATCGCTTATATCGCGCTGGACCGGACCGGCCGCAACGAGGGCACGCCGGTGGCCGACGTCAAGGTACGCCAGGCCATCGCCCATGCGATCGACCGCGAGACCATCGCCAAAGAGATCGTCGGACCCGCGGCGCAGGTGGTGAATGCCGCCTGCTATCCGACGCAGGTGGGCTGCACCGATGATGTGCCGCACTATGACTATGACCCCGAGAAGGCCAAGGCGCTTCTGGCCGAGGCCGGATATCCCGATGGCATCACCGTCGAGATGGGCGCCTATCGCGAGCGGCCGCATTCCGAGGCGGTCATGGGCTATCTGCGCGAATCGGGGATCAACGCGCAACTTACCTATCTGCAATGGTCCGGCCTGCGCGAACGGTTGACTGCCGGCGACATCGACATGGCGGTACGGACCTGGGCGTCCTCGGGGCTGAACGACGTCTCGGCCATCGCTTCGGTCCTGCTGAAGATGGCGCCCGATGATCTGTGCCAGTCGCCCGAAATCAAGGCCAAGCTGGACGCGGCCGATACCACGGTCGATGCCGACGCCCGCGCGGCGCTGTACAAGGAAGCGCTGACCATGGTGGCCGAAGAGGTCTGCTGGATCCCGCTGTTTTCCTATTCCAAGGTCTATGCGCATAACGAGGCGCTGAATTTCTTTCCCACCGCCGACGGCTTCCCGCTGTTCTATCTGGCCGAGTGGAAGGAATAACGGAACTGAGCCGCCGCTTCGCGGTTCTCCTTTAAAGGAGAGCCGCGATGAAAACTTCTTTCAAGGACCCTGACGCCTCGCCTGACGGCCTGATCCCCAACTCGGTTCAGGCCGCCTTGCCGGGAGCGCGGAACAATCGGCTTGCCCCCGTCATCTATGCCGGGGGCATGCTGGCGGCGGGGCTGGCGCTGTTGATCGCCAAGCCCGGCATCGGGCGGGTGCCCGAAGCGCGCCAGGCCAAAGACGCGCCCGGTGACCAGCGTGTCCGGCGCGCGGCGCAGGCGGGCCGCGATGCCGCGCATCATTTCGCACCTACCAATGTGACGGATTCAATCGGCAGATCGCTGGTGATCGGTGGCGCCGCGTTGCTGCTGACGCGGCTGCTGGACGAGGCCAGCGGCCGGAACGACCGCTGAACCACAGCGCATCCCGCGCCAAGCGGCACCGGGGGTGCACGCCCATGGGCCCCAAGCCCGGGGCCCATGGCATGCCAAGGCGAGCCGCCTAGACCTCGATCGGATAGGCGGCGAACAGACGTTCGGCCGAAGCCGCCTGGTCACGGCGCAGCGCGGCCATGTCGACATCCAGCACCTGCCCATCGGCCTTGCGCAGTTTGCCGGCGACCATCACCGTGTCGATATCGGAATTCTGCGCGAAGTGAACAACCGCCTGGGCCGGATCTATGGTGCCCATCATCGCCAGCGAATCGCGCCGGATCACGATCAGGTCCGCCTGCTTGCCCGGCGTCAGCGAACCGATGCGATGGTCCAGCCGCAGCGCGCGCGCATTGTCGATGGTGGCCCATTTCAGCGCCTCGACCGATGCCACTGGCGGCGCGGTCACCCGGGCCGCAGGCACCGCAACCTCGCGTTCCTCGACCTCGTCTTCGCCCAGCAGCCTGTCGGCATGCGCGGTGTTGTAAAGCCGCGCGCCCAGCAGCGAGGCGCGGATGGTCTCCAGCATGCCGCCGGTCAGATCGACCTCGACGTCCGGCCCGATCGAGGGACGGCCGCCCATGCGCAACACCCGGCTGACCAGCGGCTCCACCGGGTGGGGGCCCAGCTCGACCGCCGGGGTGGAGGTGATTGTGGCACCGTGATCCAGGATCACCCTCAGCTCGTCATCGCCGATATAGTTGGCGTGCACGATGTTGTGGTCGGGGCCCAGCAACCCTTCGCGGGCGATGGTCAGGTACCCGTCCGGCACCAGCCGGTTCAGGCCCCAGATATGCGCGCTGGACAGCAGGCCATAGTCGCGCGCCATCCTGAAATCGTGCCGGCAGACCTCGATGCCGGAATAGTCGGGGCCGAGAATGCAGGCGGCAAGCGTCACCAGCGCCTCGTCCTGGCTCAGCCGACCCTTGCGCAGCCGGTCGATTTCGCCAACCGGGTGCGGGATGGTGGAAAAATGCGGCTCGCCCGGTTTGGGCTTGGGCTTGACCGTGCCGTGGCCGAAAACCGCCCGCAGCCCGGCCTGGTCCAGCGCGTCGATGGCGGCGTCGGTATGTGCGGGGGTCGCGTTGTTGTGGCACCAGTCGAACAACGTGGTGGTCCCGGCTTCGATCTGCGCCAGGGCTCCGACCAGGGTGCCGATATGGGTGTCCTCTGGCGTATAATGGGGCGAGATACCCGCGTGAACCCAGCGGAAATAGCCGCCCGAGGGCCAATCTGCGCCGATCGCCCGGATCGCGCCCTGCCAGGTGTGCATATGGGCATTCACAAAGCCGGGCATCACGATGGCCCCCGCCGCCTCGATCACCTTGGCGTCCTCCGCCTCGATGCTGGGAGAGACCTGCACGATGCGGTCCTCTTCGACCAGCACATCGCCGGTGAGGCGGCCGATCTCATCGTCCATGGAGAGGATCTGCCCGCCCTTGATCAGGGTTCTCGTCATTGTCGTTTTGTCCTTTTTCCGAATGCGTCCGGGCGCCCGGCAAGGGGCGCCCGAGACCTGGGGTGTCAGAGGCTCACTTCCAAGAAGAAAGGAAGAAGAGCGGGAAGCCGTCGGCGGTGGCGAAGAAATCGAGCTCTTCGGTATACGCGTAGGGTTTCGAGTGCGAGTAGAGCGGGATCCAGCAGACCTCTTCCGCAACCACCTCCAGCGCCTGCTTATAGGTCGCGGCACGAAGCTCGGGGTCGATGGTGGTGTCGGCGGTGTCCAGCAGTTCCTTGACCTTCGGGTTCTGACAGTAATCGTCCGGGGTCATCTTCAGCAGGACCGAGGCGATCCCCGAAATGTCGTTCAGGCCGGAGGACGCCCAACCGGTCTGCGCCATCTCCATCTTGCCGTCGTTCATCTTCGAACGCAGCCCGGCCCATTGCAGCATCGAGATATCGGCATCGATCCCCACCTCGCGCAGATTGCCGATGATCGCCTCCAGCAGATAGCGGTCGCGGAAGGCATCGATGGTGATGTTGATGCCATCGCCAAAGCCCGCCTCTTGCAGCAGCGCCTTCGACTTCTCGGGATCATAGGCATATCCCTCGACATCCTGGGTGCAGCCGACCTGGGTGGGATAGCAGCCGGCATTCAGCACATTGGCCGCCGGACCGACAAGGTTCTCGGCGATCGCCTGCTTGTCGATGGCATGGGCAATGGCCTTGCGCACGCGGACATCGGCAATCGGAGTGTCCCCCGAACGTCCGGTGGCATCCAGGGTCAAATAGCTCACCCGCATGTCCGGCCCGTCAAGCACGGTGATACCGGGCAGGCCGCGCAGGCTGTCGACGGTGTCCTGGGTCAGCCCCGTCACCCAGTCGACCGATCCCACCATCAGTTCGGCAACCGCGGTTTCGGCGTCCAGGATCGTCTTCATGTGCAGCGTCTTGATCGCCGGCTTGCCCTTGGGGCCCTCGAAGTAGGCTTCGTTGCGTTCGAGGATCATGTCGCCACCCGGCACGAACGAGACCATCCGGTAGGGGCCGGTGCCGATCACCGGCATCGCGGCATAGTCGGGTTCGCCGGCAGCGGTGCGCGGCGGGTTCTCCCAGACTTCCGAGGGCATGATGCCCATCCGGGTCGAGGCGAGGAATTCGAAGGCGGCGGGGAACGGTTTTTCCGTGGAGATCCGCACCGTCATGTCATCGACCTTTTCGACCGCGGCCATCCACTTGACCAGGCCGGCATTCATCACGGCGGTGGCAGGGTCGATCAGGTGTGAATAGCTGACCACCACGTCATCGGCATCAAAGCTGGAACCGTCATGGAAGGTCACGCCGTCGCGCAGCTTGAATTCCAGGGTAAGGTCGTCTACCCGCTCCCAGCTTTCGGCCAGCAGCGGCAGGTATTCAAAGGTCTCGGGATCGCGGTAAACCAGGGTATCGAAATAGTGGTGCTGCATGGCGGCCACGTCGATCAGGTTCTCCCACCACACCAGCGGAACGTTTGCCTCGCGGTTGGTCACCCAGACCAGCGTATCCTCCGCCGGCCCGGCGATCGCGGGCGCGGCGGTCAGCGCGGCAAGGGCAAGGGCCGTGGTTGTCATCAGATGCTTCATCGTTTCACCTTTTTCATTTTGTGAAATTTTTATCCGGAACTCTTTCAGAGAATGCGGAGCGATCTGGCTTTTGGTCAACAATTTAGCGCCTTGCCCTACGGTTCATTGAAATCCGTTTGCCTAATTCTGCAACTTTTCCGGCAATATGAAATATTGTGAAGGTAAACCCGCCGTCCCCGCGCGCCATCTGGCGGCGCGCAAGCACCGCAGCGCGGCGAGGGCCACGCTTGTGCTGCGCGGAATGTCGGCGATACCTGACCCCGGCCGCCCGTTGCCTGCGCGGGTGGGCGCGGTGCGCGCGCTGCGCTATCCGGTAAGCTTAGTTATGTTTACTTTGTTCGGAGCTGTCGCCTTGAGTACAGGTTTCTTTCGGCCGCCCACCCGGAGCTGCCGGCATCAGGCCCGTGGGCGGCCGTAATACAGCATCGAGACATGCTCGGCCTCGGCAAAGAACAGCCAGCGTTCGACCAAGAGTCCGATGCCGGCCGAAAGCGTCGCCACGGCCAGCATCAGCGGCGACAGGCCGCTGCCCAGAACCACCAGGCCGGCAAGCGGGATCGGCACCGCGAACAGCGCCACCAGCGCGATGCGGCGCAGCCGGGTGGCATGGCGGCGGCCGATTTCATAGCCCATTTCACGCATGATGAAATTGGGGCGGGTATGCGGCGGGTCCAGAACGCGGACGTGCGCCTCGGCGTCCAGGCCAAGCGCCATCTGCGCGGTATATGCGCCGCGATCGCCATCGATACGGGCGAAATAGGCCAGCTTGAGCAGCAGCGCCAGAACCAGGCTGCCGCTGGCCAGCACAGCCGGCCAATGCAGGCCGGAAAAAGCCAGGATCAACGCCAGCAGCAAGGCACCCGAGGCCGCCGCCAGCCCAAGATAGACCAGCGGGACCAGCGGCTGGTGCCACTGCCGGATGGTGCGCAGCGAGGCATAGATCATCCCCGTGCACCAAACCGTCACCACCGCGCCCGCCGCCACCAACAGGCCCAGCAGGGGGCTGAGCGGCGTCTGCACTCCGAACAGCCAGACCAGCGCCAGCAGGCCCGCCGGCACATAGGTTGCCAGCGCCGCAATCCCCTCGCGCGACAGCCAGGACGAGCGCCATTGCGACAAGGCCCGCCAGGCGCGTTCGGGATGGCCGAGGTGGAAGGTCGACGAAAACAGCCCCGCGGTCACCAGCACCAGCGCCGTTGCAAGCGCAAGGAAGGGCAGCCAGCGACTGTCGGGCAAAAGCCCGGCAACATGCGCCAGGCCCAGCCAGAACATTAACCCATAGCCCGCCCCGGAGGCGGTGGTGAAGAAGATCACCGAATAGGCGGGATGCATCCTGTCCTCCTCAGCGCGTCAGGGCCCGGTCGACCCAGGCAAACAGCGTGTCCAGCCGTCCCTTGCCTTCGGCCGTTGCCGGTTTGGGCAGCGCCGGCACTTCGCTGCCGGGGCGGGCGGTGGCGGGATGGCCGGGCTGGTGCGGCTGCGCCTGGGCAACCGGCCCCCGGCGCGGCGGCAGGTAGGTGTTGACCGGGCGATAGCCGAATTCCGCCAGCAGATCGAACCCGCCGCGTTCCTCGGCGGCGCGGCTGACCGCGCTCTCGGGATCGGCAAAATCGCCGAAGGCGCGCGCCCCGGTCGGACAGGCGCGCACGCAGGCGGGAACGCGGTCTTCCTCGGGGATGGTGTCGTTATAGATCCGGTCGACGCACAGGGTGCATTTCTTCATCACGCCGTCGTCGTGGTCATATTCCCGCGCCCCGTAGGGACAGGCCCAGGAACACAGCTTGCAGCCGATGCAGGTGTCGGGATTCACAAGCACGATGCCGTCTTCGACGCGCTTGTAGGACGCGCCGGTGGGGCAGACGGTCACGCAGTCGGGCGTTTCGCAATGCAGGCAGGAGCGCGGGAAATGCAGGGTGCGGTCCCAGCCGGGCGCGCTGACCTCGTAGGAATGAACCCGGTTCAGCCAGACGCCGGACGGATCGGCGCCATAGGGGTCGTGATCGGAGAGCGGCGCCGAATAGCCGCCGGTATTCCACTCCTTGCAGGAGGTCACGCAGGCCTGGCAGCCGACGCAGATGTCCAGGTCGATGGACAGGCCCAGCTTCTTGTCGGAACAGGCGGGAAGAGATGTCATGCCTTGGCCTTTCGGAATTCCGCCCCAAAGGCGAGACGGCGGGGCGAAGCCGGTTGATGGTCGCGCCCCAGCGGCTCGAAGCGCGGCTCGGTCTCGCCGCCGCCCTCGGCCTTCTCGATTGCGACACGCAGGTCGAACCACGCGGCCTGGCCGGTGATCGGGTCGGAGTTGGAATAGCGATAGCCGCCGCCGCCCTCGGGCAGAAGCTCGGAAATCAGGTGGTTCAGCAGGAAGCCCTGGTTGCTTTCGGGCGCGTCGTCATCCAGCCCCCAGGCCCCGCGCCGCTTGCCGATGGCATTCCAGGTCCAGACGGTATGCGGGTTGACCCCCTGCATCAGGCGAACCTGGCATTTGACCCGTCCCTGATGCGAGGACAGCCAGACCCAGTCATCATCACCAACGCCGATCTGCGCGCCCACCGAGCCATGTATGTACAGCCGGTTGGCCGCGGTGATCTGGCGCAACCAGGCGTTCTGCGATCCCCAGGAATGGTACATATGCATCGGGCGCTGGGTGATCGCATGCAGCGGAAAGCCCTGCACCAGTTGCTCTTCCAGCGGCGGATACCAGAACGGCAGCGGGTCGAAATGTGTCTCTATGCGGGCGCGGGCGCGGTCGGGCGGCAGGCGGTCGCCATGGCCGCGCGCGGCAAGCCGGAACCGCTGCAGCGGTTCGCTGTAAAGCTGGAAGATCGTCGGCTCCGGCGACATCCGGATGCCTTTCTCGATGCCCCAGTCGAGATAGCCGCGATTGGCGTGGCGGAAATAGGCATGTTCCGGCGCGATATGCTGGCCGAAAAAGGCGCCGTTCTCGATGTATTTCTCAAGCTGGTCGGGATTCGGCGCGCCGACGCAGGTCTCTGTTCCGCTCGCGCCGCGAAACCCGGCCAGCGGCCCGATGCCCGGTTTGCGTTCGTGGTTCACGATATAATCGGGATAGCCGCCGGGATATTTCGGGCTGCCATCCTCGTTGACGAATTTCGGCAGGCGCAGCCGCGCGCCCAGATCGATCAGCACCTCCTGGAAGCCGCGCACATCGCGGTCCGGCGCGACCACCGGCCAGCGGATCGCATCCGCCACCAGTTCGGGCTCGGAAATCGGCCGGTCCAACAGCGAGATGCAGTCCCAGCGCTCCAGATAGGTGGTGTCGGGCAGGATCAGATCGGCAAAGGGGACGGTCTCGGAATAATAGGCGTCGGAATAGATGATCTTGGGGATCACATAGTCGCCGTTCTCGTCCTGCGCGGTCAGCGCATCCAGCGTGCCCGGAACGTTCATCGACGAGTTCCACGCCATGTTGGCCATATACATGAACAACACGTCGATGCCGTAGGGGTCTTTCTGCGCGGCGTTGTTGATGACCATGTGCATCAGGCCATGCGCGCTCATCGGGGCGTCCCAGGAAAACCCCTTGTCCAGCCGGTTCGGCCCCCCGTTTTCATCCAGCAGCAGGTGTTCCGGCCCGTGCGGAAACCCCAGATGCGGCCCGCCCAGCGGCAGCTCGGGCTTGATGTCACCCGACGCGCCATGCGGCAAAAGGTTTGGCGGCGTCTGCTTGGGATAAGGCGGCTTATAGCGAAAGCCGCCTGGACAATCGATCGACCCCAGCAGGATCTGCAGGATATGGATCATCCGGCAGGTCTGGAACCCGTTGGAATGCGCCGAGATTCCGCGCATCGCGTGCATGCTGACCGGGCGGCCGATCATCTTGTCATGCCTGCGCCCGGCCCAATCGGTCCAGGGCTGGTCCAGCACGATCTCCTCCTGGAAGGCGACATGGGCCAGTTCGCCGGCGATGCGCCGGATCTGCTCGGCCGGAACGCCGGTGCGTTCGGCCACCGCCGCGGGGCTGTAGGCATCGTCCAGATAGCGTTCCGCCATCAGCTCGAAAACCGGTCGGGCGCTGCGCCCGTCGGGCAGGCGATGCCGGCCGGTCAGCACCGGCTGGATGCCCGCGGCTTTGCCGTTGACCAGCCGGCCGCCGGCCCGGTCCCATGCCAGCGGGTTGCCATCCGCATCGCGCGCGAACAGCCCGTCATCGGCCTCGCCCGGCGCATCGACAACCAGCCAGGGCGCGTTGGTATAGCGGACCAGATAGTCGAGGTCGATCTGTTCGGTCCGGAACAGTTCATGGATCAGCGCCCCGACGAACAAACCGTCCGTGCCGGGGCGGATGCCGACCCATTCGTCGGCCACCGCGTTATAGCCGGTGCGCACCGGATTGATCGACACCACCTTGGCCCCGCGCGCCTTCAGCTTGCCGATGCCGATCTTGATCGGGTTGCTGGCATGGTCCTCGGCCACCCCGAACAGCATGAAATACTTGGTCAGGTCCCAGTCCGGATCGCCGAATTCCCAGAACGCGCCGCCGAAGGTATAAAGCCCGCCGGCCGCCATGTTGACCGAGCAGAACCCGCCATGCGCGGCGAAATTCGGGGTCCCGAACTGCATCGCCCAGAACCCCGTCAGGCTCTGGCTCTGGTCGCGCCCGGTAAAGAAGGCCAGCTTGCGCGGATCCGTCTTGCGCACCGCCCCCAACCAGCCGGTCGCGATGTCCAGCGCCTCGTCCCAGGAGATCTCCTCGAATTGCCCCGAGCCGCGCGGCCCGACGCGTTTCATCGGCGCGCGCAGCCGGGCGGGCGAGTAATGCTGCATGATCCCGGCGCTGCCCTTGCCGCACAGCACGCCCTTGTTCACCGGGTGATCGCGGTTGCCCTCGATATAGCGCACCTTGCCGTCGCGCAGATGCACGTCGATGCCGCAGCGGCAGGCGCACATATAGCAGGTGGTTTTCCGCAGGGTGTCGCCCACCGGCTGGTTGGTGTCGACCTCTGGCTGTCCTGGCATCATCCGCTTCACTGGCTGTTGGGTCCTCGGGTCAGGATCGCGCCGGATCAAGCATAAATCAAATTCATTGTATTGCTGGTTTCGTTCGATCCGATATATGATTTTACATGACGTTCGAACAACTCAGGGTCTTTGTCGTCGTTGCCGAACGGCTGCATGTCACACGCGCCGCCGAGGCGCTGAACCTGACGCAATCGGCGGTCAGCGTGTCCATCGCCAAGCTTGAAGAGCAGTCGGACGTCAAGCTGTTCCACCGGATCGGCCGCGGGATCGAGCTTTCCGAGGCAGGCAAGATATTTCTCGAAGAGGCGCGTCAGATCCTCGCCCGCATGGACTCGGCACGGGTGGTGCTGCAGGATCTGGCACGCGAACCCCGCGGCCGCCTGCGGGTATATTCCAGCCAGACGGTGGCCAGCTATTGGCTGCCGCCGCGGCTGGTCGGGTTGCACGAAGCCTTCCCCGAAATCGACATCCAGGTCACCGTCGGCAACACCGCGCAGGTGGCCGCGGCGGTCGGCGAAGGGCGTGCCGATGTCGGCTTGGTCGAGGGCGAGGTCGGGGATTCGACGCTGCACCAGCAGGTCATCGGGCAGGATCACCTTGTCATCTGGGTCCGCCAGGACCACCCCTGGGCCGGCTGTCGGCGGGTCGAGCCGGCAGACTATGACAAGTCGCGCTGGATCCTGCGCGAGCGCGGCTCGGGCACGCGGGCCGAGTTCGAGCGCCATCTCGCGCAGACCGGGGTCGCGCTGGAGGACCTGACGGTGAGTTTCGAATTGCCGTCGAACGAGGCCATCCTTGGGGCCATCGCGGCGGGCGGCCACGCCACCGCCCTGTCGGACCTGGCACTGACCCACGCGCCTTCGCTTGCAACCGTCCGCATGGACGGCGGCGCGCGCCGCTTCTCGGCCCTCACGCATCCCAGCCGCCACCGCACCCGGGCGATGGCGGCCCTGTTCGAAGTGCTCGGCTGCCCGCTGCAAAACAGCCACCAGCCGGCATAGGCCTGCGCGCGATGCGCCGGGGCATGACCCGCGCCTTACTTTGAAACGCCGCCAGCGGCGGCCCCGGCCTATTGGCGCAAAGTCGCCCGCTCGCGGCCTTCCACCGCCTTCAACGCCGGGCGCGCGCCGCAGCGCTTGACCCAGGCCTGCACCGAGGGCTGCACCGGCATGGCATCCGGCAGCCATTGGAACGGGCTCGACAACAGCAGGTCGACCGCCGAATATTCCTCGCCCAGCAGATAGGGCTGGTGCTCCAACACTTCGGAAAGGCGGGCAAACATGGTGTCCAGGTCGCGGAACGTGGTGTGCAGGGCGGGATGTTCGATCTTCGCCCAGTCCAGGACCAGCACGGGTTCCATCACGCCCTGGTAATAGAAGAGCCAGCTGAGAAAGGCGCCGCGCTGCGGGTGTCCGACCGGACGGCCAAGGCCCGAGTCGGGGAACCGGTCCGTCAGATAGGCAACGATGGCGCCGCGCTCGCGCACGTGGTCGGTGCCCTCGGTCAGATAGGGAACCTTGCTCTCGGGATGCGGGTTGCGCGGATCGGGGCCACCGCTGCCATCCTGACGGGCGACGGTGACCTCGATCACCTCGATCTGGTCGGCGATGCCCATTTCCTGGATCAGCACGATGATCGAGGACGAGCGCGAGTTGGGTGCGTGGTAGAGGGTTGGCATTGGGTGCCTCCTGAAGGTTGCGGTGCCTTGCCATAGCCGCCCCCTGCTGACAGATTGCGTCAGCATGGCCCGGACCGACCGCCTCATGCGCCTGATGGACGCGCTGCGCCGCCTGCCCGCGCCGGTTACCGCCGCGCGGCTGGCGACCGAAACCGGCGTGTCGCGGCGACAGCTGTATCGCGACATCGCCACGCTGCGCGCCGGCGGCGCCCTGATCGATGGCGAGGCCGGGCTGGGTTACCGGCTGACCGAGGATCCGGCCTTACCGCCGCAAAGTTTCTCGCGGCTCGAGATCGAGGCGCTTGTGCTTGCCGTCGGAGACCTGCGCCAGACCGGCGACGCGGCGCTGGAGGCGGCGGGCCAATCGGCCCTGGCCCGGATCATCGCCACCCTGGCCGACCAGCAGGCGCGACAGGCCATGCACACCGTCTTGCGCAGCTTCCGGCCGCCCCCTACCCGCGCGGCGGTTGCGGTGGACATGGCGCTGTTGCGGCGCGCCTGCTGGGAGGAGCTGGCGCTCGACCTGCGGTATCGCGATCTCAAGGGCCGGATCACCGAGCGCGAGGTCTGGCCCCTGGGCATCAGCTATTCGGATCGCACGCTGATGCTGCTGGTCTGGTGCTGCCTGCGGCAGGACTGGCGGATTTTCCACGCCTCGGGGATCGAACAGGCCGAGCTGAACGGGCGCAGCTTCAGACCCCGGCGCGTGTCCTTGTTGCGCGAATACGCGGCAACGCAGGCCCGCACTGAATCGTCGATACAAGCATAGCGGCAACCGATCCGCGCGGGAAGGCCGCCCCTGCCCTCCCATGCTGCGGCCTGCAAGCTCACGGCGCCGTCCCATTGGCCGGCCGCCAGCAGGCTTCGCCATGACATTGCGAATGTTTCCCGATAGGACTGTCGGCCGAAATACCTCCTTTGCCGATGGATATACGCAATGTCCCAGCCAACCATGGCCGCAGGTTTCGCCGCAGCGTTTCTGGACTATGCCGTCCGGCAGGGTGCCCCGAGGCCAGCGCTCTTGGCCGCGTCGGGCCTGGTGGAGGCCGATATCGCCGACCAGGACGCGCGGGTTTCGGTCGCCGCCTACCAGGCGCTGATCGCGGCCGCCATGGCGGCAACGGGGGATACCGCGCTCCTGCTCAAACATACGCTGGACTCCCGGCTCGAGACGATGTCGATCGTCGGGCAGATCATGCACTCCGCGCAATCGCTCGCCCACGCCATCGGGCAACTCAACCGCTACCTGCATCTGATCACCGAGCTCGACGTTGCAAGCGCCCCGGAGCGGTTCGAATTGCTCGACCAGGACGGCGCGGTCTGGATTGTCGACCACGTCGCCGTCTCTGGGCCGGATTACATCATGCTCGAGGCGTCATTCGCACGTTTCATCAGCGAGTTCCGCCGGTCCTTTCCGGGCGCAACCTTCGCGCTGGAGATGGAGGTGACCTATCCGCCACCGCCGCACGCGGCCGAATATCCGGACCTGTTCCAGGTCCCGGTGCGGTTCAACGCCGCGCGCAATGCCCTCAGGATCGACCCGGTCTGGCTCAGCGACGCCTCCGACTTCGAACCGGGCCACGCCTATTCCTTCGGCATCTTCTCCCGCCACGCCGATGGGCTGCTCGAGGCGCTGGGGCGGTCGGACCGGCTGCGCGACCGGATCGAGGCGGCGATCCTGCCCAACCTGCACGAGGGCTCCCTGTCGATGTCCAAGCTGGCGCGCGACCTGGGCATGAGCCGGCAGACGCTATATCGCCGGCTCAAGGCCGAAGACGAAACCTTTGCCGAGATCCATGACGACCTGCGCCGCCGCATGGCGCTGGACTATCTGACCGCGCGCAAGGTTTCGGTGAACGAAACCGCCTACCTGCTGGGCTTCTCCGAGGCCTCTTCCTTCGTGCGCGCCTTCAAGCGCTGGACCGGGCACAGCCCCACCGCCTATCTCGATCGGGGCTGCTGACCCCGGATCGTCGCAATCTGATACGCAGTGTCAATTTCCTGATCTCTGCGGTCATGTCGGTCCGCTGCTTGGCCCTCTACCTAATGCCCATCGCATACACCCGATGATGGACAAGCCATGACACCCCTGATCCCGACATTCTGCGCCGCCGCGCTTGTTCTTTCGGCCTGCGCGGAAAGCGGCGCCAACTATACCCCGATTTTGGATGGCGCGCCGTCTGCCGCGTTCCAAAGCGATCTGTCCGCATGCCAGACGCTGGCGCGCAACCAGCGGCAGTTCGATCAGGAAACCGCCGCCGCGGCGGTTCTGGGCGCGGGCACCGGCGCGTTGCTTGGCGAACTCGATGACGAGGGCGATGCCCTTGGCGGGGCCGTGGCCGGCGCGCTGGTCGGCGGGATCGCCGGGGCCGTAGATGCCAGCGAGCGGCGCCAGGCAATCGTTCTGAACTGCCTGCGCGGCCGTGGCCACCGCGTGGTTGGCTGAGGAGGATTCGCCATGCCCCGTATTCTGCACTATCGCCGCCACCGCTTTGACGCGCTGATGACCCTGCTGACCGGCCGGGGCGGCGCGGCGGGCGCAGCGATTGCCCGGTGCCTCGTGGCCGGGAGCGTTCTGCTCCTACGGCGGAACGACCCCAACCAGGCGTCGGCGCGCTAGCCGCGGATTTCGCCCGTCAGCCAGGACCGGAACGTCTCGATCTCGTCGCGTCCGCCGGTGTCATCGTTGAACACCAGGTAATAGGCCTCGCGAATCGGCAGGCAGTAGTCGAAGGGCGACACCAGGCTGCCGCGCTCCAGGAAGGGCTGCGAGAAGCTCTTGTGGATCAGCGCAGCACCGAAACCCGCGGCAATCGACTGCAGCGCGATCAACGAGGAATCCGCCGTAAGCCAGACCGGCGGCTCGGGACAGCCCAGATCGAACTGGTCCGACAGGCGGCGCCACTCGATCTCGGAGCCGAGCACCGGGACGATCCCGGCCTGAAGCATATCCTGCACGCGCGGGTCGGCCCCGAAGGATTTCAGGTGATCGGGGTGGCAGACCACGGTGGCGACCTCGTCGCCGAGTTTCCAGATATCCGTTTCGTTCCAGTGGCCGGTGCCGTAACGGATGTCGACATCAATGGTTTCGTGATCCATCCGGTCGGACCAGACTGCCGTCGAGAGCGCGATCTCGATATCGGGATACAGGTCGTGAAAGGCCTTCAGCCGCGGCGCCAGCACAAGCGTCGCATAGGAAATCGAGGCGCGGATGCGCAGCTTGCGCTTGCGACGCACGTGGAAAAGACCGTCGGTCGCCTCCTGCATCTCGAAAAAGGATTTGCGGACCGGCAAGGCATAGGCCTGCCCCATGTCGGTAAGCACGACCCCCCGCGGCAGGCGCCGGAACAGCGGCGTGCCAAGGTACTTTTCCAACAGGCGAATCTGCTGGCTCACCGCCGCCGGGGTCAGGTTCAGCTCGATGGCCGCATCGGAAAAGCTGCTGTGGCGTGCCGCGGCTTCGAAGGCTCTGAGCCAGGTCACGTGGGGCAGTCGCATCGGGCACCTTCGGTCATAAGCGGATCGGAGAAGCGGGCAGTATCGATCATATAGTCTGCGCCAACGATGTGAATCGCGCGAGCCTCAAATTGACGGCACCCAATGGCGCAAGATCGATTGTTTGTCACCCGGGCATCTCGGCGTCCACAACCGGACCATATTGCAGGACCGTGGATGATGAAAAACGCCTCATATGATTACGTCGTCGTCGGCGCCGGCTCGGCCGGTTGCGCGCTGGTCGAAAGGCTCACGCGCGACGGCCGGACGCGCGTCCTGCTGATCGAGGCGGGCGGCTCCGATCGGCGCTTCTGGATCAAGGTGCCCGTCGGGTACGGGGTCAATTTCGCCAATCCGCGCCTGAACTGGGGCTACCATACCGAACCGGACGCCGCGTTGAACGGGCGCCGCGTCTATTGGCCGCGCGGCAGGGTGATCGGCGGATCAAGCTCGATCAATGCCATGGCCTATATGCGCGGGTTGCCTGAGGATTACGATGGCTGGGCAAGTGCCGGGGCCGCAGGCTGGGCCTGGCACGACGTGCGCCCCGTCTTCGATGGCATGGAGCGCCACCTTGAACGCGGCACGGATGGCAGGCCGTGCACACGCGGCGCCGGGCTGCTGACCGTCAGCGATCTTGGCGATCAGATGACTCCCTTTTCCGCCCGGTTCCTCGCTGCGGCCGAGGACTGCGGCTGGACCACCTGCGCCGATCTCAGCTCGGTCACCCAAGAAGCCGTCGGCTATTACCGCAGCACCGTCAGACACGGGATGCGCTGCTCGGCCGCGGACGCTTTTCTTGCCCCGGCCCGCAAGCGGGGCAACCTGCGGGTAATGACCGACGCCCTGGTCGAGCACATCACCTTCGACGGCACGCGGGCAACCGGGCTGCGGCTGCGCACAGGCGGAGAGGCCTTCGAGGTGACCGCCGGGCGCGAGGTGATCCTCTGCGCCGGCGCCGTCAATTCTCCCAAGCTGTTGCAGCTGTCCGGCATCGGCGCGCCGGACCGGCTGCGCGCTCATGGTCTGACGGTCCGCCATCGCCTACCCGAAGTCGGGCGGGGCCTTCAGGATCACCTCGCCATCTCGCACGTCTTCCGGGCCACCGCGCCGACGCTCAACAACATTCTCGGGCGCCTGCCGCCGCGCCTTCTGGCCGGGCTGCATTATCTGGCCCGGCGGCGTGGGCCGCTGAGCGTACCGATCAACCAGGTCGGCGGATACCTGTGCAGCGACCCCGCGCTGGCGGTGCCGGACATGCAGATCTACTGCAATCCGCTGTCCTACTGGGCCGCCCCGGACGGGCGGCCGGTCCTCGACCGCGAGCCGGGCTTCATGCTCAGCGCCCAGCTTTGCCGCCCCACCAGCCGGGGCGAGATCGCGATCCGCTCCGCCGATCCGGCCGCGCCGCCGCTGATACGGCCCAACTCGCTGGCAACAGAATATGACCGCGCGGGCGCGCGCCGCGCCATCGCGCTGATCGACCGCATCGCCGCGGCGCCCGCGCTGTCCGCGGTCACGCAAACCCGCCTGGTGCCTGCGCCCGAGACGCGGGATCCCGATGCCCTGATGGAGGATTTCCGCGAACGCGCCTCCACCGTCTTTCACCCCACATCCACCTGTCGCATGGGCCACAGCGCCCAGGATTCGGTGCTGGACGCCCGGTTGCGCGTGCATGGGCTGTCGGGCCTGCGGGTTGTCGACGCCTCGGCCTTTCCGGCCGTGACCTCGGGCAACACCAACGCCCCCACGATGATGCTGGCCGTGCGCGCCGCCGAGATGATCCTCGAAGATGCCGCGACCGGAAACCACGAAAGGGTGCTCGCCCATGCGTCTTGAGCAAATCGAAACCTTCGTCTTCGGCAACCCGCCGCCCCGCCACGGCGGGCGCTATTTCATCTTTGTCCGGCTGACCACGGCCTGTGGGATCACCGGCGTGGGCGAGATTTACAATGCCACTTTCGGGCCCGATCTGGTGGCGGCGATGGCGGTGGACATGTTCACCCGCCAATTCGAGGGCGCCGATCCGCACCATATCGAGCGCCTGTGGCGCCAGAGCTACGGCGCAGGATTCACCCAGCGGCCCGACGTGACGGTGATGGGCGTGCTCAGCGGGCTGGAAATGGCCTGCTGGGACATCATCGGCAAGGCGGCGGACCAGCCGGTCTATCAGCTGCTTGGCGGCCGGGTGCAGGACCGCCTGCGCAGCTATACCTATCTGTATCCGCCCGAGGGCGACGTTTATCCCGCACCGGGCGCGCCCAGTGTCTATGACGACCCCGACCTTGCCGCCGAAGCGGCGGCAAAGGCGGTGGCGCAGGGCTTTACCGCCGTCAAGTTCGACCCGGCCGGCCCCTATTCCATCTACGACGGTCACCAGCCGCGCATGGAGGACCTGACGCGGTCCGAGCGCTTCTGCAAACGCATCCGCGAGGCCGTGGGCGACCGCGCCGACCTGCTGTTCGGCACCCACGGGCAATTCACCGTCTCGGGGGCAAAGCGCATGGCCCGGCGGCTGGAGGCTTACGACCCGCTTTGGTTCGAAGAGCCGGTGCCGCCCGAGAACCCGGCGGACATGGCCGAAATCGCCCGCCACACCTCAATCCCGGTGGCGGCGGGCGAACGGCTCTGCACCAAGCACGAATTCGCCCGCCTGCTCGAAACCGGCGCAGCCTCGATCCTGCAGATGAACCTCGGCCGGGTCGGCGGGCTCTTGGAGGCCAAGAAGATCGCCGGCATGGCCGAGACCCGGCAGGCCCAGATCGCGCCGCATCTCTATTGCGGTCCGGTGGTCGCCGCGGCCAACATCCAGATCGCCGCCTGCAGCCCGAATTTCCTGATCCTCGAAAGCATCGGCCGTTTCGAGGGGCCCTACATGTCCTGCCTCAAGACCGGCATCACCTGGCAGGACGGCTATGTCATCCCGCCCGACAGCCCCGGCCTTGGCGTTGAACTCGACGACGCGGCCATCGCCGCGTCCCCCTATACCGATACCGAGCTGCATCTGACGATGGCGACGCAGCCGGTAATCCCCTGAATTTCGGAAGGAAAAGCGATGCAAACGCTCGACACTTTCTACATCGGCGGCGCATGGGTGACCCCGGACGGACAAGCAACCATGCCAATCCGGAACCCCGCCGATAACAGCCGGATCGGAACCCTCACGCTGGGCAGTCCGGCGGATGTGGACCGTGCCGTTTCTGCCGCCAAGAACGCCTTTGAGAGCTTTTCGCGCACCACCAAGGACGAGCGGCTTGCGCTGCTGCACAAGCTTCTGGAGATCACCAGGCGGCGTCAGGGCGAACTTGCCCGTGCCATGACCACTGAAATGGGCGCGCCGGCG
The DNA here is from genome assembly GCF_002786325.1 of Pseudooceanicola lipolyticus. GTDB lineage: Bacteria > Pseudomonadota > Alphaproteobacteria > Rhodobacterales > Rhodobacteraceae > Pseudooceanicola_C > Pseudooceanicola_C lipolyticus. The sequence goes on along the minus strand of NZ_PGTB01000013.1, from coordinate 12,494 downwards.
ACCATGTCCCACGATGTCCAGGCCGCAAGTGCAATCGGGCATCTCGAGGCGTTCATCGCCGCGCTGGACGGCCTGCCCGAGGAAGAGACCCTGCCCAATGGCGACATTCTCACGCGCGAACCGATCGGCGTCGTCGGCATGATCACCCCCTGGAACTGGCCGATCAACCAGATTGCGCTCAAGGTCATCCCGGCGCTGGCCACCGGCGCGACCTGCGTTCTGAAACCCTCCGAACACACGCCGCTATCGGCCAACATCTATGCCGAGATCGTGCACGAGGCCGGCTATCCGGCCGGCGTCTTCAACCTGGTCCACGGCGACGGGCCCGGCGTGGGCGCGGCAATCGCGGGCCATCCCGACGTCGCGATGGTCTCGTTCACCGGTTCGACCCGCGCCGGGACCGAGGTGTCGCGCGCCGCGGCGCCGGGCGTCAAGCGCGTGACCCTGGAACTGGGGGGCAAGTCGCCCAACCTGGTCTTTGCCGATTGTGACCTGGAAACGCGCATCGCCGAGGGGGTCGCAGAGTGTTTCGACAATACCGGCCAGTCCTGCAACGCGCCCACGCGGATGTTGGTGGAACGGTCCTGTTACGATCGCGCGCTGCAGCTTGCCCGCCGCGCCGCCGAGGCGCAGAAGGTCGACGACCCGGCGAAGGCGGGCGACCATATCGGCCCGCTGTTTGACGAAATTCAGTATGACCGCGTGCAGGCGATGATCCAGGCCGGCATCGACGAAGGCGCCACCCTGCTGACCGGCGGGCTGGGCAAGCCCGAGGGCCTCGAAGACGGCTGGTTCGTGCGCCCAACGGTCTTTGCCGATGTCGACAACGCGATGACGATCGCGCGCGAAGAAATCTTCGGCCCGGTGCTGGTGATGATCCCCTTCGAGACCGAGGAAGAGGCCATCGCCATCGCCAATGACACCGATTTCGGCCTTGCCGCCTTTGTGCAGACGGGTGACGCCGCCCGGGCGCGCCGCGTCGCCGACCGCCTGCGCGCCGGCGTCATCGCCATCAACGGGCGCGGCACCGATTACGGCTCGCCCTTCGGTGGCTACAAGAAATCCGGCAACGGCCGCGAGGGCGGAGTCTTCGGCCTGGAGGACTACCAGGAAATCAAGGTGCGCGCGCCCTTCGTGGCCTGACCCGCGCTGCCGGCAGGGGCGCAACGTTCAAGATCGCGCCCCGCCGGTCCGATGAAACCCCGGGCCCCGGCCTCCGGCCTTGGGCCCGTCAGTCGATAAGCGTGTCGGCGCGCTGCCCGGCCCGCTCGTGATGCACCGGCAGGGTCCGGCCATAAAGCTGCTGTGTGCGCTCGACACTGCCCACCATGTCCGGCGCCTGGACATAGGAAAAGATCGCGACATAGCGCGGTCGCGACCCTGCCAAGGGCGCAACACGATGCAGCGAGTACCGGCCCTTGAACAGCTGCAGGTCGCCGGGTTCCAGTTCCAGCGACACGACCCGGTCCGAGATGCCGTCCAGCACCTTTGCCACCTCGTCGAAATGCTCGTCCACGGTATCGCGTATCATCGGCGCATATTCGAAGGCTCCGCCCTCGTCCGCGTTTTGCAGCGCCAGCGTGACGGTGAAGTTGTTGGTATCGAAATGCCAGGGAAACCCGTTCCCGGCGCCCGCGGCGTTCACGATGACATCCGCCAGCGGATCGGCATAGCGGAAAAACCGGTCCTCGGATTCCTCCAGGCAGTCGCGGATGAAGGTGTCGAATCCGGCGCAATCATGGATCGTCCGCAGCGCCCCGCCCGGTTCGAAGTTATCCGCCGGGATGAAGGCGTTGGACCGGTCGAAGAAACGCCGCCGCGGATCGCTTTCCGGCAAGGTCGGGTCTTCCTTGGTGAAATAGGCATTCGTGCGCGAGTGGCTGGCATGGCTCTTGTCTGCCACCGCATCGGTTTCCGCCACCGCGGCGGCCACACCCGCCGGGGTCAGGAACCCCTTCAACACCGCGCAGCCACGCGCCGCCAGCCCGGCCCGCACTTCGGCAAGCACCGCGTCGCGGGCAGGACCGGGGGTCGAGATCGGATAGCGGTGCAGATCGATCAGGTCAGTCGCCAACATGGGTATTGCTCCGTTCAGGGTGATACCGGCCGAAAAAACCCGGCCGGCAGGTTGCCGGACCACGCGCGCAAGCTGCAGGGCGCCGACGTTCCGGGGGGCTCAGGCGCGCTGCAGATCCGGTTCCGGGGCGATCCGCCCGTCAAATCCCTGATAGGCCAGCACACGATGGGTGCTGCGCAGCGCACCCCGGTCGGTATAGCAGCCGCGCAGATGGCGCTTGCCGCTATCGGCGACATAGCCTTCGCGCCCGTGGACGATGCGGTGGTTGTCGAAGATCACGCAATTGCCCGCCTCCGAGCGGAACCGCACCAGAAAGCGCTCTTCCTGCATCATCTTCAGGAACTTGACGAAAGCCGGATAATAGTCGTCCAGCAGGGTCTGCGGCAGGTCCATCGCGTCCTGCAGGTGTTGAGAGATGGTCACCCCGGTCACGCGCCCCTCGGGATCGGTCTCGATCACGCGCTGATGGGCGCGGTAGTCCCAGTTGTCGTGGCGGTAGAAGAACGGGATCTTGTTGTTGGCAAGCAGGTGGAAGGCGGCGGGGTCTTCCTGGCGCAGGGCTTCGGCCACCGCGGCACCGTCAAGAAACAGCGACAGGCCGCCCTCGACGCTGTTCTCCAGGCAATGCAGGAACTGCACGCCGGGCGCGGCTTCCTCGCCCGGCAAGTCGGTATGCATCTCCAGCGGCCCGGCGGTGAAGGCCAGGTTGGTCGGCGCGATCTCGACCCGCACGTCGAAAAACAGCCCCTCGGCCGAGGGCGTGATCGGCCCGATCGCCTCGACCAACCGCGGCAGGCTGTCCTTGCCGCCGTCCATGCCGGTGACGATGGCAATGCCGTCCTCGATCAGCGCGCGGGTCAGTTGCGCCCGCGCGGCCGGGTCGGTCAGCACCGCCTGTTGCGGCACCCGCAAGAAGCTTGCGCCGCGATCGGCATACCACAGGTTTCGCGGCAGGTCGGCCGGGTCCTCGGCACGGCCGCGCGTGGCAAAGCTTTCCAGCAGCGCCAGCGGAATGCGGCTGACCTGCGCCTCGGACTGCCAGTCCACCACCAGCACGTCGCCCTCGATATGGGCCTGCCGCGCGCGCGGCAGCGAGGGCAGCGAGGCAACGTCGAAAATTCGCTCGCGCGTTTGCGGGTCGATGCAGCTGGGGCAGACATCCCGCAGCCAGCAATAGTTGAAATATGTCTCGCCCGCCGCAAGCGGAACGGACAGGCCAGTGTCGGTCAGGATGATCTGGGTCATGGGCGCACTCATTGGCTGGCGATCAGGTGGCGTAGTCAGAGGACTCGTGGTCGAGGATCCGGCGGATCGCGGTCAGATGCGCCTCGGCCTGTCCCGGATAGTTTTCCAGGTCGCGCGCGGTCTGCTCGGCGATCTCGTCCGGAATCCGGCGCAGGGGCTGGCCGGTCTGAAGCGCGCGGATATAGGTCTCGGCCGCACGCTCGAAGTAATAGAGCCGGTTGAAGGCATCGCCGACGGTGTCACCCAGAACGAGAACGCCGTGATTGCCCATCACCATCACCTTCTTCGCCGGGTCGGACAGCATCGCGGCACAGCGCTCGCCCTCGTCCTCGAAGGCCAGCCCGCCGAACTGTTCATCGATGACGACGCGATTGTAGAAGGTCGCCGTGTTCTGGTCGATCGGCGGCAGCGTGCTGTCGGCAAGCGAGGCCAGGACGGTTGCAAAGATGGAATGGGCGTGCATCACGCAGCGCGCATGCGGACAGCGCCGGTGGATGGATCCGTGCAGCCCCCATGCGGTCGGGTCCGGCGCGTCGGGCCGGTTCAGCACATCGGGGTCATTGGCGTCGAGCAGCAGCAGCTCTGACGCGCGAATGCGCGAGAAATGCACCTGGTTGGGGTTGATCAGAAACTGCGTCCCCTCCGCGTTCACGGCGAGGCTGAAATGATTGGCCACGGCTTCGTGCATGTTCAGGCGCGCGGTCCAACGGAAAGCGGCTGCCAGATCGCTGCGCTCCTGCCAAAGGGTCAGGTTCGGCGACTCATCAAGGCTCATCGCGCTCACTCCGCCGCGACGGGGCGCGCCCGCCCCGGGGGAAAGACCTCATAGCCGGGCTCTTCCGGCTCGTCGTCGATCAGTTCCGCGGGAAAGCCCTCGGCAAGGATCGACAGGCCCGTCGCCTCTTCGAGGCGGCGGATGATGTCATCGGTATTGGCACGCTCGCCATAGCGCGACTGGCCGTCCTTCATGATGTCGATGATCATCGGCGACATCTCCAGCGGCACGTTGTTGCGCTCGGCAATGGTCTGGAACAGTCCGAGATCCTTCAGGATCAGGTCCATGGTAAAGCTCACGTCCCGCGAGCCGTTCAGGATCAGCTGGCTTTCGGTCTCGTGCACAAAGCTGGTCCCCGACGAGATCTTCATCGCCTCGTAGGTGGTGGCCAGGTCCATTCCGGCCGCCTTCATGGTGACCAGTGCCTCGCAGCAGGTCAGCAGGTTCGCCGTGGCCAGATAATTGGTCATCACCTTCAGCGTCGAGGCCGTGCCGACGGCGCCGGTATGCAGCACCCGCCGGCCAAGGCGTGTCAGAAGCGGCAGAACTCTTTCAAAGGTCTGGCGGTCGCAGCCCGCGAAGATCGAGATATTGCCCGTATCCGCCCGGTGGCAGCCACCTGAAACCGGGCAGTCCACGGCAGTGCCGCCCTTCTGCTCGACCAATGCGGCCAGGCGGCGGATCTCGGCCTCGTCCGTGGTCGACATTTCAAGCCAGGTCTTGCCCGGCCCGACCTCGGGAAGCATCTCGTCCATGATGGCGGCCGAGATCGCCGGCGACGGCAGGCAGGTGATCACCACGTCGCACTCGCGCATCAGCGCCGCGGCGTTTTCGGCGATGCCCGCACCGCGGGCGGCGAAATCCGCCATCACCTGCGCGTTCCGGTCCAATACGGTAAGGTCGATCCGGTTGCGCAGGAGGCTGCCGGCCAGTTTTCCGCCCACGTTCCCGAGGCCGATGAACCCGACTTTCATGATGTACTCCGATGCGTCGATGAAATTTGCCCTGAGCGTGCCAAACTTTTTGCCGGCTTAGAAACGATGGCTTTGAACGCTCAGGGGAAAATCTCGTTGAAGCAGTTTCGCCCGCCCGGCCATATCGGCTGCAGATAAGCTGCGGCGCCCTCGGCCCTGCGCCGCGCACAGCAGAACTCACCCGCGGCAGACAGGCCGTGCCTGTCAGCTGCGGCACCGCTTACCGCTGTCAGGGCGTCCGCGTCTCAGACCTCGCCAAGGCGTTCGTTGGCCTCGTCGATCCGCCGCAGCCGGGCGCTGGCCGCGCGCCCGGCTTTCAGGGTCGTGCGGGTGACGATCTGATGGCACAGGTTGACAACGGCAGCGTGGTTGAATTGCGGGCTGGAGGTTTCGATCCGGCACCGGAAATGCCAGTTCACCCGCTCGTCAGGCCCGGCGCCGTCGTCGGTGATCATCGCGGTGGCCACCCCGACCCGGCCCAGTTCGGCGATCAGCCGGTCGGTATTGGCGGCGCGCCGGCGCAAGGCCACCACGATCACCAGATCCTCGCCGGTCATTTCGGCGGTGTATTCGCCCAGGCTTTCGCCGGCCTGCGGAATCACCGTCGCCGCCGGGATCACCTTCAGCAGCTGCCAGTACAGATAATCGGCAAACACCCGGCTGATCCGATAGCCGATCAGCCAGACACGGCGCGCCGACAGCATGGCCTCGGCCAATTGCTCCAGCTCCGCCGGATCGATGCGCTCGAGCGTCCAGGCGACATTGGCCATCTCTTCCCGCATCAGATCGGCCAGCGGGCTCTGCCCCCACAGCGGTTCGGCATGGGCGATGAAATGGCGCGACCCGGTCTGGCGCTCGTCGCGGGCGGCGCGGCGGGCGACCTCATAGCTTTCAAACCCGATGCGGCGCACGAAACGTGATACCGTGGCCTTCGACACGCCGCTGAGGCGGGCCAGTTCCTGCGCGTCGTAAGCGGCTAGATCGCCGGGAAAATCGAGCAGGAAGCTGCCCAGCTTGTGCTCGGCGCGGTGCAGCTCCGGCAGGACGGCGCGAATCCGGGCCAGAAAGGTGGTGGGCGTGTCAGCCTGAAACTGTGGTTCCATATTTTCAATCTGCCGCACAGGGGGCGGAATCACAAGACAAGGGAGGGAGAATCACGGCCGCTCCGGTCAGGGACAGGTCCAAAACCCCTATTGCAAGGGGGAATTCATCCCAAAGGCGCGGCAAATTTGGGCAAAGATCCGGCGCGATGCACAGCCGGATGGCGAAACTGCAGTTTTTTCGGGCTTCCACACAGAAACTTCAGTTTCATGTATTTGTGGAATCGCCAAACCGTGAAACTGTGATTTCACCAACAGCAGAGAGGATGTCCCGATGCACCGCAGAACCCTTCTTGCCACCGCCATCGCCGCGCTGGCAACCGCCGCGCTTCCGGTTGCGGCCGATACCGCCTGGCCCGAGCGCCCCGTCCGCATCCTGGTCTCGTTCCCGCCCGGCGGCTCATCCGACCTGGTCGCGCGCCTGCTGTCCGAGAAGCTCTCTGCGCAGCTGGGCCAGCAATTCGTGGTCGAGAACAAGCCCGGCGCGGCGGGCACTGTGGCTGCCTCGGCGCTGCAACAGGCCGCGCCCGACGGCTACACGCTGATGCTGTCCAACCTGACGCCGTTCAACGTGGCGCCGATCCGGTTTCCCGACACCCCCTATGACCCGATCGACGATTTTGACCACATCACCTATGTCGGCACCGTGCATCTTGGCTTGTTTGCGGCGCCGTCGGTCGACACCGCCGATCTGGCCGCCTTTGTCGAAAAGGCCAAGGCCGAGCCGGGCTTTTATGAATATGGCAGTTCCGGCGTCGGCTCGTGGGGCCACATCATCGCCGAGCAGTTCCAGGCCGAAACCGGGGCCGAGCTGTTTCACATCCCCTACAAAGGGTCCGGCCCGATGCGGCTCGATTTCATGAGCGGCGTGGTGCCGATGATCTTCGACGCGGTGCCGCAGAACCTGCCGGCGGTGCAGGACGGTTCGGCAATCCCGCTGGCGGTCTCGGCCCCCGCGCGCATCGCCTCGCTGCCCGAGGTGCCGACCTTTGTCGAAGCCGGCTATGACATCGTCGCCGAAAACTGGCTGGGCGTCAGCGCCCCGGCGGGTGTGGCCGACGAAATCAAGGCCAAGCTCGACACCGCCCTGACCGCGGCCATGGAGATGGACGACGTCAAGGCCCAGTTCGACACCTGGGGCCTGATCCGCGAGCCCAAGACCAGCGATGAATTCTCGGCCTATGTCGCCGATCAGCTGACCAAATGGACACCGCTGGTCACCGCGGCATCGCAATGAGCGGCGACATGAAAATCGCGGTCTTCTTCGTGGGCGAGGTGCAGGATGACGGCTTTAACGCCTCTGCCCTCGCCGGGGCCGAGCGGGCGGCGCAGGACGGGCTGGCAGCGATCACCCTGGTTTCGGGTGTGCGCTACGACCAGGACGAGATCCGCGCCCGCCTCGCCGAGGTGGTGCCTGAGGTCGACGGGCTGGTGTTCATCGGCGGCCAGGGCAACATCGCCACGCCGGAAATCGCCGCCCGCCACCCTGACAAGCGCTTTGCCATCGTGCAGGGTCAGAAAACCGGCGCCAACCTGGCCAGCTATGACGTGCGCCAGGAAGACTCGGCCTTCCTGGCCGGTGTCCTGGCGGCGCATCTCAGCCGGACCGGCATTGTCGGGCATCTGTCCGGGCACCGGGTGCGGCCCGGGCTGAAAGGGCGCGCCGCCTTTGTCGCCGGTGTCGCCCATGCCGATCCCGGGGTAAAGGTGCTGACCGGCTTCTGCGGCACCCAGGATGACAGCGCCGTCACCCGGCGCTGGGCCAAGGCCGAAATCGCCGGCGGCGCCGATGTCCTCTTCACCATGCTGAACGCCGCCCGGCGCGGCGCGGTCGAGGCCTGCCGCGCCGGCCGCGTGTGGCAGATCGGCAATGCGCTGGACTGGGTGGCAAAGGATCCGGAGGTGTTTGTCGCCTCGGCGCTTGCCCGGATCGATCTGGGAGTCGAACGCGCAATCGGCGACATGGTTGCCGGGCACTGCCCCGAGGCGATTGTCGAGTTCGGGCTGAACACGGGCGACGCCGTGTCGCTGCGCCTCGGCTCCGCGGTGCCCGCCGCCGCCGCCACCGCGGTCGAGGCCGCGGCCAGCGCGCTCCGGGCCGGCCGGATCTCGATTCCCGACACGTATGACGGCCCGGAATTCGAACCCGAGGCGGTGCGATGCGACGGCTGATCTCGCATCTCGGCCCGCTCCTGATGCTGGGGGCCGGGCTGATCTTTGCGATCGGCGCGATGACCTCGCTGGAACTCGGGTCGCTGCGCCGCATGGGGCCCGGCGCCTTTCCCCTGCTGGTCGGCGGGCTGCTCTGCCTGCTGGCGCTGATCGGGCTGGTGCAGAACCTGCGCCATCCGATACCGGTGCAGGCCGCCGATCCGATGGCGGTGATCGGCGTGGCCGGCGGCGTCGCCGCCTTCGCGCTGTTCACGCCGCTTGCCGGTGTGCTGCCCGCAACCGCGCTGGCGGTGCTGGTCACCGGCACGGTGATCCCCGGCTTTCGCTGGTCGCACCGCATTGCCCTGGCGATCGGCGTCGCCCTGGCCGTCTGGCTGATCTTCGTGCTTGGCCTCGGCATTCCCTTCATCGCCATCCGGGGGCTGTAACATGGACCTACTCGACAATCTGGCCCTGGGCCTCAGCACCGCCGCCACCATTCAGAACCTGCTCTATTGCTTTGTCGGGGTGTTCCTGGGCACGTTTATCGGCGTGCTCCCCGGGGTCGGCCCGCTGGCGGCGGTTGCCATGCTGCTGCCGGTCTCGTTCTACCTGCCGCCGGAAACTGCCCTGGTGATGCTGGCCGGGGTCTATTACGGCGCAGAATATGGCGGCTCGATCGCTTCGATCCTGCTGAATATCCCCGGCACCCCCTCGGCCTCGGTCACCTGTCTTGACGGCTATCCGATGGCGCAGCAGGGCCGCGCCGGCATCGCGCTGTTTTCCACCGCGATGGCCTCGATGTTCGGCGCCCTGTTCGGTGTCGTGGTCATGGTGCTGCTGTCGCCGCGGCTGGCGGAATTCGCGCTGCTGTTCCAGCCGGCCGAATATTTCTCGGTGATGGTGCTGGGCCTCGTCGCCGCCTCGGTGGTCAGCACCTCCGGGGCCACGCGCGGGCTGATGATGGTTTGCCTGGGCATCCTGCTGGGCACCATCGGCGTCGATGTGAATTCGGGCGAGACCCGGTTCACCGGCGGCATCCAGGAATTGCGCGACGGGGTCTCTCTGGTGGTGGTCGCGATGGGGCTGTTCGGCATTTCCGAGGTCATGGTCTCTCTGCGCGGCGCCACCCAAAGCTATGCCGGCGCCGGGCTGATCGGCAGCATGTTCCCCACCGCCGCCGAATGGGCGCGCAGCCTGATGCCGGCGCTGCGCGGTTCGGTAATCGGCAGCTTTTTCGGCACCCTTCCGGGCACCGGCCAGACGGTTGCCAGCTTTGTCAGCTATGCCCTGGAAAAGCGGGTCAACAAACGCGCCCACCAGTTTGGCAAGGGCGCGATCGAAGGCGTGGTGGTGCCCGAAGCCGCCAACAACGCCGCCGCCCAGACCGCCTTTATTCCCACCCTGACGCTGGGCATTCCGGGATCGACCACGATGGCGCTGATGCTCGGGGCGCTGATGATCCACGGGATCACCCCGGGCCCGCGGCTGATCTCGGACCATCCCGAGCTGTTCTGGGGCCTCGTGGTCAGCTTTGTCTTCGGCAACATCTTTCTGCTGGTACTGAACATCCCGCTGATCGGCATCTGGGTCCGCCTGCTGCGGGTGCCGCATTACTATCTCTACCCGACCGTCATCGTGCTGATCTGCGTCGGCGTCTATTCGATCTCGAATTCGCTCACCGATGTCTGGGCCACGCTGATCTTCGGCGCCATCGGCTATGGTCTCCGGCTGTTCAGGTTCGAACCCGCGCCGCTGCTGATCGGCTTCGTGCTCGGCCCGATGATGGAGGAATATTTCCGCCGGGCGATGCTGTTGTCGCGCGGCGATGCCACCGTGTTCCTGACCCGCCCCGGCAGCGCCGCGCTGCTGGCGGGTGCGGTGCTGCTGCTGGCGGCAACGCTGTTCCCGTGGCGGCAGTGGCTGGCCCGTGCAATCACCCGCGCAAGGGGCCGGATCCGCAGCTGACCGGTGCCCAAGGCGCGGGCTGGTTCCGATCCGCGCCCGTTGCGGGCGCCACCGCGCGGGCAGTGCCGCTATACCGTCTTGCCCTTGCTCAGCTGGTCCAGCCAGGCCTCGGCCTCGCGCAGGATCTGGGCGCGGTCGTCTTCGTCGCGCTTGTCCCAGTTGCGATAAATCACCTTCATGCGCGGGTTGTCTTCGAACCGGTCGCGGTGGCGGTCGATGAAATACCAGTACAACAAGTTAAACGGGCAGGCGGTCTCGCCGCTTTTGGCCTTCACGTCATAGGCGCAGTCGCGGCAATAGTTCGACATCTTGGCAATGTAATTGCCCGACGAGACATAGGGTTTCGAGGCGACGATGCCGCCATCGGCGAACTGGCTCATCCCCACCGTGTTCGGCGCCTCGACCCATTCATAGGCATCGGCATAGACCGACAGGTACCATTCATGCACCTCGGCCGGATCGATCCCGGCCAGCAGGGCGAAATTGCCGGTGATCATCAGGCGCTGAATGTGGTGGGCATAGGCGTATTTGCGGGTCTGGGCGACGACCTCGGCCATGCAGGCCATCCGCGTCTCGCCGCCCCAGTACAGGTCCGGCAGCCCGCGCTGGTGATTCAGCGCGTTGCGGCGGGCATAGTCGGGCCCTTCGAGAAAATAGACCCCGCGGACAAATTCGCGCCAGCCGATGATCTGGCGGATGAATCCTTCGGTCGCGTTCAGCGGCGCCTTGCCATCCTGCCAGGCCTGTTCGCAGCGCTGGCACACCTCCAGCGGGTCCAGCAAACCGATATTCAGATAGGGCGAGATCACCGCGTGCCACAGCATCGGCTCGCCGCGCAGCATCGCGTCCTGGTAATCGCCGAATTTTGGCAGGCCGTGCTCGATGAAATGGTCCAGCACCTTCAGCGCCTGCTTGCGGTCGGTGGCAAAGCCAAACGGGCGCAGGTCGCCGAAATGGTCGCCGAACCGCTCCTCGACCAGATCCAGCACCTGGTCGACCGTGTCATCGGGGGCAAAGCTCAACGGCTCGGGCGGATCGGCATCGTCGCTGGCGGGCTTGCGGTTGTCCGCGTCATAATTCCAGCTGCCCCCGGCGGGGTCGTCCCCCTCCATCAACAGCCCGGTCTTGCGGCGCATCTCGCGGTAAAACCATTCCATGCGCAATTCCTTGCGGCCCTCGGCCCAGTCGGCGAATTCGCTGCGCGAACACAGGAACCGGTCGTCCGGGTGCTGGTGCAGGGTCAGCGGCAGATCGTCCAAAGCCGCGATCAGGCGCCATTCACCGGGCGTGGTGGCGATCACCTCGTCGGCCTCGAAGGCCTCGGCGCGGCGCAGCAGCTCGCCGGGGATCGACCCGGCATTGTCGCTGTCGTCCAGCCGCGCATAGGCCACCTGCCAGCCATCCGCTTCGAGATTGGCGGCGAATTTCCGCATCGCCGCCAGGACCAGCGCGATCTTTTTCGGGTGGTGCGGGACATAGCGGGCCTCGTCCATCACCTCGGCCATCACCACCACGTCGCGCTCCTTGTCGGCGGCGCGCAGCGCGGCGATTTCGGTGGTCAGCTGGTCGCCCAGCACCAGCACCAGGCGGGGTTTCACCATGGCACCACCTGTCCGGCCCAGTCGAAGAATTGCCCGCTCTGCTCTGGCCCCAGCCCGTCCAGCACATCCAGCAGGTTGGCCGCCGCCTGCGCTGCCGCGACCTTCTTATGCGCCGGGTAATCTTGGGTGAACGCGGTCTCGACGGTGCCGGGATGCAGCGCGACCACCACCGCCTCGGCATGGGTGCGGGCCAGTTCGATGGCGGCGGTATGCACGATCTGGTTCGCCGCCGCCTTGGCGGCGCGATAGCTGTACCAGCCGCCCAGCCGGTTGTCGCCGATCGAGCCGACCCGCGCGGTCAGCACCCCGACAACCGACCGCCCCCTGCGCGGCAGCAATCGCGGCGCATGGCGCAACACCAGGGCCGGGCCAATGGCGTTCACCGCCAGCACCTGCGCCATGCTGCGCGCCTCGATCTCGGCCAGCGATTTCTCCGGGCGGCTGTCGGGCGGGGCCAGGATGCCGCTGGCAATCAGCAGGCTGTCAAACGGGCCATCGAGCCGGTCCAGACCGGCCGCGACCGAGTCGGGATCGGCCAGGTCGAAGCCGTCCTGCGAGCGCGACAGCCGCGTGACCGTGTCACCCCGCTGTTCCAGCGCCGCG
>NZ_PGTB01000139.1 GCF_002786325.1 Pseudooceanicola lipolyticus | reverse complement strand
CGGCTGCGGGCGCGCAGCGTCTTCAAGGCCGCGCGCGCGGCTCGGGCGCGGGTCTTGATCCCCTTCACCTTCAGCACCCGGCGGCGGCGCTGTTCGGCCCAGTCACGCAGCGGCGCCAGCAGCGCCGCGTCAGCGCCCGCCTCGTTGCAGATCAGGTCGACCGAGTTGACCATCACCTGCGCATCGCGAATATCGGAAAACCCGCGCGCAATCTCGCGGGCCGCGGCGTTTTCGGCCTTATAGGTCTTGCCCAATCCGGGCCGCAGCAGGCGCAGCAGGCCGCGCAGCTTTTTCATCCGCTTGCGCAAGTCATGCACCGACTCTTCCGGCGCCGATTCGATCCGCGCCAGGCTGTCGCGCGCCTTCTGCACCTCCTGCCCGGCCACGCGGCGCAGGTTGTCTTCCAGGCTGATCCCGATATCGAAGACATAGCTCATTCCCGTAACCTCCCGCGGCGCCTGCGCAAGGTCCGAAATTTGCCGCCGCCTTGCAATCCCCCGCCAACCTGTCAAAGCTGCGGTCGGGGAGGGTCCGTCGCGTCGCGCCGAAGGAGACAGGAATGAGCGGCCAGACCAGGGGGATCGTCTTTGCGCTGATCGCGTTTGCAATCTACGCCGGACATGACACCATCGTGAAGCTGTTGGGAACCGGCTATGCCCCGTTTCAGATCGTCTTCTTCACAGTGCTGTTTTCCTTTCCGCTCAGCAGCCTGATGCTGATCCGCGACCCGCTGCCCGGCACGCTGCGGCCGGTGCATCCCTGGTGGATGGCGCTGCGCACCGTGGCGATGGTGGTGGCCACCGCCGCCTGTTTCTATGCCTTCTCGGTGCTGCCGCTGGCCGATACCTATGCCATCCTGTTTGCCACGCCGATCCTGATCACCCTGCTGGCGATCCCGATCCTGGGCGAACGGATCCGCCTGCATCGGGGGCTGGCCATCGTGCTCGGGCTGGCCGGCGTGGTGATCGTGCTGCAGCCGGGCCAGTCGCCGCTGACCCTGGGCCATGGCGCCGCGCTGCTGGCGGCGGTCTGCGGCGCGCTGGTGGCCTGCATCGTGCGCAAGATCGGCCGGGAAGAGCGCAGCGTGGTCATGCTGCTTTACCCCTGGATCGCCTCGCTTGCGGTGATGGGGGCCAGCCTGCCCTTTGTCTACAGCCCGATGGAGGGCACCGCCCTGGCGCTGAACGCCACGCTGGCGCTGCTGGCCTTTGTCGCGCTGCTGCTGATGATCGAGGCCTACAAGCACGCCGATGCCGCCGTCGTCGCCCCGATGCAATATTCGCAGATGCTGTGGGCGATCCTCTATGGCTGGCTGCTGTTCGACGAATGGCCCGGCCCGGCCACCTTTGCCGGCATCGCCCTGATCATCGCCTCGGGGCTTTACATCGTCTTCCGCGAAGCCCGCGGCGGCACCTCGGAACACACTCCGGTGCTGCGCACCCGCTCGCGCCCGGTCGTCGCCGGCAGCCCGCAGGTCAGCACCGCAGAACGGCTGCTCTGACGCGCGCAATGAATGTCAGGTCTCTCTTGCAAAAGCCCCGCAATGGCTGTACTTGCCGCGCCACGGTCGGAGTGTAGCTCAGCCTGGTAGAGCACTGTCTTCGGGAGGCAGGGGTCGTGAGTTCGAATCTCGCCACTCCGACCATCGCATCAAGGCGCCTTCGGGCGCCTTTGTTGTTTTTCGGTTGGCCCACCTGTCCCGGATGCGGGGTGCACGCCCCAAGTTCGAGCGGGTTTTCACCATCGCCGGGACCGATCCGGCGCGGCACCCCAACTGACGCATAAAAATCTGAGCCGGCAAGGCGGGTTGGCCTCAAACGGCGCGTGCGCTCGCCGTATCTTCTGGTATTCCCGAATCATGGATATCATTCTCGTCACCACGATCATCGCCTCGCTGTTCCTGGTCATTGGCGCGACCGAGCCGTTCGCGGCACGCCTGCGTCTGCCGCACAGCGTGATCCTGGCGGTCCTGGGTATCCTGATCGGGGCCGGGGCGACGTTTTTCCTGAATACCGAACTGACCGATGCGCTGAACCCGGTAGCCGAAGCCATCCTTGGCCTGCCGATCCGCTCCAATGTCTTCCTGTACGTGTTCCTGCCGACGCTGCTGTTCCAGGCGACGCTGGGGATGAACCTGCGCCGGATGTTGGACGACTGGGTGCCGATCCTGGTGCTGGCGGTGGTCGCCGTGGTGGTGGCAACCCTCAGCGTCGGCTACGCGCTGGCCTGGGCCAGCGCCTTGCCGCTGGCGGCCTGCCTGTTGATCGGCGCCATCGTGTCAACCACCGATCCCTCCGCAGTGGTGTCGATCTTCCGGTCGATCTCGGCGCCGCGCCGACTGGCGCGAATCATCGAGGGCGAAAGCCTGCTGAACGACGCCGCGGCCATCGCCCTGTTCGGCCTGTTCATGGGCTTCGTGATGCTGGGCCTTCCTGACCCGGACCTGGGCGATGCGCTGGCGCGGTTTCCGCTGCTGATCGTCGGGGGGGCGCTGACCGGATGGCTGGCGGCGCGGATCGCGGTGTGGATCATGGCGCTGTTCGGGCGCCACGAACTGGCCCAGATCTCGATCTCGGTGGCGCTGCCCTATCTCGCCTATATCGGCACCGAACAGATCGTCGGCGCCTCGGGCGTGATCGCCGTGGTCGCCGCCGGTCTGACATTGAACCTGACCGCGCCCGGACGCCTGCCGCCGCAATCCTGGACCAACCTGCGCGAACTGTGGGACGTGCTGGCACATTGGGCGGGGGCGCTGATCTTCATCCTTGCCGCGCTGCTGATCCCACGGCTGCTGGAAGAGGTCCGGCTGACCGATTTCGTTCTGGTCGGCGTGGTCATCGTCGCCGCCGTCGCGGCGCGGGCGGTGATCCTGTTCGGGCTGCTGCCGCTGTTGACCCTGCTGAAACTGTCGCCCGCGGTTGAACGCCCCTATCGCGCGGCGATCCTGTGGGGCGGGTTGCGCGGGGCGGTGACGCTGGCCCTTGCGCTGGCGGTGACCGAAAGTTTCCGGGTGCCGGACGGCATCCAGCGGGTGGTCGGCATTCTGGCCACCGGCTTCACCCTGTTCACCCTGATCGTGCAGGGCACCACGCTGCGCTGGATCATCAGCCGGCTGGGACTGGACCGGCTGTCGCCGATCGACGAGGCGCTGTCGCGGCAGGTCGTCGCGGTGGCGCTGCAGACGGTGCGCGAGGACGTTTCGCGCACCACCGAGAATTACGATCTGAGCCACGAGACAGTGCGCTCGGAGGCCAAGCGCTTTGGCGAGCGGCTGGACCAGGCGGTGAAGATGGCCGAGGACAGCGCCGACATTCTCGACCGCGACCGGATCACCCTGGGCCTGATCGCGCTGGCCGGTCACGAACGCGACACCATCCTGGTGCGGGTGCGCGAGCGGACAATCTCGGCGCGGATGGCGGAACAGGTGATCTCGGATGCCGACCGGCTGATCGAAGGCGCGCGGTCACAGGGGCGCAGCGGCTATCAGCGCGCGGCCCGGCGCAGCGTCGCCTATGGCCGGGCATTCCGGGCCGCCGTGCTGCTGCATGGCCGTCTGGGCCTGTCCGGGCCGCTGGCCCAGATGACCGCCGACCGGTTCGAACTGCTGCTGTCGCAGCGCCTGATCCTGCGCGATCTGGGCGCCTTTATCGATGGCCGCATCCGCCGCATTCATGGCCGCCGGGTGGCCGACCTGCTGCATGAATTGCTGTCGCGCCGGATCGAGGCGGTGGAAACCGCGCTGGAGGGGATGCGGCTGCAATATCCCGGCTATGCCGAGGAACTGGAACGCCGCTTTATCCGCCGCACCGCGATGCGCCTGGAAGAACGCGAATATGTCGCCATGCGCGAAGACGGCCTGATCGGCGCCGAGGTCTATACCGCGCTGATGCAGGATCTGGATGCGCGCCGCGCCGCCGCCGAAAAGCGCCCGCGCCTGGACGTTACCCTGCAGCGGGTGGCGCTGATCCGGCAATTCCCGCTGTTTTCCGATCTCGACGATGCCGCGCTCAAGCGTCTGGGGCGGGTGCTCAAGACCCGCTATGTCGATGCCGGCGAATTGATCATAAGCAAGAACAGCCATGCCAAAAGCGTGGCCTTCATCGCCTCGGGCGCGGTCGAACTTGAGACGGCGGGCCAGTCCTGGCGGCTGGGACGGGGCGAGATGTTCGGGCAGATGGCGATCCTGTCGAACCGCACCCGCCGTGCCGAGGTGCGCGCGATTGCCCCGACGACCCTGCTGGTGCTGGACGAAGACCGTTTTCGCCGGCTGCTGGCGCGCAGCAAGACGCTGCGCCAGGCGGTCCGGGCCAGCGCCGAGACGCGCGGCATCGAACCTTCCGGATTGCTGCCGGATGACGAGGACACCACCGCCCCACCCCGCAGCCAATAGCGCGGGGCCGATCAAAGCAGCGCGTCAGGTGCTGAGTTTCTTGTGCACCTCGTCCAGATCGATTTCGCCCACCGGCATCTTGTTGGCGGGGTTCTCGAAATCGTATTTGAACAGCTCGAAATCGCGCTTGTAGATCTCATAGACCAGATGCATCGACAGGTCGTCGAAATAGGCCTCGACGGGATGCGCCCGTTTGGGGCCATGCCCCTCGCTTTCGTTGAATCGCGGGATGGCGTCCAGATCCACTTTCACCGGCGTCTCGACCGCATTCAGCACGCTCTGCATGCCGTCGTTGAAGTTCTCGGTCCAGAAGATGCGGTCATAGCGACCGCCATTGGCGATGAAGGTCGACACATGGCCCGACATCGCCGACCAGTGAATATCCGGGTCCATCGGCCGGCGCCAGCGGATGGTGTCGCGGGCAAACAGCAGGAAGCGGCGGAAGGATTTGACCTGGTCGAACTCGTCCTTGCCGTCATCGCCGCCGACCTCGATGCCGTATTTATAGGTCAGCGTCGGCACCAGGTTGCCGCGATAGCGCTTGCCGTTGCGCTGAATGCCGCAGATCTTGTCGAAGAAGGAACTGAGGATGCGCGTATAGGGGTTGCGCACGCAGGTGAAAGCATAGCTGCGATGCGCCTGCACGTTGCGGGTGATCGGCTCTTGGCTGTGATCCTGCGCCCATTTGTGCAGGCCGTCGGTCGAGTCATGGATGTCGCCGTCGAAAAACCGGCCGTGATCCGAGTAATACATGATCTGGCCGATGGTCGAGCAGGCGCATTTCGGCACCACCCGGTAGACCATGCTTTCGGATTCCGTCATCCAGGTTCCCGGAAATCCCATCTGCGCTGCCTCCGGCTTGTGTCGATCCCGCGCGGTATAGCAACCCGCGCCGCGCTCTCAAATCCCGTATGCGCAAGGCGGCCCCATCGCTCTGGCATTTTTGGCACGTTTTCCACAAGATCGCGATCCGCACCCGCGCCCGGTGGCAAAACCTTCTGAATGCTGGTTTATTCACGGCGTTTTCACCGCTACAGGGCCAGTATTCCCCCAATCTTCAAGCGCTTGATATCGGCATATGGCAAAGATCGCGTATATCCTGCTCTGCCACAAAGACCCCGAGGCGATTGTGCAGCAGGCGCAGCGGCTGACCGCGGCGGGCGATGTCCTGGCGATCCATTTCGACGCCCGCGCCGATGCCGAACAGTATCGCAGCATCCGCGCCGCGCTGGCCGACAACCCCAATGTCACCTTCGTGCGTCGCCGGGTCAAATGCGGCTGGGGCGAATGGTCCCTGGTGCAGGCCACGCTGAACGCG
Organism: Pseudooceanicola lipolyticus; assembly: GCF_002786325.1. Classification (GTDB taxonomy): domain Bacteria; phylum Pseudomonadota; class Alphaproteobacteria; order Rhodobacterales; family Rhodobacteraceae; genus Pseudooceanicola_C; species Pseudooceanicola_C lipolyticus. The sequence continues at coordinate 4,614 of NZ_PGTB01000139.1, read as the reverse complement.
CTGGAGGCCGCGGTGGAGGCGTTTCCACGCGCCACCCATTTCTACATGCTGTCGGGCGACTGCATGGCGATCAAGACGGCGGAATATGCCCACCGCTTTCTCGATGCGCGCGATGTCGATTACATCGAGAGTTTCGATTTCTTCGACAGCAACTGGATCAAGACCGGGATGAAGGATGACCGGCTGATCTATCGGCACTATTTCAACGAACGAACCCAGAAGGCACTGTTCTACCGCGCCTACCGGCTGCAGAAACGGCTGGGTCTGACGCGGCCGATCCCGGCGGATCTGCAGATGCAGATCGGCAGCCAGTGGTGGTGCCTGCGCCGCCGCACCGTCGAGTGGATCCTCGACATGACCCGCAAGCGCCGCGATATCATGCGGTTTTTCCGCACCACCTGGATCCCTGACGAGACCTTCTTTCAGACCCTGGTGCGCCACCTGGTCCCCGATGACGAGATCGAGACGCGCACGCTGACCTTCCTGATGTTCTCGGATTACGGGATGCCGGTCACCTTCTACAACGACCATTACGACCTGCTGCTGTCGCAGGATTTCCTGTTCGCCCGCAAGATCAGCCCCGAGGCGCACGAGCTGAAGGCGCGGCTGGGCGCGCTCTATGCCGCGACCGACGTGGCCTTTGAACTGTCCAACGAAGGCCAGAACCTGTACCGCTTCCTCGCCGGCCGCGGCCGCATCGGCCGCCGCTTTGGTACCCGGTTCTGGGAGGCCGAAAGCACGCTGGGCCGCGAACGCGAGCTGATGATCGTGATCTGCAAGAAATGGCACGTGGCCAAGCGGCTGCTGGCCCGCATCCGCCAGGTCACCAACCTGCCGGCGATCGAATATCTGTTCAACGAGGAATCAACGCCGCTGCCCGATCTGGGCGGCATCCAGGGGACGCTGGAAAAACGCACGCGCCACCGCCGGGCGCTGATGCGGATGCTGTTCGAATATTACGAAACCGACCGCCTGATCATCTGCCTGGACCCGGCCAACCTGGACCTGCTGCAGGATTTCGAAAGCGACCGTTCGGTGACCCGGCTGCTGGAGATCGAATGCCAGTTCTCGGATGACTTCCTGATCGGCCATGCCCGCCGCGTCGGCCTGGCCGGCGAGCGCACCAGCGCCGCGACGCTGGAACGCCTGCTGCCGACCATCCGCAACGACATCGCCCATGAAACCGACCGCGTCCGCGATGCGGGGTTCTCGCATCATCACCGGATCCGCGAAACCGCTTCGGCCGCGGCCAATGCCGAGCACATCGCCGCCTTTTTGACGGTGCCGCCGGACACCGCGCTGGAGCTGGCAAAGACCGAACACCTGTTCGCGGATTGAACCGCGCCCGATCAGTCCGGACGCCCGGCGATCACCGCCGCCGCCGCTTCGACCGCGCCCTTGCCATGGGGCACGCCCAGCGCGGTCAGCCCGGCCTCGACCCCGCCCAGCAGGCCCAGGATCATCTGGCCGTTGACATGGCCCATATGACCCATGCGGAAAAAGCCGCCCGCCTCCGGGCTGCCCGGCAGGGCCATGCCCACCCCCAGGCCCAGCGTCAGGCCCAGATGTTCCGACACCCATTTGCGCAGCTCGGCACCATGGGGCGCATCGATGCACAGCGTCGTCACTGCATGGCTGCGCATCGCCGGATCAGAGATGTTCAGCCGCAGCGACCCGCCCTGCCCCCAGGCGTCGCAGGCGGCCCAGATCGCCTGCGCCAGCCGGGCGTGGCGGGCCCAGACATGTTCAATCCCTTCCTCAAAGATCATGTCCAGCGACGCGCGCAGCCCATAGAGGTGATGGGTCGGCGCGGTGCCGCCAAAATGCTGGTAATATTCCGCGGGATTGGCGCGCGGCACCCAGTCCCAATAGCGGCTGACGCGGTCCATCTTCACCCGCGCCGCGGCCGCCTTGTCGCTGAAGAACACAAAACCCAGCCCCGGCGGCACCATCAGCCCCTTCTGGCTGCCCGCCACCGTGACATCGACGCCCCACTCGTCCATCTCGAAGCGGTCGCAGGCCAGCGAGGCGATGCAATCCACCATCAGCAGCGCCGGATGCCCTGTTTCGTCCAGCACCCGGCGCAGGCCGGGAATGTCGTTGCGGACCGAACTGGAGGTGTCCACATGGGTGGCCAGCACCGCCTTGATCTTGTGGCTGCGATCGGCGCGCAGCGCCTCGGCCACGCGGTCCAGGTCAAACGGGCTGGCCTTGCCGAAATCCATCACCTGGGTCTCGATGCCCAGCCCGGCGGCCATGTCGGCCCAGCCATGGCCGAACCGGCCGGTCGCCGGCACGAACACGGTGTCGCCCGGCGCCAGCACGTTGACCAGCGCCGCTTCCCAGGCGCCGTGCCCATTGCTGATATAGATCGCCGCGTGGTGGCGCGTGCGCGCCACGCGACGCAGATCGGGAACAAGGCCATGGGTCATCTCGACCAGCGCGCCCTCGTAGATATTCGGCGCGCTGCGGTGCATTGCCCGCAACACCGCCTCGGGCATCACCGAAGGGCCGGGAATAGCGAGGTATTCGCGCCCTTGCGCGACGCTCAGATCTTTGCTCATGGTAGGGTCCACAGAAAACTACCGGCCCACACTAACCGGCCCCGGCACGGCGTCAATGCAACTCGGGCCCGGACTTGCACCCGACAGGCCCGGCCGCTAGACGGCCAGATCAGAAAAGGCAGGCCGATGACCAACTTCCCCCACCAAAGACCCGCTGCATGAGCCAGACACGTACCCCTTCGGGCGAATTGCTGGGCTGGCTGTGGCGCGGCTATCTGCGCCACCATATCGGGCTGCTGGCGGTCGCGGTGCTGTTCATGCTGATCGAGGGCAGCATGGCCGGCGCGGTGGCCTATATGATGGAACCGATGTTCGACCTGGTCTTCGTCGCCGGCAACACCTCGGCGCTGGGTTGGGTCAGCTTTGCCTTTCTCGCCATCTTCTGGATCCGCGGCGTCGCCGGGATGACCCAGAAGGTGCTGCTGACCCGGATCTCGCAGAACACCGCCGCGCATCTGCGCATGGACCTGCTGAAGCGGCTGGTGCGCCAGGACACCGCGTTTCATCAGACCCACCCGCCCGGCTTCCTGATCCAGCGGGTGCAGATCGACGTGAATTCGGTCAACGACGTGTGGCGCAGCATCATCACCGGCGCCGGGCGCGACGCGATCTCGCTGATCTTTCTGCTGGGCATCGCCATCAATGTCGACTGGAAATGGACCGCCGTGGTGCTGATCGGGGTGCCGCTGCTGCTGCTGCCCGTCGGTGTCGCCCAGCGCTATGTCCGCAAAAAAGCCTCGCAGGCGCGCGACCTGGGCGCGGCGCTGGCCACCCGGCTGGACGAGGCGTTTCACGGCATCGTCCCGATCAAGCTGAACCGGCTGGAAGATTACCAGGCGCAGCGCTTCGGCGATCACACCCGCACCTTCGTGCGCGCCGAGATCCGCGCCGCCACCGGCACCGCCTCGATCACTGCCATGGTCGATATCATGGCCGGCATCGGCATCATGGGCGTGCTGCTCTATGGCGGCTCCGAGATCATCTCGGGCGAAAAGACCGTGGGCCAGTTCATGAGCTTTTTCACCGCCATCGGCGTTGCCTTCGACCCGATGCGCCGGCTGGCCTCGGTCAGCGGCACCTGGCAGGTGGCCGCCGCGGCGCTGGAACGGCTGAAAGAGCTGATGGACGCGCCGATCAAGGTCCGCTCGCCGGCCGAGCCGGCGCCGCCGCCGCAGGGGATGCCGGGGATCGGGCTGGAAGAGGTTGCGCTCAGCTATGGCGACGCGCCGGTGCTGCGCGGGCTCAGCTTTACAGCCGAGCCGGGCAAGACCACGGCGCTGGTCGGTGCCTCGGGCGCCGGCAAGTCCACTGTGTTCAACGTGCTGACCCGGCTGGTCGACCCGCAATCCGGATCGGTCAGGATCGGCGGCGTCGAGGTGCGCGACCTGGCGATGCCCGACCTGCGCGGCCTGTTCTCGGTGGTCAGCCAGGAGGCGCTGCTGTTCGACGAGACCCTGCGCGAGAATATCCTGCTGGGCCGCACCGATGTGACCGACGCGCAATTGCAAAAGGTGCTGGACGCCGCGCATGTGTCCGATTTCCTGCCCAAGCTGCCCGAGGGGCTGGAGACCCTGGTGGGCCCGCGCGGCTCGGCCCTGTCGGGCGGGCAACGCCAGCGCGTGGTGATCGCGCGGGCGCTGCTGCGCGACACGCCGATCCTGCTGCTGGACGAGGCGACCAGCGCGCTGGACGCACAATCCGAACAGGTGGTGCAAAGCGCGCTCGACAAGTTGTCGGGCGGCCGTACCACGCTGGTGATCGCGCATCGGCTGTCGACCATCCGCAATGCCGACAAGATCGTGGTGATGGATCGCGGCCGGGTGGTGGACGAGGGCAGCCATGATGAATTGCTGGCGCGCGGCGGCATCTATGCCGATCTGTACCGGCTGCAGTTCCAGGACGGCAAAACCGTGGTCGACCCGGTCGGCGCCGCGGCGCTGGCCGCGCGGATGCCCGCCGATTCCACCCGTGCACCTTCGCTGCTCCGGCGGCTGGGCCAGCGGCTGTTCGGCTGACCTCCGGCAGGTCGACGCGCTTACACCCCCGGCCG
>NZ_PGTB01000138.1 GCF_002786325.1 Pseudooceanicola lipolyticus | reverse complement strand
CCCTGGTCTGGTACGACGCGGCAACCCGCACGCTTACCACGCTGGACGGGCGCGAGACCGCGCCGCTGGCGGCGACGCCCCGGCTGTTCCAGGACGCAAGCGGCGCGCCGCTTGGGTTCTTCGATGCGGTGGTCGGCGGCCGCTCGGTCGGCACGCCAGGCACCCCGGCGCTGCTGGAGGCAGCGCATCGCCGCTGGGGGCGGCTGCCCTGGGTCGGACTGTTCGATCCGGCCATCACCCTGGCCGAAACCGGATTTGCCGTCTCGCCGCGCCTGGCCCAACTGGTCGCCTACGACCGCGACAGGCTGGCCAGCAGCCCCGATGCGGCGGATTATTTCCTGCCCGGAGGCGTGCCTTTGGTGGCGGGCCAGCGCCTGACGAATCCGGCCTATGCCGACACCCTGCGGCTGCTGGCGCAGCAGGGCGCGCAGGGCTTTTATACCGGCCCGGTTGCCGCCGACATCGTTCGGGCGGTGCGCGCGGCCAAGGGCAATCCCGGCCTGTTGTCGCAGGTCGACCTGGCGCTCTACGCGGTCAAGGAACGCCCGCCGGTCTGTGTAGACTATCGTGGTTACCAGGTTTGCGGCATGGGCCCGCCGTCCTCGGGCGCGCTGACGGTGGGACAGATCCTCGGGATGTTGCGCCACAGCGACCTGGCTGCGCTGGGCCCTGGCAGCGCCGAGGCCTGGCGGCGCATCGGCGATGCCGCGCGCCTCGCCTTTGCCGACCGGGGCAGGTACATGGCCGATGAAGATTTCGTGCCGATGCCGACCAAGGGATTGACCGACCCGGCCTATCTGGCTGGCCGCGCGCGGCTGCTGGAGGGCGATGATGCCTTGCCCGAAGTCAGCCCCGGCACCCCCGACTGGGACCATGCCCGGCTCTGGGGCGACGATGCGGCGATCGAGCTGCCCTCGACCTCGCATATTTCGATTGTCGACCGCTATGGCAACGTGTTGTCGATGACCACCACCATCGAAAACCTGTTCGGTGCCCGGCTGATGGTGCGGGGGATGCTGCTGAACAATGAGCTCACCGATTTCTCCTTTGCCAGCCACCGGGACGGTCTGCCCGTCGCCAACCGGGTCGAGCCGGGCAAACGGCCGCGCTCGTCGATGGCACCCACCATCGTGCTGCGCGACGGGCGGCCGGTGCTGGCCATCGGTTCGCCCGGGGGCAGCCGCATCATCGGCTATGTCGCCCAGGCGCTGATCGCCTGGATCGACTGGGGCATGGATGTGCAGCAGGCGGTGTCGATGGGCCACGCGGTCAACCGCTTTGGCACCTTCGACCTGGAGGCCGGGACCGAGGCCGCGGCGCTGCAGTCCGGGCTGGAGGCGCTGGGTTACGAGGTGCAGGTGGGCGATCTCAATTCCGGCTTGCATGCCATCGCCATCGGAGACAGGTTACGGGGCGCCGCCGACCCTCGCCGCGAGGGAATTGCGCTGGGCGAATAGAAGGATAGCGAAATATGGTTCAGTCCACGGCCCTGCCACGCAACGAGCCGGGGATCACGGCGGTTGTCGGCATTCTCAAGCAGCGCTTCGGTGAACGCTGCCAGACCGGCCAGGCGATTCGGAACCAGCACGGCCACACCACCACCTGGATCGACACCCAGGCGCCCGATGCGGTGCTTTTCCCGACCGAGACCGCCGAGGTGTCCGAGATCGTCAGCCTCTGCGCCGAAAATGGCGTGCCGGTCATTCCCTTCGGCATCGGCTCGTCGCTGGAGGGCCATGTCAACGCGCCGGCGGGCGGTGTCTGCCTGGATTTCAGCGAGATGAACCGGATCCTGGCGGTGCATGGCGAAGACCTGGACTGCGTGGTGCAGCCCGGCGTGACCCGCGAACAGCTGAACACCTATCTGCGCGACCAGGGGCTGTTCTTTCCGATCGATCCCGGCGCCAATGCCTCGTTGGGCGGGATGACGGCGACCCGCGCCTCGGGGACCAACGCGGTGCGTTATGGCACCATGAAAGACAATGTGCTGGCGCTGGAGGTGGTGATGGCCGACGGCACGGTGATCCGCACCGCGCAACGGGCCAGGAAATCCTCGGCCGGCTATGATCTGACCCGGCTGATGGTTGGCTCGGAAGGCACGCTGGGGGTGATCACCGAGATCACCCTGCGGTTGCAGGGCATCCCCGAGGCGATCCGTTCGGCGCGCTGTTCCTTTCCCAGCGTCGATGCCGCCTGCCAGGCGGTGATGGCAACCATCCAGTACGGCATCCCGGTTGCCCGGATCGAGCTGCTGGACCAGTTGAGCGTGTCGGCGGCCAATACCTATTCCAAGCTGGACCTGCCCGAGACGCCGCTGCTGCTGTTGGAGTTTCACGGCTCCGAGGCCGGGGTGGCCGAGCAGTCGGCGACCTTCGGCGAAATCGCCGGTGAGTTCGGCGGCAGCGGTTTTGACGCGACCTCGAGCACCGAGGAGCGCAGCCGGCTGTGGCAGGCGCGGCATGACATGTACTGGGCCTGCCTGGGCCTGCGGCCCGGGGCCAAGGGTATCTCGACCGATGTCTGCGTGCCGATCTCGCGGCTGGCCGAATGTGTCGTCGCGGCGCAGGAGAAGGCCACCGAGGAGGGGCTGATCGCGCCGATGGTCGGCCATGTGGGCGACGGCAATTTCCACGCGCTGCTGCTGATCGACATGGATGAGCCCGAGGAGATCGCCAAGGCCGAGCACTATGTCGGCTGGCTGAACGACCTGGCGATCTCGATGGCGGGAACCTGCACCGGTGAGCACGGGATCGGGCAGGGCAAGCGGCCCTATCTGGAGCGCGAGTTGGGGCCGGCGACGCGCTATATGGCAGCGGTCAAGGCGGCGCTGGATCCGGAGAACATCCTCAATCCGGGAAAAATCCTGCCGATCTAGGCTGTTCCGGCGGGGGCAGGGGGCAAGTGGTTGGGAATGCTGGTGTTTGCGCCGGCATTTTCATTTGCGCGACGGGGTAAGCCCCACCCGATCGCCCTTGGCCGGTCTGAACCCAATCTGAGGCGCGGAACAAGGCCGCAGGCCGCCGCGCCATCGCCGGCCCGCCCCGACGGGCTGGCGATTTGGTGACGCAAGCGCCCGGCTGTCGAGGTCGTTCGATCCTGGCTGAGATAAAGCGCGAGGCTGAACCGTGGGATCGCCATCCCGCGGGCCGGCGATGGCGCGGCTTGCGGAAAGCGCAGGCGATATGTCAGCTGCGGTAGCGCGAGATTCCGGCGATCTGCCAACGTTTTCGCGCGTTCGAGCGCGGTTACTTCCCGGCAAATTCGCCCCCCGCGACAAATCCGTCCGCGGCGGTGCGAAAGCCGCGCAAAGCTGTTGACTCGCGCCCGGTGATCGTTAAAAGGCGGGCTTCACGAGATTTCACGGGCCGGACGCGTGCCCGGCGCAGGAGACGACCCATGGCCAAGCCGACCACCATCAAGATCCGCCTGAATTCGACCGCAGGCACGGGCCACTTCTATGTCACCAAGAAGAACGCGCGCACGATGACCGAGAAGATGTCGGTGCGCAAATACGACCCGGTGGCCCGCAAGCATGTCGAATACAAGGAAGGCAAGATCAAGTAAGCTGATCTGCCACTGACGTTCCGATTGGGGCCACGCCGCGCGCGTGGCCTTTTTCGTATCCGGCCCCATATCAGGGCAATATCCGCCCATATGCCCGGAGGCCCGGATGACCCTGACGCTGCGCCCCACCACGCGCGCCGATCTGGCCGAGGTCGACGCGCTGCTGGCACGGGCCTATCCGCGGCTGCTGAAAACCGCCTATCCGCCCTCGGTGCTGGTCACCGCGCTGCCGCTGATCGCGAAGGCGCAACCGACGCTGGTGGCCAGCGGCCGCTATTACGCGGCGCTGCGCGGCGGGCGCATCCTGGGCGTTGGCGGCTGGTCGCGCGACCGGGGCGCGCCGCAACGCGGCCATGTGCGCCATGTCGCCACCGATGACCGCGTCGTGCGGCAGGGGGTGGGGCGGGCGGTGCTGGGCCATTTGCTGGCGCAGGCGCAAGAGGCCGGAGTGACCGAGATGGAATGCTGGTCGACCCGCAACGCGGTGCCGTTCTATGCCGCGATGGGCTTTGTCGCCGAGGCGGCGATGGAGGTGCCGTTGCAGCCTGGCATCACCTTTCCGGCGGTGCGGATGCGCCTGGACTTGGCGCCGGGGCCATCGCGGCGCTAGCCTGCGGGTGATCACAACAATCGAACGGGCAGAGACATGATCATTCGAGTTGCATTCTTGCTGGCCGCCGGGCTGGGCCTGGCCGCCTGCGAAAAGGAACAGGGCGCGGGCTTTACCGGGATCGGCACCGCGTCGCTGGCGGCGCAGCCAGGCTATGCGCTGGATTTTTCCGGGCTGCGGTCCGGGGCGCCGGGGGGCGGCGCGCTGCAGCAGCCGCGCTGACCAAAGCCCGGGCAACCCGTGCGGGCCGGCGCTGGCACGGTCTGCACGCAATTCCGGAGCAAAAAAGAAAAGGGCGGGTTTGCACCCGCCCTTTCCGTATCCGTCTGACGCCGCGCTTATTCGCGATTGCCGAACAACTGGAGCAGCATCATGAACATGTTGATGAAGTCCAGGTACAGGCTCAGCGCGCCCATGATCGCGGCCTTGCCCAGCCATTCGCTGTCGCCCTGGTGGGCATGGGCCAGGTAGGTGTTCTTGATGTTCTGGGTGTCATAGGCGGTCAGGCCCGCGAAGATCAGCACGCCCAGGATCGAGATCGCGTACATCATCGCCGGCGACTGCAGGAACAGGTTGACCAGCGAGGCCACAACCAGGCCGATAACACCCATGATCAGGAAGCTGCCGAAGCCGGACAGGTCCTTCTTGGTGGTGTAGCCCACCAGCGACAGGCCGGCGAAGGCGATCGACGTGATCAGGAAGACCTGCGCGATGGAATAGCCGGTGAACACCAGGAAGATCGAGCTGATCGAGATGCCCATCACCGCGGCAAAGATATAGAACACCGTCTGCGCGGTGGCGGCCGACATGCGGTTGATCCCGGCGCTGAAGCCGAAGACGAACAGCAGCGGCGCGAACATCACCACCCATTTCAGCGGCGAGGCATAGAGCGCATAGCCCAGCCCGGTCAGGTATTCATCGGGGCCGACCTGGTACTGGGTCGGCACGTCGGTCACCGACAGGCCGGACAGCGCCCAGGCGGCGGCGAAGGTGATCAGCATGCCTACGGACATGGTGCCGTAGACTTTATTCATGTGGGCACGAAGGCCCGTGTCGATTTCAGCCGCCCGTGCGCCGGGGATCGAACGGCCTGCAACGCGGGAGGTGTCGAATTCTGCCATCAGGGTCTCCATTGGATCAACGTTAAGGTAACGTTAGGTCAACTCTTGGGCCGATGGCAGTTCGCCACCGACGTATCCTGTTAGAATATCGGAGAGTGAAGGCGCGTTTTCAAGTCGTTACACTGCCCTAAACCGGCAAAAAACGACAAACCGCACCCGGCAATCAGCTGGGTACGGTTCATTGTGGCTTTTTCATGTCATTCAGCGGCTTAGCGGCGCCAATTTACCGGGGCGTCCCAGAAGCCGCGGCGCGCTTCGGCTTCGGCCTGTTCGCGGGTCAGGCCGAGGTCACGCAGGGCGGCGGAATCGAGTTGCTTGAGCGCCTGGCGCTGCCGCCAGACGGCATGCCGTTCGGCCAGTGCGTGAATCGAGGCGGTCAGGCCGATGCGGGGCAGCAGGCGGGCGAAGGTTAAGGTCATGGTATTTGTCCTTTCATTAGTTTGTGATGTTTCATCGCGGGGCAATCAATTTCCTTGATGTATATGGGGGAATGTGGTTCATTTTGGAAACGAATGTTTTTGAAATGATCCATCAAGGATTGTGATGATGCGAAATCTCGACATGACCACCCTGCGTTCTTTCGTGGCCGTGGCCGACAGCGGCGGGGTGACCCGGGCGGCCGGCTTCCTGCACCTGACCCAGTCAGCGGTGTCGATGCAGCTGAAGCGGCTGGAGGAATTGCTGGGGCTGGACCTGCTGGACCGGTCGGGGCGGGGCATCGCCCTGACCGCCGCGGGCGAGCAGCTGCTCGCCTATGCCCGCCGCATGGTGGCGCTGAATGACGAGGTGATCGGGCGGCTGACCGACCAGGCCTTCGAGGGCGAGGTGGTGCTGGGGGTGCCGCATGACATCGTCTACCCGGCGATCCCGCGGGTGCTGCAGCAGTTCAATGCCGCCTATCCGCGGTTCAAGGTGCAATTGCTGACGCTGAACACTTCGGTGCTGAAGCAGAAATTCGCCCGCGGCGAATGCGACATGATCCTGACCACCGAGGCCGAGCAGCAGCCGGGCTCGGAATGCCTGGTGACCAAGAACCTGGTCTGGGTCGGCGCCATGGGCGGGTCGGCCTGGCGGCAGCGGCCGCTGGAACTGGTGCAGGCGCGGCATTGCATCTTCCGGCCGCTGGTGCTGCGGGCGCTGGACTCGTCGGGGATCGACTGGACCTCGTCGGTGGACAGCGATTCAGACCGCACGCTGGAGGCGACGGTGGCCGCGGATCTGGGGGTGCAGGCGCTGCTGGAGGGTACCCTGCCGCCGCATCTGGAAATGATCGACCATGGCGGCGCGCTGCCGCAGCTGCCGCAGCACTACATCAACTTCTATGCCGGCGAGAACGGCGGCAACGAGGTGTACCAGACGCTGGCGCGGCTGTTGCGCCAGGCCTTTGGCGAAAGCCAGGCCAAGCCGCGGCTGAAGGTGGCGGGGTAGCGGCGGCGCCCCTGTCGCGCGTCTGGGCGATCAGCTGACCCGGATCACCACCTTGCCGGTGGACTTGCGGTCGCGCAGCAGGGCCATGCCCTCTTCGACCCGGTCCAGCGGCAGCACGTGGCTGATATGCGGGCGCAGGCGGCCCTGTTCGAACCAGCCCATCAGAGTGGCAAAGCTGTTGCGCACCGCATCGGGGCGGAATTTCATGTAGCCGCCGATATAGAAGCCGATCACGTCGAGGTTCTTGACCATCAGGTGATTGGCGGGGATTTGCGGGACATCGCCGCTGGCGAAGCCGATGGCGATCAGCCGGCCTTCGGGGCGCATGGCGCGAAAGGCGGCCTTGAAGGCGGCGCCGCCGACGGCGTCATAGACCACGTCGGCACCGCCGAGATCCAGCAGGCGCTGGCGCAGGTCCTCGCCGTCATCGACCAGGTGGTCGGCGCCGGCGGCCTTGGCCACCTTCAGCTTGTCGGCGCCGCGGGCATGGGCGATCACCGTGGCGCCCATCAGCTTGCCGATCTCCACCGCCGTCAGGCCGACGCCGCCCGCGGCGCCGGTGACCAGCAGGGTTTCGCCGGGTTGCAGCCGGCCGCGATGGGCCAGCGCCATATGGCTGGTGCCATAGGCGACCTGAAAGCCCGCGGCCTGTTCGAAACTCATCGCATCGGGGATCGGGATCACCCGGTCGGCATCGAAGACGCCTTCCTCGGCCAGGCCGCCCTGGCCGGCATAGACGGCCACCCGTTGACCGGGTTCAAACCCCTGCACCGACTCACCTATAGCGCTAATTTCGCCGGCGATTTCCATCCCAAGTGTAAACGGTGCGGCCGGAATATCCTGATAGGTTCCATTCTGGATCAAAAGGTCGGCGAAATTGAGGCCGCAGGCGCGGATGCTCAGCCGCACCTGTCCGGGACCCGGATTCTGCCGTTCTATTGAGGAAAAACACGCTTTTCCGCCGGTTTCCGCGATCTGGAATGCGCGTATCAGAGACATGTTGGTACACCATCGGTTGCAGACAAGGCCGCTCTGGTGTGGCATATCGGTGGGTGGCGACGCAATGTCCGGTCACGCGGGTCTGTGATCTTAGATGTTGCTGCGCTGCCGAGAAGATGAGGGAAACGCACATATTCGACCAGGGGACAGCCCCCGCAACGCCCGGATCAACTGTCTTGAATTAGGGTCAAAAGCCCGTAGTATTCGAGCGGAGGTGTGGGGTCTCTGGTTGAAAATAGGTGAGTATGGTTGACTGAGCTGCGTGTTTCGAGCTCGTGCTGATCCCTTCGATTCTTGGCTTAGTATGTTGTCAGTATTTGAGAGGAGATAAGCATGACCCACCCAGTTGATGTGCACGTCGGTAAACGCGTGCGGCATCGCCGGTGGCTGATCGGGATGACCCAGCAGCAACTGGCGGAGCAGGTCGGCATTAAGTTCCAGCAGATTCAGAAATATGAAACCGGTGCCAACCGGGTCAGCGCCTCGCGTCTGTGGGATATTGCCGAAGCTCTGGACGTGCCGGTCTCCTTCTTTTTCGAGGGTCTCGACGAACAGGAGAAGGACACCAGCGGCAAGTCGGTGGTGCCCGCCGATATCATGGGCGACAAAGAGGCGCTGGACCTGGTCCGCTCCTATTATGCGATCCCCGAGAACCAGCGGCGGCGCCTGTTCGAACTGGCGCGGGTGCTGAGCGACGTGGCCTAAAACTCCCGTTGATCTTTCTGCCTTGGAATGGCACCTGGGGCGCATGAGTTCCCGGGTGCCCTCCGATCTGGATCTGGCCAACATGCTGGCCGACGCCGCGCGTGCGGCGGTGCTGCCCTATTTCCGCGCGCCCGGCCTGGCTGCCGAGAACAAGGATGCGGGCGGCTTTGACCCGGTGACCGCGGCGGACCACGCCGCCGAGGTGGCGATGCGCGAACTGTTGCAGCGCCACCGGCCCGAAGACGGCATCCTGGGCGAGGAACTGGGCCGCATCGACGGCACCAGCGGGCGGCAATGGGTGCTGGACCCGATCGATGGCACCCGCGCCTTTCTGTCCGGCACGCCGACCTGGGGCGTGCTGATCGCGCTGAACGAGGGGCAGGGCCCGGTTCTGGGGGTGATCGACCAGCCCTATACCGGCGAACGCTTTGTCGGCGGCCGCGGCATCGCCGAGATGACCGGCCCGCAAGGCGCGCGGCCGCTGCAGGTGCGCGCAATGCGCGACCTGGCGCAGGCGATCCTGTTTTCCACCTTTCCCGAGGTCGGCAGCGCCGCCGAGGGCGCGGCCTTCCGCGCGGTGGCGGCGCAGGTGCGGCTGACCCGCTATGGGATGGATTGTTACGCCTATGCGCTGCTGGCGGCAGGGCAGATCGACCTGGTGATCGAAGCCGGGCTGAAACCCTATGACGTGCAGGCGCCGATCGCGGTGATCGAGGCGGCGGGCGGCCTGGTGACCGGCTGGGACGGCACCCCGGCGCAGGAGGGCGGCCGGGTGCTGGCGGCGGCAACGCCGGAGCTGCACGCGGCGGCCATGGAATTGCTGGCGGCGCATACGGGGGATTGAGCCGCCCGCGCCATGCCGCTAGGGTTGGCCGGCATGCGAGTTCTCACCCGTTTTCCACCTGCATGCCCGGTTCCGGTTCCCATGAGGCGGGTGTCTGACTGGGAATGGGGCCCGCTATGTCCGAAACGCTTCTGCGCAATGCCGATGTAATCCTGACCATGGACGACGCACGCCGCGAACTGGCGCGCGCCGATGTTCTGATCCGCGACGGGGTGATCGCCGATCTGGGGCCGGGGCTGTCAACGACCGGGGCGGTGGTCGAGGCGCGCGGCTGCGTCGTCACGCCGGGGCTGGTCAACACCCATCACCACCTGTTCCAGACCCTGACCCGCGCGGTGCCGGGCGGGCAGGACGCGTTGCTGTTCGGCTGGTTGCAGACGCTCTATCCGATCTGGGCGCGGTTCGGCCCGGAAGAGATGCGGGTATCGGCGCTGACCGGGCTGGCCGAACTGGCGCTGTCGGGCTGTTCGCTGACCTCGGACCACCTGTATGTCTTTCCCAATGGGGCGCGGCTGGAGGATACCATCGCCGCCGCCGCCGAGATCGGGCTGCGGTTTCACCCGACGCGCGGGTCGATGAGCATCGGCGAAAGCCAGGGCGGCCTGCCGCCCGATGCGCTGACCGAGGCCGAGGGCGCGATCCTGGAGGATTGCATCCGGGTGATCGACGCCTTTCACGACCCGTCGGAAGGCTCGATGTGCCGGGTCGGGCTGGCGCCCTGTTCGCCGTTTTCGGTCAGCCGCGAGCTGATGCGCGACACCGCGCTGCTGGCGCGGGACAAGGGGGTGATGCTGCACACCCACCTGGCCGAGAATGACGAGGACATCGCCTATAGCCAGGCACAGTTCGGTTGCCGCCCCGGCCAATATGCCGAGGATCTGGGCTGGACCGGGGGCGACGTCTGGCATGCCCATTGCGTCAAGCTGGACACGGCCGAGATCGGCCTGTTCGCGCGCAGCGGCACCGGGGTGGCGCATTGCCCTTGTTCCAACTGCCGGCTCGGCTCGGGCATCGCGCCGGTGCGGGCGATGCGCGATGCCGGCGTGCGCGTCGGGCTGGGGGTGGATGGCTCGGCCAGCAACGATGCCGGCAACCTGGCGGCCGAGG
>NZ_PGTB01000137.1 GCF_002786325.1 Pseudooceanicola lipolyticus | reverse complement strand
CGCGCGGAGCGACAAAGGCCTCGGGCTCGTGGGTGTCTTCGACGTCATTGCGCGGCTCGAAGGCCGGCACTTCGGGCTGATAGGCCGGCGGCGGCAGGCCGTCATCGGCGGCCTCGTCCTGCATGTCGAACAGGTCCTCGGCGCGATAGCGGCGCGCGTCGGCTTCACCCGCGTCGTCCTCGGCGAACAGCGACGGCTCTTCCTCGGCGCTGGCGGCCACCGGCTCCTGCACCGGCTTGGCCGCCGGAGCGGCAACCGGGGCCGGCTGGTTGTCGGCATCATCTTCTTCGTAAGTGGTCGACATCGGCAGCGGACGCGCCATCGAGCGGCGCGGCAGCGGCACGTCGGCATGGCTTTCCGAGGCGTCGATGCCGGTGGCAACAACGCTGACGCGCATGGTGCCCTGCATGTCGGTGTCCAGGGTCGAGCCGACGATGATATTGGCGTCCGGATCCACTTCCTCGCGGATGCGGTTGGCGGCCTCGTCCAGTTCGAACAGGGTCAGGTCGTGGCTGCCGGTGATGTTGATCAGCACGCCCTTGGCACCGCGCAGCGAGATCTCGTCCAGCAGCGGGTTGGCGATCGCCTTCTCGGCGGCCTGGATCGCGCGATCTTCGCCATCGGCCTCGCCGGTGCCCATCATCGCCTTGCCCATCTCGTCCATCACCGCGCGCACGTCGGCAAAGTCCAGGTTGATCAGGCCCGGCCGCACCATCAGGTCGGTCACGCCCTTCACCCCCTGATACAGCACGTCGTCGGCCATGCTGAAGGCTTCGGTAAACGTGGTTTTCTCGTTGGCCAGGCGGAACAGGTTCTGGTTCGGGATGATGATCAGCGTGTCGACCATTTTCTGAAGGGCTTCAACACCTTCTTCGGCCTGCCTCATCCGCTTGGCGCCTTCGAACTGGAACGGCTTGGTGACGACGCCGACGGTCAGAACCCCCAGTTCGCGGGCGGCCTGGGCGATAATCGGCGCGGCGCCGGTGCCGGTGCCGCCGCCCATGCCGGCGGTGATGAAACACATATGCGCTCCGGCCAGGTGGTCGACGATTTCCTCGATGCTTTCCTCGGCGGCGGCGGCACCGACGGCGGCGCGGGCCCCTGCCCCAAGTCCTTCGGTCACCTTCACGCCCATCTGGATCCGGCTGGACGCGGCGCTTTGTGCCAGCGCCTGGGCATCGGTGTTGGCCACCACGAACTCGACCCCGTCGAGTTGTTTCTCGATCATGTTGTTGACCGCGTTCCCACCCGCGCCGCCAACGCCAAATACCGTAATGCGGGGTTTCAAATCATCTTGGCCGGGCAATGAAAGTGTCAAAGTCATCGTGAGGATCCGCCTGTCTATTTGGTTTCCGTCGCGCCACCGTCTCTGAAACGGACGGTTATGCCTTGCCGGACATTACCGCGCCTCTGGCGCAAGGTCACCACAAAATCATAGTGTTCCCACAAAATATGGCAGAAAAATGAAGGCAACCAGCGGTATTTTGCTGACCTGACAATATATTGCGGCGACTGCTGGAGGTAATACTAAAACAACCGTTCCTCGTATGGGTGTACGGATTCGCGCCGCAGCGGCGCGCAGACGATGCTTCAATGTCAGGACGACTGCTCGGTCGGCCTCTGCGGTCACTTTCGGACCTTGTGGAAAACTCTAACAGACCCGCGCCGGCCGGTCACCTGATTCTCTGGCGCCGGCCCGGCCGCGGCCGATCACCAATTGTCCCTGAACCACTTCACCGCGCGCTTGAACGACCGCGCCGGATAGCTGTCGACGGCGATGTCGAAGTCCCACCATTCGTCCTGCGGATGCGCCGCAAACAGGCTCAGCCCGACGGACGAGGCAAAGCCCGGCCCGGTGGCCGATTGCGGCAGCCCATGCACCCGCAGCGGCCGGCCCAGGCGCACCTGCTGGCCGAGGATGCGGCTGGCCAGCCCGTCCAGCCCCGGTGTCTGGCTGCCGCCGCCGGTCAACACGATCTGCTGGCTGGGCAGATAGCCGAACCCGGCCACCTCCAGCCGCAGCCGCACCTCTTCCAGGATCTCCTCGACCCGCGGCCGCATGATTCCGATCAGTTCCGCCCGCGACACCCGGCGGCGGTCATGTTCGTAATCGCCGGTATCGCCACCCATCTCGATCATCTCGCGGTCATCCATCCCGGTGGCGTGAACGCCGCCGTAAAAGGTCTTGATCCGCTCGGCGGTGGCCATCGGCACCCCCAGCCCCATCGAGATATCCTGGGTCACATGTTCGCCGCCCATGCGCACGCAATCGGCAAAAATCATGTGTTTTTTCATGAAGATCGAAATCGAGGTGGTGCCGCCGCCCAGGTCGATGCAGGCCGCGCCCAGTTCCTGCTCGTCCTCGACCAGCGCGGACACCCCGGACACATAGGCCGAATTGGCGATGCCCGCCAGCTCCAGGTCGCAGCGTTTGACGCAGCGCACCAGGTTCTGGATCGCGTCGGCATCGACGGTCAGCATATGCATGTCCACCGCCAGCGCCTGCCCCATCTGGCCGCGCGGATCGCTCAGCCCCGAGCGGTGATCCAGCGCGAAATTCACCGGCTGCGCGTGCAGCACCTCGCGCCCGGCGCCGTATTCCGGCACCTCGCAGGCCGACAGCACCCGCGCAACCTCGTTCTCGGTCACCACGTTGCCTTCCAGCTCCACCTCGGCATCCAGCCCGTAGGAGCGCGGATTCGCCCCCGAGAAACAGGCGATCACGTGATCGACCCGCACCTCGGCCATCTTCTGCGCCGCCTGCAGCGCCGTGCGGATCGCCCGTTCGGTCTCCTGCATGGCGGTGACCTCGCCAAACCGCACGCCGCGCGACCGGGTCGTCGCGGCACCGACCACGCGGAACCCCGACTGCCCGGCCAGCGCCCCGATCGAGCCGTCGTCACTCAGCCGCCCGGTGCCGTCGAAGCGCAGCACCAGGCAGGCGATCTTCGAGGTGCCCACATCCAGAATCGCGATCACCCCGCGCTGCAGCGCGTGCTGCCGCATCTGCCGCATGGCCCGTTGTGACTGATAGAGGTCCGTCATTCTGTCCGCCTGATTATTATTGTTACTGACCGGTTGAGTTGAGTTCGCGGATGCGCCACCAATCCTCGACGGCCGCCCCGTTCATCCTGACGGTCGGCCGGGCGCCCAGGCGCATATCCACCACTGCCACGTCGCGCTCCAGCATGTCCTGCGCCTCGCTCAGCGCGATCACCCGTTCCAGCGCCGGCACCGGATCCTTGGCCGGCAGCTGAATGCGCTGGTCGCGGTCCAGCACCACGTCCCAGCGCCGCTCGCCGATCCGCACCAACCCGCGCAGCCGCGCACCCAGCGGCTGCGCCGCGGCGATCAGTTCCAGCGCCTCGTCCACATGCTCGTCGGCGCCGTCCCCGGCGATCAGCGGCAGGTCGGCGCGCTCGGTGCGCGAGGCGATCTGGGTGATATGCGCCCCGGTCGCGTCCAGCAATGCGACGCCGTCGCGGGTCCGCCAGACAATCGCCGGCTGCCGCTCGGTCACATCCACCTGCAGGATGCCGCCGGGCCGGATCCGCAGGCTGACCGATTTCACCGGGTCCAATCCGGCGACGGTGCTGCGCATCGCCTCGATATCCAGATCGAAGGAGGAAACCGGGAAATCGACCGGCAGCACCTCGCGGATATCGGCGGCCAGCGACGGCCCGGCGCCGTCGATCGCCATCAGCGACACCATGAATTCCGGCCGTTCCTCGATGCTGGCGCGCAGGTCGGCGACGTAAAGGCGCAGCGCGTCGCGCCGCGCCGGGTCGGCCAGCCAGATCGAGGCGGCAGCAAAGACGATGCAGAAGGGTATGCCGATGCGCAGGCCCAGCCGGATGCCGGGCGTCAGCATCCAGCGCTGCACCCGATAGCTCAGGCGCGACGGCGCCGGATCATAGCGCGGTCCTATCGGTTGCACGAAGCATCCTCCACCAGCCAGCGGCACAGCGCGCCGAAGGAAATGCCGCAGACCTGCGCCTGCTCGGGGCTCAGCGAGGTCGGCGTCATGCCCGGCTGGGTATTGGTCTCCAGCAGGACCAGCCCGCGCGCGCCGCGGCTTTCATCCCAACGGAAATCGGTGCGCGACAAGCCTCGGCAGCCCAGCGCCCGATGCGCGTGCAGCGCATAGTCCATGCACAGACCGAAAATCTCGTCCGGCACCTCGGCCGGCACCACGTGGCGCGAGCCGCCGGGCTTGTATTTGGCGTCGTAGTCGTACCAGCCGTCGGTCACGATATCGGTGACGGTCAAGGCCCGGTCGCCCATCACCGTCGCGGTCAATTCGCGACCCGGCACATAGGCTTCGACCATCAGCTGGTCCGGCGCGGAATCGTCCAGCACCGGCGGCCCGTTGGCCGCCTCGTGCACAAAATAGATGCCGACCGACGAGCCCTCGTTATTGGGTTTCACCACATAGGGCGGGTCCATCACATGGCCCGCCATCACCTGCGCCCGCGACCGGATCAGCGAGGGCACCACCGGCAGCCCGGCGGCCTCGTAGGCGGCCTTGCTGCGCTGCTTGTCCATCGCCAGGGCCGAGGCCAGCACGCCGGAATGGGTATAGGGGATGCGCAGCCATTCCAGGATGCCCTGCACGCAGCCATCCTCGCCCCAGCGGCCATGCAGCGCGTTGAAGGCGACATCGGGGGCGATCTCGGTCAGGCGTGATGGCAGATCGGGGCCGGCATCGACCTCGACCACCTCGTATCCCTCGTCCCTCAGGGCGGCGGCGCATTCGCGCCCCGTCGACAGCGACACCTCACGCTCGGCCGAGGCGCCGCCCAACAAGACCGCCACTTTCAGGGGTGTCCCGCTCGACTGACCCACCTCAAGTGCCTCAATATCTGCCGGACCTTTATTGGCCCGTGCTGTGGTTTTCCCTGCTGTTCCGCGCCCGTATTCTATGGCCTGTCGGGTCTTTCGGGGGGCAGGGTCCGGTTCACGGATCACCGATCCGCATGATCTCCCATTCTAATGTGATCCCGCTGGAATCGTAAACCTTTTTTCGCACCTCTTCGCCCAGCCCTTCCAGATCCGCAGCGGTGGCGCCACCGGCATTGATCAGGAAGTTGGGATGTTTCTCGCTCATCTGCGCGCCGCCGCGCCGCGCGCCACGCAGACCGGCGGCGTCGATCACCTTCCAGGCCTTCAGATCATGGCTGTCATCGGCCCGCCCGGTCGAGGAATAGCCGGCCGGATTGCGGAAGGTCGAACCGGCGCTGCGTTCCTTGGTCGGCTGGGTCGCGTCGCGGCGGGCCAGCTGCTCGGCCATGCGGGCATGCAGCGTGTCCGGGTCTCCCGCCGGGCCGGCCAGACGGGCCGAGACCACCACCGCCCCCTCCGGCAGGTCGGACTGGCGATAGCGCAGGTTCAGCGCCGCCGGCGTCAGCCTCTGCAACGTGCCGCTGCGGGTGACCACCGTGACCTCGCGCAGCACGTCGGCGACATAGCTGCCATAACAGCCCGCGTTCATCCGCACCGCGCCGCCGATCGAGCCCGGAATCGTGCGCAGGAAGGTCAGGTCGATTCCGGCATCCGCCGCCCGCCGCGCCACGTGCGCATCCAGCGCCGCCGCCCCGGCCGTGACTTCGCCATCCTGCGCCACGATGCCATTGAACCCCCGGCCCAGCCGCACCACCACCGCCCTAAGCCCGCCATCGCGCACGATCAGGTTCGACCCCACGCCCATCGGAAACACCGGCACCGCCGGGTCGAGATCACGCAGGAATTGCGCCAGATCCTCGGCATCCGCCGGCTGGAACAGCCAGGCCGCCGGCCCGCCAACCCGCAGCCAGGTGAGATCGGCCAGGGAGCGTCCGGGGGTCAGGGTGCCGCGGGTGGGCGGGAGCTGTGCAATCTGGCTGTCGGTCATCGTCTTGGGCGCATCGGTGTCGGAATATTCCCGCCACCTACCCGCTTTTCAGCACAGGCGCCACATCTGCGCAGCCGCCAGCGCGGAAACAAGCCGGCCAGCGCCGCCGCCCCTAAACCTTGCCCCGCCGCCGTGCGGCGCGGGCGCGGGCCCAGCGGCCCAGGTGGATCACCGGCCAGCGCAGCACGCTGATCCCGGCAACCAGCACCACCAGCCCCACCCAGGGTCCGTTCTGCCAGGTGACATAGCCCAGGATCGGGATGCCGGTGGCGATCAGTGCATAGGCGGCGCGCCAGTGATGGTCGCGCGTCGGCAGCATGGCGATGACATTGGCCACCACCGCCCAGAGCGCGGCACAGATAATCGACGGGGTCATTCCGAAACATCCCCGGCGCGCCCGCTCCAGCGGCGCGCGTAATAGGCCAGTGGCTTGCGGAACATCGACAGCACCGCCGCCAGCGCCCCCAGCCCGGCCAGCAGGCCATGGCTCAGCCCCAGCCAGATGATCAGAGCCGGCGCCGCCAGCAGCAGGGCGATGCCGGGAACGAATTGCCGGCGCATCGGCAGAAAGGCGGTGCAGGTGGCCAGGACCACCCACAACACGGCGGCGGCCACCGGGGCGCTCATGCCGCCCTCCGGTGGCATCCGCCACTCTGCCCCATCTGCCGTGCGCGCCGGGTCATCCCTCGGCCTTCAGCCGCTCGGGCAGGCCGTTGGCCCAGGCGCTGATGGTGCCGGCGCCCAGGCAGACCACCATGTCGCCCGCTTTCGCCTGTTCGCGCACCAGCCGCTCCAGATCGGCCTCGGACATGATGGCGCGGGCGTGGCGATGACCGTGCCGGATCAGCCCGGCGACCAGGTCGTCGCGGCTGGCACCCTCGATCGGCTCCTCGCCGGCGGCATAGACCTCGGCGATCGCCACCACGTCGGCCTCGTTGAAACAGTTGCAGAAATCCTCGAACAGCGCCGACAGCCGGGTATAGCGATGCGGCTGATGCACCGCGATCACCCGCCCGGTGGTCGCCTGCCGCGCCGCCTTCAGCACCGCGGCAATCTCCACCGGGTGATGGCCGTAATCGTCGATCACCGTCACCCCGTTGACCTCGCCTACCTTTGTAAAGCGCCGGTTCACGCCCGAGAACTTGGCCAGCGCGGTGCGGATCTCGCTGGCCTTCATGCCCAGGTGCCGCGCCACCGCCACCGCGGCCAGGGCGTTCGACACGTTGTGATCGCCCGGCATCGGCAGGGTGCAGCCCTCGATCACCGATTCGTCGGCCTGCAGCGCGATATCGAAATGCGCCACCCCGCGCTCGTACCGCAGGTTCACCGCCCGCACATCGGCCTGGGTGTTGAACCCATAGGTCACCACCCGCCGGTCGGTGATCCGCCCGACCAGCCGCTGCACCTCTTCGTGATCGGTGCAGCACACCGCCAGCCCGTAGAACGGGATGTTCGAGACAAAGTCGTAAAACCCGTCGCGCAGGTGGTCGAAGCTGCCCCAATGTTCCATATGCTCGGGGTCGATATTGGTGACGATGGCGATGGTCGCGGGCAGACGGGTGAAGGTGCCGTCGCTTTCATCGGCCTCCACCACCATCCATTCGCCCTGCCCCATCCGCGCGTTCGACCCATAGGCATGGATGATGCCGCCATTGATCACCGTCGGGTCCACCCCGCCGGCATCCAGCAGCGTCGCCACCAGCGTGGTCGTGGTGGTCTTGCCATGGGTGCCGGCGACGGCGACGTTGGATTTCAGCCGCATCAGTTCGGCCAGCATCTCGGCCCGGCGCACCACCGGCAGGCCGCGGCGCCGCGCCTCGTCCAGCTCGGCATTGCCGGTCTTGATCGCCGACGAGATCACCACCACCTCGGCATTGTCCAGGTTCGCCGCCCCCTGGCCTTCGAAAATCGTCGCGCCCAGCGCCGCCAGCCGGTCGGTGATCTTCGAGCGTTTCAGGTCCGAGCCCTGCACCGTATAGCCGTGATTCAGCAGCACCTCGGCGATGCCCGACATGCCGATGCCGCCGATGCCGACAAAATGGATCGGCCCGACATCGCCGGGCAGCTTGGTTGCAGGGCTCATGATCTGCGCTCCTTCGAACTCGGTGTCCTTCATTTCGCGGCCCTCTCTGCCAAATCTTCCACAAGCGCCACCAGTTCCTCGGTGGCCTCCGGTTTGCCCGCCGCCAGCGCCGCCCGCGCCATGCGCGCCGCCGCGTCCGGATTGCCCAGAACCGCGCCCACCTGCTCTGTCAGGCTGGCGGCGTCAAGCTTGGATTCCGGGATCAGGATCGCCGCGCCGGCATCGACCAGCCCGCGCGCATTGGCGGTCTGGTGGTCGCCCGTCGCGGCAGCGAAGGGAATCAGCACCGAGGGCCGCCCGATCACCGTGAGATCGGCAATCGACGAGGCCCCGGCGCGTGAGATCACCAGCTGCGCCTCGGCCATGCGGCGTGGCACATCCTGGAAAAAGGTCTGCACATCGGCCTCGATCCCGGCCTCGGCATAGCGGGTGATCACCCGGTCCTTGTCCTCGGCGCGGGCCTGGTGGCTGACGCGGATATGGCGGCGAATGGGTTCGGGCAGCGCCGCGATGGCATCGGGCACCACGTCGGACAGGATGCGTGCGCCCTGGCTGCCGCCCATCACCAGAAGCGACATCGGGTAATCACCCGGCATGATATAGCTGGCCCCGGCCCGGTGCAGCACCGCGGCGCGCACCGGGTTGCCGACATGCACCGCCTCGGCGCCCTCGGGCAGCTCGGTGGGCCAGACGCCGCAGGCCACCGCCGCAACGCGGGGGGCGAAGAACCGGTTAACCCGGCCCAGGATGCCATTCTGTTCGTGGATCAGCCGCGGCAGCCGCAGCAGATGCGCCGCGCCCAGCGCCGGAATCGTCGGATAGCCGCCAAACCCCACCACCACGTCGGGCCGGTCCGAAAGCATCTGCAACGCCGCCTGCATCACGCCCCAGCCCACCCGCGGCAGCACCAGCGCCCGCGCCAGCAGCCCGCCACGGGCAAAGGTGGCGCTGGGAACTTCGGCAATCTCGGTGGAATGGGGAAACCCGCCGGTATAACGCGCGCCGCGCGCATCGGTCGACAGCCGCACCCGCCAGCCGCGCCGCAGCATCACCTCGGCCAGCGCCTGGGCCGGAAACATATGGCCGCCGGTGCCGCCCGCCGCGATGATCAGATAGCGCCCGCTCACCGCGCCCGCCCGCGCAGCAGATCACCGATCTCGCCCTGCGGCCGCGCCCGGGTGAAGGCCAGCAACATGCCCAGCGCGATGCCGCCGGCAATCAGCGACGAGCCGCCATAGCTGACAAATGGCAACGTCATGCCCTTGGCCGGCATCAGCCGCACCGCCACGCCCATGTTGATCATCGCCTGCACCCCGAAGGTGCAGGCCAGCCCGGTCCCGGCCAGCCGGATGAACGGGTCGCGCTCGCGCATCAGCCGCATCAGCGACCGCACCACCACCAGCCCGTAAAGGGCGATGATGATCATCACCAGGATCAGGCCGTATTCCTCGGCCGCCACCGCGATGATGAAATCGGTATGGGCATCGGGCAGCGACCATTTCACCTGCCCCTCGCCGACGCCGACGCCGAACAAACCGCCCTCGCGGATCGCATTGGTGGCATAGCCCAGCTGGGTGGTGGGATCGATATCGGGGTTCAGGAAGCCGTCGATGCGGCGGGCAAAATGCTCCGAGCTGGAATAGGCCAGCGTGCCGCCCGCCACCACCAGCCCGGCCATGCCGACCATCAGCAGCATCGGCGCGCCGGCGACAAAATACATCACCCCCCAGCCGAACAGCACCAGGCAGGCCTGGCCGAAATCCGGCTGCATCGCCAGCATCAGCACGATGGCGATACACAGCGAAAACGACCAGATCCGCCCCGGCGGGCCATTGATTTCCTGCTCGGCGGCCAGCATCCAGGCCGCCACCACCACGAAACCGGGTTTCAGAAATTCCGACGGCTGCACGCTGGCAAAGCCCAGCGAGAACCAGCGCACGGCGCCCTTGCCGAAATCGGTGCCGAAAAACGGCAGCAGCGCCAGCGCCACGAAGGCGCCGAGAAAGCCGATGATCGCCAGCCGCCGCACCAGCACCGGCGACATCATCGAGGTCAGCAGCATCGCCACCAGGGCGGCGCCGCCAAACACCGCCTGGCGCTGGACATAATGGAAAGGTTCGAACCCGTTGCGCGCCGCCAGCGGTGGCGACGAGGCCAGCCCCAGCAAAAGCCCGATGGCAAACAGGATCAGCACGCAGGACACCGACCACTTGTCCAGCGTGCGCCACCATTTCGGAACGATAGGTTCGCCGGCCCCGCCCGAGACCGCGCCGTATACCATTTCTGTCATGGCCTGCTGCCGTTTTGCCTCTGTTCGCCCCTTTTCGGGGTCTGATGGAGCGACATTACAGGCAAAATCCGCGCCGGGCCAGCATTTCCGCATCTCGGGGCGCGGCAAATCGACCGTTCCGGCCGGTGTTTTGCCGTTTGTCTATCGCAAGGGCCGGCCGGGACGCGGCCGAACGCGGCGACCCGCGGTCAAACCCCCTGCCGGCTGGCCGCGCGCAGCGCCGCGA
>NZ_PGTB01000136.1 GCF_002786325.1 Pseudooceanicola lipolyticus | reverse complement strand
CGGGTCGAAGGCGCCGGCGCTTTCCGCCGCCACCTGGGCGATTGGGGCCGCCGGGTTCAGCCGCGCCGCGCCCCCACCGGCCAGTTCCGCCTCGATCCGGCTCAGGTCTTCGGCCGAGGGCGCCTCCAGTTTACGCCGTTTCGCCATGGGTCACCTCCTTCGCCTCGGCCGCCGCCATCTGTGCATCGCGCCACCAGGTGCCCAGGATCACCTCCTTTACCTCGGCCCAGGTCCGGTCGAACGTCTCGCGACCGCGCACATAAGTGTCGCGGTTGAAATCGCGATAATCGGTCTCGTAGATCCCCGAGACCTGCTCGCCCGCCTGCCCCACCATCGCCGTGAGCTCCTGGCGATAGGTGGTCATGAAATCACCGAAATAGGCCTGGATCACATTGGCCAGGTCGGTCTGCTGCGCCGCGTCGAACCGGGTGACGATAGCGCGCACCGCGTCCCATTCGAACCGCATCTCGGGCAGGCCATCGGCCCGGCGCACTCGGTTCTCGCCCTCTTCGATCGAGGCGAAGGTGGAATAGATCATGTCGAAGAAACGCCCGGTGGAGTCGAACTCGAGGAACGATGCGCCCAATGGCACCAGCAGGATATCCGCGGCCGCCAGCGCATTGATGGTGAGATATCCCAAGGCCGGCGGGGTATCCAGCAACACGATGTCATAGTCGTTCAGTAAGCCACCATCCGACAGAGCGTTGTGCAAGGAATCCCACAGCGCCCAAGATCGCAATTGCATCCGCCAGACCGGCACCTGGAACTCGGCCCAATACAGGTTCAGTTGCGCACCGATCAGGTCGATATTGGGCCAGTGCGTCGGTTGCACCAGGTTTCGCGGCGAAACCTTTAACGCCTCGGTCAGGGTTTCATCGAATTCGAACGGGACCTGCCCCTGTGCCGCGCGGACCTGGTTTTCGTCCTGCATCTGGCTGGCAAAATCGCGCGCCAGCAGCGGGAACACCGTCTGCCACTCATCCTCGACCTTGCCCCCCATGATCGAGGTCATGCTGCCCTGGCTGTCCAGATCGATCACCAGCACCCGGTAGCCGTCCAGCGCCGCCGACATCGCCAGATGCGCGCAGGTCGATGTCTTGCCGACACCGCCTTTGAAATTGGCCACGGCCACCACCTTGGCCGGTTGCCCCTCGGGCCGCCAGGCGCGGTACTCGCGGTTGCTCGCCCCCTCTTCGGCGAAATGGTCGCGCAGGCGCAGCACCTCTTCCAGGGTAAACCATTTCGCGCCACCCTCGCCTTCGCCCTGCGGCAAATCCGGGTGCTGCTTGACCACGCGGCGCAGATGCGCCGGCGCCACCGGGATCAGATAGCGGCAGATCTCCCAGGTGGAAAACCGGCGCAGCCGTTTCTTGCCATCCGGGGCATAGCCGCGTTTGGCCAGGTCGTCGCGGCCCCGAGTGGCGAAGGCGGCCGCCTTGGCAAAGCGGGCTGTGTCGATGGGCTCGGCCAGCTTTTTCGCAGCGTTGGCGGGATCGATATTGAAATAGGGGGGCAGGTCGGCTTTGTTCACCGAACCGGGTTTCTGTGCCATGTTGCCTCGTCATGTTCGCTGTTCATCGCGATATGCGTCAAACTATGGCACATGTGGGGCGAGTTGTGAATCGCGGAAATGAGGTAAGCGCCTGTCTCATCTCGATATTCGAAAGAAACACGCGCGTGTTTAATGTTTCTTTCAGTATGTTTAGACTCTTTATGGCCCTATTAGACCCGGAATTTCAACGTCTTACCTGGTAGAGGGTACCCGTTTCCGGTTGGATTGGGGGCCGGATACAGGGCGAAAGGCACCCGTTTTCGGGATATTGGGCGCCGATTCGCGGGGTAGGAGGGGGCAAAGGCCGCTCCAGACCCTATTTTGGCCGCGATAGGCTCGGCTTCGTTCGAATCGTCCGATGCCGCCGCGTGTACCATCCCGCAAACGGATACCTTTGAGGCTGCGACAGGCAGCGGATTTATCCACAAGTTAATCCACGCCAAAGGTGCCAGCGAGAAGCTTGCCAACATATACCTTTCAGCGGATACTCTGTGTCAACCGGACCGGGCGGCCCATGAGTCGCCGACAGAGTCCGGATCATGAGGCAAAGCGGGGCAGGGCCCCGGACGAGGGCAGAATGGACGAGATTCCCCGGGACCGACTGACCGGACCGTTGCGGCGCGGTGCAGTTAAAAAACACGTGGCGGCGATCCATGTTTCCGGCAAGCTGACGCTGCTGCAGCGCAAGCTGTCGAACGTGCTGTTGCTGAACGCCTATGACACCATCACATCGCAGGCGCGCCACCAAATCGACGCGCGCACCCTGTGCCTGATGATCGGGTACAATTCGAACGACATGGACACGCTGAAACAGTCCTTGCGCGGGCTGGCCGAAACCGTGGCCGAATGGGACATGCTGGACGAGGAAGGGCAGCAGGAATGGGGCGTCTCGGCCCTGCTCAGCTATGCCAAGCTGCGCGGCGGGGTCTGCGAATATGCCTATTCCCCGGCACTGGCAGAAAAACTGCACGATCCGAAAGTGTTCGCGCTGATCAACCTGAACATCCAGCGCCGGTTCACCTCGGGCCATGCGCTGGCACTGTATGAAAACTGCTATCGCTTCGTGCGGACGGGGTCGACCGGCTGGTGGTCGCTGGACCTGTTCCGCCGGTTGATGGGGGTCTCTGACAGCCCCTATTACGAGACTTTCAAACATCTCAACGCCAAGATCATCAAACCGGCGGTGGCCGAGGTCAACAAGACCTCGAATATCGTTGTCACGCCGGAATTCCGCAAGATGGGCCGCGCGGTGACCGACATTCGGTTCCGCATCGCCGAGAACCCGCAATTGGCGATCCTGGACCTGGACGATGGAGAGGGGCTGCGCAATTCCGAGGTTTATGCGCGACTGCGTGCTCTGGGCGTCTCCGATCGGCTGGCGCGGCAATGGATGGCCGAACATGGCGAAGCCTACGTGCGGTCCAAGCTCGATTACGTGGCAGGGCAGGGGGGGGTCAAAAACGCGGTGGGCTATCTCACCCGTGCGTTGCGCGACAATTACGGCGCCGAGGTTTCGCCGCGAAACCCAGGCCGGCCCACCAGCGCGCGGGCCCGCCGCCTGGAACGCATCCGCGACCTGGCCGCCGCGCGCACCCCGACCCAGCGCGATGCCGACCGCCGGCTGTTCCTGGCGCGGCTGGACGGCGCGGCGCGGGATGATTTCGAACGCCATGGTTGGATGTCGGCGCTGAACGCCGAGGCCATCGCGGCGTTTTGGGAGGAACTGTCGCCGGGGGTCTTCGACGAAGTCACCGGCGAATGACGGCTAGAATGGAACCTGAAAGGAGGACAGCATGAGCAGGGCGCCGAAAAACCAATTTAAGGCAAGGCTGCGCGCCGGTGAGACGCAATGGGGGCTGTGGTCGACCTTGAACAGCCCGGTTGCCGCCGAGGCGCTGTCTTTGACCGGGTTTGACTGGATGCTGTTCGATACCGAGCACAGCCCGGTCGAGGTTGCCGGCGTGCAGCCGTTGCTGCAGGCCGCTGCCGTGGGCACCGCCGCAGCGGTGGCGCGGCCGGCCTGGAACGATAAGGTGCTGATCAAGAAGCTGCTGGATATCGGCGTGCAGACGCTGCTGGTGCCCTTTGTCGAAACCGAGGAAGAGGCCGCGCAGGCCGTTCGGGCCAGCCGCTATCCGCCCCAGGGCATCCGGGGTGTTGCCGGGTCGACGCGGGCCAGCCGTTTTGGCACCGCACCGAATTATCAAAAGACGGCCAATGACGAGATCTGTGTTCTGGTTCAGATCGAAACCATGCAGGCGCTGGACCGGCTAGAACAGATTGCAGCGGTCGATGGGGTGGACGGTATCTTCATCGGACCTGCCGATCTGTCCGCCTCCATGGGGTATCTCGGGACGCTGGATGCAGAGCCGGTGCAGGATGCGATCCGCGCAGCCGGAGCGCGGATCACCGCCGCCGGCAAAGCAGCGGGCATTTTGGCCACCAACAGTGCCGACGCCCTGCGTTACCAGGAATGGGGCTATCGCTTTGTGGCGGGCGGTGTTGATACCGGCCTGATGATGGCCGCGGCCAAGGCGCTGCGGGCGCAGCTGCACGGGGCGAGTTGACCGGTGGCGCCGGGGAGAGGCAGGGCGGCTGCCCGGTCAGGCCCGCGCCGGCGGTTCCAGGCCGGTCAGGGTCGCAGTGCTGTGATCGCGGCCAAATTCGGTGGCGATCGCGTCATGGATGGCGGTGGCGTGGGTTTCGGCCATTTCGGCCACCCGGTACAGTGGGCCGGCCACGGTGAGTGAAAAGATGCGTTCCCCGATCACCACCGGCACCGACACCCCGCCCAGATCGGGAGAATAGGCCGCGGCCGAGTGGAACCAGCCGCGCGCGCTGCCTTCTGTCAAGGCAGCCTGGACTTCTGCGATGGATTGGGGGGCTTTGGGCCCCCAGTGGCCAAAGCTGACCTTACGCAACAACACGTCACGGTCCTGCGGCGGCATTTTCGACAGCAGCGCCTGCCCCGAGGCGGTGATGTGGATCGGCACCCGCTGGCCCGGTGCCGCGGCATATCGCACGGCGGCGGTGGCTTCGACCACGTCGAGGAACACGGCGAACAGACTGCTGGGGGCGGAAATCCAGGCGGTTTCGCCGGTTGTCGCCGCCAGATTCCGGATGATATTGCGCAGGGCCTCGGGCACCGGTTCGCCCTCGGCCAGCGCCTGGCCCAACTGCAGCCAGCGCTGAGTGGGATAATATCCGCCTCGTGCGCGCGGTTCATAGAGATAGCCGGCTTCGATCAACGTGGTCAGGATGTTGAAAGCGCTGGATCTCGGCCAGTCGAACTGGCGCACGATATCGGCCAGCGTGGCCGGTTTCTGGCGCTCGGCAAAATATTCCAGCAGCGCCACCAGGTTCTCGATCTGCCGGACGGTCATGCATCTCCTCCCCTCTGCCTTGCGGCCAACCCGACGCCGCATTGACAGTTCGCGCGACGCGTGCCTATCTTTATTCCAAATATTGCTAATATTGTCCACATATATGGACGAATATCGGGAAAGCTGGCGATGAAACTGCTCGAAGGGCTGAAAATTCTGGACATGACCACGATTTTGATGGGCCCTTATGCCACCCAGATCATGGGGGATTATGGGGCCCAGGTGACCAAGGTCGAAGCCCCGTCGGGTGATCTGATGCGCCAGGTCGGCCCGGCCCGTCAGCAGGGGATGGGGCCGATGTATCTGAACACCAACCGGTCGAAACGCAGCCTGGCGCTGGATCTCAAGACCGAGGCGGGGCGCAAGGTACTGATGCGGCTGGCGCAGCAGTCCGACGTGTTGATCACCAATGTGCGGCCCAAGGCGATGGCGCGGCTGGGATTGACCTGGGAGGCGCTGGAAGCGGCCAATCCGCGGCTGATCTATGCCGCCCTGGTGGGGTATGATCAGCGCGGTCCCTATGCCGGCCGCCCGGCCTATGACGACCTCATCCAGGGTGGTGCCTGCATCCCGCATGCCTTCGTTCGCGCCGGGCAGCGGCCCTCCTACGTCCCTGCGGCGATTGCCGACCGGATTGTCGGGATGTCGGCGGTCAACGCGATCCTCGCGGCGGTGATCGAGCGCCACCAGTCCGGCCTCGGGCAGAAAATCGAGGTGCCGATGTTCGAAACCATGCTGTCGATGATCCTGGCCGATCACATGGGCGGGTTGACCTTCGAACCGGCCTTGGACAAGGGCGGCTATGCGCGCCACCTGTCGCCCGACCGCCGCCCGTACCAGACCAAGGACGGGTATATTTGCGCGCTGGTCTATACCGACGGGCATTGGGAGCGGTTCTTTCGCGCGCTGGGGCGCCCCGAAATGCCCGCGGCCGACCCGCGTTTTGCCGATTTCAACGCCCGCATGGCGCATATCGACGAGGTCTATGCCGAGTTGGGCCGGATCCTGCTGACCCGGACCACGGCGGAATGGCTGGACCTGTTCGACCGCGCCGATGTGCCGGTGATGCCGATGCATTCCTTCGAGTCGGTGCTGGAAGATCCGCATCTGAACGCGACCGGGTTTTTCCAGTCGGTCGAGCACCCGACCGAAGGGCCGATCCGGCAGATGTCGGTACCGGCGCGCTTCTCGCGCAGCCAGGTTCGCCCCGAGCGGCTGGCACCACGGCTGGGCGCCGACGGCGCCGATGTGCTGGCCGATGCCGGGTTCGATGCGGGCGAAATCGCCGAACTGCAAGACGCGGGTGTGCTGCACGTGGCGGCAGCGCGCTAGTCCATGCTATTTCCGCGGGCAGGGCGCGGCGGTCGCATCCGACCTGCCGCAGAAATCATAGGGGAGGAACGGCATGGCCGGACTTTGGTTTGAGGAATTTCACGTCGGGCAGACTTTCCGCCATGAATTGAGACGCACGGTGAGCGAGGCGGACAATACCATGTTCAGCCTGATGTCGATGAATCCGCAGCCGCTGCATATCGATGCGCATTTCGCTGAAGGCACCGAATGGGGGCAGCGGTTGTTCAACTCGATGTTCACCTTCGCGATCATGGTGGGGCTGTCGGTTCAGGACACCACGCTGGGCACGCTGGTGGGCAACCTCGGCTTTACCGATGTCAAATTCCCCGCGCCGGTGTTTCACGGCGACACGCTGCGCGCGGAAACCACGGTTCTGTCCGTGCGCGAGTCGAAATCGCGGCCCAATCAGGGCGTGGTCGAGTTCGAGCATCGCTGTCTGAAACAGGATGACAGCCTTGTCGCCCAGTGCAAGCGCACGGCACTGATGCTCAAGCGGCCGGAGGCGGGGTGATGCGGTCGTTCCTGTTCGTTCCCGGTGACAGCGAGAAGAAATTCGCCAAGGCGCGCACTGGCGATGCCGATGCGCTGATCCTCGACCTGGAGGATTCGGTGGCGGCGCCGGCCAAAGCGGCGGCGCGACAGACCGTGGCGGCGATGTTGGACGCGCCGCGCGAAGGTCCGGCGCTGTTCGTGCGCGTCAACGCGCTGGATACCGGGCTGACGCTGGACGACCTGGCGGCGATCATGCTCCACCGTCCCGATGGCATCACCCTGCCAAAATGCGAAGGGCCGGAGGATTTGCGCCGGGTGGCACATTACCTTGCCGCTTTCGAGGCGGCGCATGGTCTGCCGCCGACCAGGATCATTGCGATTGCCACCGAAACCGCCGCCTCGCTGTTCACGCTGGGGGCCTATAAGGACTGCGACGAACGTCTGTGGGGGCTGATGTGGGGGGCCGAGGATCTGGCCGCTGCACTGGGCGCGCGCGAAAACGGCGCGCGGCAAGGATTTCACGAGCCGTTTCGCCTGGCCCGCAACCTGTGCCTGGCCGGTGCGGCGGCCGCGGGGGTGGTTGCGGTCGATACCATCTGCGCGGTGCTGGACGATCTGTCGGTGGTCGAACGCGAGGCGGCGGAGGCGCGGCGCGACGGGTTCGGCGCCAAGGCGGTGATCCATCCCAAACATGTCGCGGCGGTCAATGCCGCCTTTACCCCAACCGAGGCGGAACTGGCCTGGGCCAGGAAGGTGCTGGACGCCTTTGCAGCCGATCCCGACGCGGGTGTGGTGCGCATCGACGGGCAGATGATCGACAAGCCGCATGAGCGCGCCGCCCGCAAGATCATGGACGCGGCCGCGCCGGACAGGGGAGAGGCCTGAGCGGAAAGCCTTTGTCGAGGCTGGTATTTCAGGCACGATCACGGGTGTTGGCGCCGGCTGGCAAACGATTCACCCAATTTTGGCGGTATTGAAAGGGGAATCTTTTCTACACGCTGCTCTGGCCCGGATCTTTGGAAGGAAATTTCGCGCGCGCCCTGCTAGTCTGATCGCGAGGAGGGCCCGCACATGCAGTATCGCTGCCGCGCTGCGCTGACCGCACCATGCTGTGCGGCGCAGATGGCCCGAGGGCTGTTGCCGGTCCTGATCAATCGTCCTGTCGACCGCCGCGGTGCCGGCCGGAACCGGCGGCGCCTTGCGCTGACCCAGCACCGTCCGGATCGGACGGCGCTGAGTCAACTCCGACCATATCAAAATCAAATATTTGGCCTAGACCTGGAGCGATACAATGCCTGAGGAAAAATCCCCGAAGCTACATGTGCCCGCGCCGGCGATCCGGCCAGGAGATGACCCGGATTTCAGCGATGTGGCAATTCCGCGGGCCGGGGCGGTGGACCGCCCCGCATCCGATACCAATGCCGAGGATATCCGCGACCTAGCGTTTTCGATCATCCGGGTGCTGAACCGCAAGGGCGAGGCGGTGGGGCCCTGGGCCGGGTCGCTGAGTGAGGAGGCGTTGCTGCAGGGGCTGCGCGACATGATGAAGCTGCGCATCTACGATGCGCGGATGCTGACGGCGCAGCGGCAGGGCAAAACTTCGTTCTATATGCAGCACCTGGGAGAAGAGGCGATCTCCTGCGCCTTTCAGCGAGCGCTGCGCAAGGGCGACATGAACTTCCCCACCTACCGGCAGGCCGGGTTGCTGATCGCCGCGGGCTATCCGCTGGTCAAGATGATGAACCAGATCTATTCGAACGAGCAGGACCCGCTGAAAGGCCGGCAGCTGCCGGTGATGTACAGCGCCAAGGAATACGGGTTCTTCTCGATCTCGGGCAATCTGGCCACGCAATATGTGCAGGCCGTCGGCTGGGCGATGGCGGCGGCGATCAAGCGCGACCGCAAGCTTGCCGCCGCCTGGATCGGCGACGGCTCCACGGCCGAAAGCGATTTTCACGGCGCGCTGGTCTTCGCTTCGACCTACAAGCCGCCGGTGATCTTGAACATCGTCAACAACCAATGGGCGATCTCGACCTTCCAGGGCATCGCGCGGGGCGGGGCAGGGACCTTTGCCGCCCGGGCGCACGGCTTCGGCCTGCCGGCGCTGCGGGTGGATGGCAACGATTTCCTGGCCGTACATGCCGCGGCGCAATGGGCGGTCGAGCGGGCGCGGGCCGATCTGGGCCCGACGCTGATCGAATTCGTGACCTACCGCGCCGGCGGGCATTCCACCTCGGACGATCCATCGGCCTACCGGCCGAAGGAAGAAGGTGCCGCCTGGCCGCTGGGCGACCCGATCCTGCGGCTGAAGGCGCATCTGATCCAGCTGGGCATCTGGTCGGAAGAGCGCCACACCCAGGCCGAAGCCGAGATCCTGGCCGAGGTGATCGCGGCGCAGAAAGAGGCCGAAGCCATCGGCACCCTGCATTCCGGCCGCCATCCCAGCCCGCGCGACATGTTCGAGGATGTATTTGCCGAAATGCCGCCACACCTGGTGCGGCAGCGCCACGAGGTGGGGTACTGATCATGGCACGGATGACGATGATCGAGGCGATCCGCGACGCCCATACCCTGGCGATGGAGCGCGACGAGGATGTCGTGGTGCTGGGCGAGGATGTCGGCTATTTCGGCGGCGTGTTCCGTTGCACCGCGGGGCTGCAGAAACGGTTCGGTGTCGAGCGCTGTTTCGACACGCCGATCAGCGAGCTGGGAATTGTCGGCGCCGCTATCGGCATGGCGACCTATGGGCTGAAGCCCATCGCCGAGATCCAGTTCGCCGACTACATGTATCCCGGTTATGATCAGATCGTGTCCGAGGCGGCGCGGCTGCGCTATCGCTCGGCCGGGCAGTTCACCTGCCCGCTGGTGATCCGGATGCCCACCGGCGGTGGCATTTTCGGCGCACAGACCCACAGCCAGAGCCCCGAGGCGCTGTTCACCCATGTGGCGGGTCTGAAGACCGTGGTGCCGTCGAACCCGCGCGACGCCAAGGGGTTGCTGCTGGCGGCCATCGCGGATCCGGATCCGGTGATCTTCCTCGAGCCCAAGCGGCTCTATAACGGGCCGTTCGACGGGCATTTCGACCGGCCATCGGTGCCGTGGTCGAAGCATCCCCAGGGCGATGTCGACCCCGAGTATTACGAGGTGCCGCTGGGCAAGGCGCAGGTGGTGCGCGAAGGGCGCGAGGCAACGCTGATCACCTATGGCACCATGGTGCATGTCGCCTTGGCCGCGGTCGAGGAAAGCGGCCATGACATCGAGGTGATCGACCTGCGCACGCTGCTGCCCCTGGACCTGGAAACCCTGGTGGCCTCGGTGAATCGCACGGGCCGCTGTATCGTGCTGCACGAGGCGACCCTGACCTCGGGCTTCGGGGCCGAGATCGTCGCGCTGGTGCAGAGCGAGTGTTTCTATGCGCTGGAAGCGCCGGTGCTGCGGGTGGCGGGCTGGGACACGCCCTATCCGCACGCGCAGGAATGGGATTACTTCCCCGGGCCCGACCGGGTGCGGCGGGCGATCGACACGGTGATGGAGGGCTGAGCGATGGCAGAGCATACCTTCAAGCTGCCCGATATCGGCGAGGGCATCGCCGAGGCCGAGCTGAGCGATTGGCTGGTCAAGGTCGGCGACATGGTGCGCGAGGATGACGTGATCTGCGAGGTCACCACCGACAAGGCCACGGTCGAGATCCCGGCGGCCGTCAGCGGCAAGGTGACCTGGCTGGGCGGCGAGGCCGGTGATGTCATCGCCATCGGCAGCGACCTGATCCGCATCGAGACCGACGAGTCGGTACCGCCCCCCGAGGACAAGCCAAAGCCGGAACCGGCCAAGGCCAAGCCCGAGGCGAAACCGGCCGCCCAAAAGGCGCCTGAGCCGGCGGCCAAAGCGGCGCCCGAGCGGCCGGAGCCGAAACCGTCGCGCCCGGTGCGTCCGGCGGTCAACCCCGACCGACCGATGGCCACCGGTGCC
>NZ_PGTB01000135.1 GCF_002786325.1 Pseudooceanicola lipolyticus | reverse complement strand
TCGGCCGGCACCACCCCCAGCGCCGCCCAGGAGGCAACGCTGCGCCGGTTGCCACGCGCGGCGCTGGCCAGGTCAAAGCCCTCGGGCAGCACCACTTCGATGCCCCAGGGCTGCCCGCGCACCCAGCCCGAGCGGGCCAGGTACGAGGCGGCAGAGGCCAGCGCATCCACCGGGTTGTCCGACCAGATGTCGCGCCGCCCGTCACCGTCGAAATCCACCGCATAGGCAATATAGGAGGTCGGGATGAACTGGGTATGGCCCATTGCCCCGGCCCAGCTGCCGGTCATCCGTGCCGGCGTGATGTCTCCATTCTGCAGGATGCGCAGCGCCGCGATCAGCTGATCCTCGAAAAAGGCGCCGCGCCGCCCGTCAAAGGCCAGGGTCGCGGTGGCCGAGATCACCGGCACCGCGCCGCGCCGCTCGCCATAGAAACTTTCCAGCCCCCAGACCGCGGTCACCACATGGGCGGGCACCCCATAGCGCCCGGCGACGGCATCCAGCGTCGCCTGGTGCCGGGCCAGCGCGGCGCGGCCCTTGCTCACCCGCTCGTCCGAGGCGGCGATGGCGAGATAATCCTCGAGCGTGCGCGTCGATTCGGTCTGGTTGCGGTCGCGCTCGACCACGGCGGGCAAATAGCCGACACCGCGAAAGGCCGCGTCGAAGGTGGCGGGGGTGATCCCGCGCGCCAATGCCCGCGCCCGGAAGCCGGCAACCCAGGCGTCGAAAGCCGGGTTGGGCGCCGGGCGAAAGGTTGCCCCCGGCGCCGGGGCCGCGCCCGGCATACAGGCGGATAACGCCGTCGCGGCCAATCCCAGAACGGCGGTTCTGCGCGTCAATCTCATGGTGGTGCCCTGCTCTTGCCCCGGTTTGCCGCAGTCTAGCGTATCATCCGCGCCGGGCAATCCGGCGCGGCAGCGCTGCGCGGAGCGGCGCGCAGGCGGTCACGACTTGACCGGCAGGCCGTCCAGCTCGTTCAGCAGGTCAAGCAGCAGGTCATACCGCTCGGCTCCCATCTGGTCGCGCACCGCGTCCAGCACCGCCTGGTTGCGCTCCATATTGTCGGCGATCAGCCGCGCACCGCGCGGGCTGATCTGCACGATCTGGCGCCGGCGGTCGGACTTGTCCTGTTGCCGCCGGATCAGCGTCTTTTCCTCCAGCTTCTGCAGGATGCGGGTGAGGCTGGGCAGCAGCAGGCAGGCCTGTTCCGAGATTCGCGTAGGCTCCATCGGCCCGCCCTCGTCCAGCACCCGCAAGACGCGCCATTGCTGTTCGGTCAGACCGAGATCGGAGAGCAGACCGCGAATTGGACCCATCAGCCGTTCCCGCGCGCGCAACAGCACGATGGGCAGGGACCGGGACGTCGGCAGCAATAGCTTGGTCATAGTCAAGTCTTGCCGATCCGGCGGCGCGGCGCAATCCTCGAATGCAACAGACCGTCCTTTATGGTTAACAAAACGTTAATCCTCCCTGCCCGCCAGACCGGCGGTTTCGTCGTGCAACACCCATGGATCGGCGGTGCAAATCGCCACGGCACGCTCCGGGCGCTTTGCTGACTAGCACTGTCCGGCGCGCCGCAAGCTCGACACTGCGTTGGCATGCGCATCAAAGCCTTCATAGCGCGCGAAACGCTCGGTATGGGGTGCCATCTCGTGAAAGCCGCTTTGGGACACATGCGCAATCGACGCGCTTTTCAGAAAGGCGTGGACGCCAAGCGGTGAGCCGAATTTGGCGGCGCCAGAAGTCGGCAACACCGCATTAGGTCCCATGACATAGTTCGCAATCGAACTTGGCGCGCACTCGCCCAGCAGAATTTCAGACGCTTCGGTGATATGGGCAAGGTGCTCAAAGGGATGCTTTGACATGACCTGAAGATGTTCGGGCGCATAGGCATTGACGAAATTATAGCCTTGCCGAAGATCTCGCGCGATGACGATCCCACCGTTTGCTCCACCAAGAACGGTGCGTGCAAACTCCGCGCGTTGAATCGACATATGCTGATAGAGATGCTCGATTTCCTGAGCAACCCTGGCAGCGAATTCAGGGGTGGGCACCACCGTAAATACGGAACTATCCGGCCCGTGCTCTGCCTCGATCAGCGTGTCGAGTGCCACCAGGTAAGGGTCGGCGGTTTCATCGCAAAACAGCATACTTTCGGTCGGTCCGGCCCGCACGCTTGACGCGATGGTGCCACTTAACAGGCGCTTTGCCGCCACGACCCAAGGGCTGCCAGGTCCTTCGATCACATGGCATTTCGGCACCGTTGCGGTACCGAAGGCCGCCGCTGCCACGGCCACGGCCCCGCCTGCCTTGAAGACTTGATCGACCCCGGCAATTTTGGCGGCTACCAGCGTTCCGGCATCGACTTTTCCATCTGGCCCGGTCGGCGTGACAATGATGGGATTTTTCACGCCTGCGACAATTGCAGGGATGGCCGTCATCAGGGTCACGGAAGGAAACGAGCCTTTGCCGCGTGGAGAGTAAAGCGCCGCGCTTTCCACAGGTGTATGTCGCTCTCCGACGAGAACACCCGGACGGATTTCTTTTGTCCACATCTCGCCGGGCATCTGCTCTTCGTGAAACCGGCGAATATTGTCAGCGGCGTAGTGCAATGTCTCGATCAGATCGACGGGCAGGCTGTTTTCAGCTTCCTGAAACTCGCTTTCGGATACCGCGATCTCGCCGAGTCCGATCTGCGCTCCGTCGAACTTGTCCGCAAAAAGCACCAGTGCCTGATCGCCATCAGTTTTCACCGCGGCGATGATCGGTTCAACAAGCTCCAGAAAGGGGCCCAGGTCCTGCTCGGTTCTTACGAGCAGCTGATCCACCTCAGCTTTGGCAAGGGCGTTCAGGTCGTGAATAGCCGTCGGCCGGACCGTTTCAGGTTTATCCGTCATTGCGTGCTCATGACTGTGTGGGGCGCAACCGCTAGGTTGCAGCCATCTGTTCCATGTGCATCACCTTAAGCGTCTCTTCTCGAATGTCGGTCAGGATTTCCCGTTTATATTCAGAGAATTGGCTGTCGGTGACGATCTCGAAATTCCTTGGGCGCTCAAGTTCGATCTGGATCTCGCGTTTCACCAGGCCGGGCCGGCTGCCCAAAACCACCACTCGGTCAGCAAGGAAAATGGCTTCATCCACGTCGTGGGTAACAAAAAGCACTGTGACTTTGTGATCTTCCCAGACCTTCAACAGCAATTCCTGCATCATCCCCCGGGTCTGCGCATCGAGGGCGCCAAAAGGCTCGTCCATCAGAAGAATCGAGGGCTTGTAGACAAGCGACCGCGCGATCGCGACCCGCTGCTTCATGCCGCCGGAAAGCTGCTTGGGATAGGTGTTTTCAAATCCAGTCAAGCCAACCGCCTGGATAAAGTGCGAGACAAGCTCGTCTTTTTCGGCGGCAGCAAGAGCGCTCTTTTCCAAGGCAAAACGGATGTTGGCGCGGACGGTCATCCACTCAAAAAGACTATAGCTCTGAAAGACAAACCCCCGGTTCCGTCCGGGACCCTCGACCGGCTCTCCGTCGATGAGGATCTCTCCGCCGGTGGGCTCATCCAGGCCCCCAATCATGTTCAACAGCGTGGATTTGCCACAACCGGAGGTCCCAACGATTGAGACGAATTCGTTCTCTTGCACCGACAAGTCGATACGTCGGATCGCTTCGATTGCCTCATCGCCCGAACCAAATATCTTGCCGACCCCGTCAATTACTACCTTTGCCTGGGTCATCGCTTGTCACTCTTCCACTTGAACAGTTTCTTGCCGGACTTTTTGAAGGCGTAGTCAGTGAGCAAACCGAGCAGGCCGATGAAAAGTGTCCCGAAAAGGATCGTATCGGTCGCCAGATAGCGTTGCGCATCCATGATACGCCGACCCAGCCCTTCACTCGCCGCTACGAGTTCGGCAACCACCAGATATGTCCATGTCCAGCCAATGGTGATCCGGAAGGTATCCCATATTCCCGGCGACGCCGCGGGAAGAACGATCCGCCGCAGAATTTCACGGTTGTTGAATCCCAGGGTCTGACCGGCACGGATGAGGTTGATGTCGATATTCTTCACATTGTCCA
The DNA here is from genome assembly GCF_002786325.1 of Pseudooceanicola lipolyticus. GTDB lineage: Bacteria > Pseudomonadota > Alphaproteobacteria > Rhodobacterales > Rhodobacteraceae > Pseudooceanicola_C > Pseudooceanicola_C lipolyticus. The sequence continues at coordinate 6,699 of NZ_PGTB01000135.1, read as the reverse complement.
TGATCATAAGGACCTGCTGGAAGAACGTGCCCAGGAACAGAATGAGAATCTTTTGCATGTCACCGATCCCGGCCCACAGGATGGACAACGGGATCAAGGCAACAACCGGCATGTACCGCATCGTTGAGATCAGAGGCTCCAGAGAGCCTTCGATGATGCGAAAATTGCCCATCAGGATACCGACAGGAAGGGCCACCGCCGTCGCAGCGAGCCACCCCACCATGATCCGGTAGAAGCTCACAGATGCGTCCTGTATGAGGATGCCCTCGCGCAACTGCCGCCAGCCTTCGGCGATGACGTCTACCGGACCAGGGAGAAAGAGCGGCTCGACATAGCCAGAGACCGTCACGCCCCACCACATTGCGACCAGAAGAACCGGCACCAGGATTCCGGAAAAAGTGTAAATGTTTGCCGGAATATCCTGCCTGAGACGCAAGAGTCCGGGCCGCTTCTTCTTTTTTCGATCTGATGTCACGTGTTGGCCTATCGTTCATGGGGCGTTGCCACAGCCTGCGGCAACGCCATTTTTCTATGAGCTCAGTTCTGCATGCTCAGAAGGACATCCAACATCAAGATATCGTCGGCCGTCGGCACTTTGGTGATCTCTTCGGGCTTTGCCTCTTTCAGGATCTCGCCGATTTCCGTGACGGTCTCCTGGAAGCCGCCGTTGTAGAATTCGATCATCTCTTCGATGTTGTAGAGGCGCACGCCGGCCCAGGCGGGCGCGAAATAATCCCGCTTGGCTCCAACTGCGTCTGCAATCATCGCCTGGCCTTCTTCGGGGTTCTCGCGGATGAACGTCACCGCATCGTCCCAGGCCAAAATCAGCCCACGCACGACGTCAGGATTTGCTTCGATCCAGTCGGAACGTGCGGTGAGCAGGTCGCTGATCAGGCCGGGCTTTTCTGCCGCCGTGTAGAGCACCTTGTTCGAGTCGCTTTTGGCCAGCGCGGCCGAAATATACGGCTCGTAGGAGACGGCCACATCCACGCGGCCCGAGACCAAAGCGAGCCCGGCCTCCGACGCGCCCATCGGGACGTGTTCGATATCGGAGATGCTCATGCCGTTTTCGCGCAGGGCATAGTTCAACAGCAGGTCGCTGGTGGTCCCGCTTTCAAACGCAATCTTCTTCCCGGCCAGATCGGAAATGGAATTGATATCGTTGCCCGCGATGATCGCGTCTGCCTCAAAGGCAAGGTCCATGATCATGAAGCCACGTTGGTCGACGCCTTGATTGTAGCTGGTGATCACGCCGTTCGTTGCACCGGCGATGACATGAAGGTTACCGCTCGCCAAAGCGGCCAGCATGTCCTGATCCCAGTTGAAATTGCTCAGTTCAACGTCAACGCCATGTTTGTCGAAGAAACCTTTTTCTTCGGCAACCCAAAGCGGTCCGTAGCCAAGCCATGGCTGCAGGCCAAGCTTGACCTGTTCGGCCATCGCGGATGAGGCGGATGCTGCGGCGATGGCAGCGGCGATCGTAAGGTGTTTTAACATCGTTCTTCCCTGTTGCTAGAGTGCGGTTTGCGGGTCCGTCGCTCGACGGTTTTCTCGTTTCTGAGAAATCGTGAATCTGTTGATGACATTGAGGGTCAGCCTGCCGACATCGTTCATCTCGCCGGCTTCAGGCAACGCGCCGAGCCACGCGACCGAACCGGTGGTGAAGATCTTTGCGCCGTTGGGCAGTTGGCGAATGGTCATCTCGGCGCAGCGCCGCTGCATTTCTTCCGCTTCACCACCCTCGTACCAACGCGTCGGGTCATGAAAGAATGACTCGGGAAATCCGGTTGCCCGTGCCACCACGATTGTATCGGGCGACGTGCCAAGATGCGGGTCCGTTGCGTCCACCTCATAGCCTGCAGCCCCGCCCAACACGATCCCGGTGTCGCCGAAGCAAGTATCGCGCACCCCCTCGAAGATCCATGAGACGTCTTCGTCGTAGCTTGCGGGTGTACGTTCATAGGGACGCGCCCCGTCGAACCCCATGAGCGAAATGGCCTTGCCAACGAGACTAAATTCGCCGCGGCCCCGATGCCGCAATAAGCCGCCGAGTTCGTTGGTGAGCGCAAGCGCAAGTTCCCCAACAGGCCCGTCCCACGTGCGACCGGCTTCCAGTGCGGACCGGCGCAGTTCCATATATCCGTCTTTCAAGGCCACGCCACCAGCAAATCCGTTGCCGCCGAGATAGGCGAGGCTCCCGCCGGTCGCGATATAGCGCCGGACCGCAGCCTCCATTTTGTCGGTGACGTATTCCGGGTGACTGCCAGTCAGAACGCCTTGATACCCTTCGAGCGCGCCGAAGCCTCGTTCGTCGAGATCGTGGTCCGTGATGAGGTCGAATTTCACACCTTCTCGGTGAAGAAACCGGAGAAAATGAAGATCGACGGGCAGGTTGTGCGGACAGCCGCAGAGCGGGTAGTTGTAGTCGGCTCTGATTGTGACCTTCGGCTTCTTGTAAGACACAAGCGAGACGCCACTCGCGTCGGAATGGTAGTCATAGAGCGAACGCAGATTGTTGTGAAATGCAAAACTGTGGCCCCTATCCTCGCATTTGTGCGGATAGAGGTGCCGGGGCAGGTATTCGTCGGCGTATGCCAGGTAGGTTGCGGTGGGCAGCACCACCAATAACGGCGCCTGCACAGAGTGGCTGGAAACGAAAAAGACAATCTGTTCTGTCGAATTCGCTGTCTCTACGTCGAAAGAATAGACCCCAGCCGGTGCATCTGATGGAACCATGACACCATAGGATGCGGGCCAATCCAGGGGCGCCATGTCATCGTCGTGGAAATGGACGGCGTCATAATGGGCGGGCACAACCTTGGGATCCATGCTGGACCCGTCCCAACGCCGAGACAGTGTACAAAAGGTTGGAGCGTTGACGAGTTGCAGAAAAACCGGCCGATCGGTCCCGATCGAGGCGATGGGTTTGGTGGTATGCAGGGTTGGAAAACGCCATTGCGCTTCCAACAACGTCCCTTTCAGTGCAATTCGCCCGATCTTGGCATTCAAGGTTTTGGTTTGGGCATCGCGGTTGCTGAGCAGAGTGATATCTTTGCCAAACCCGCCGCCGGCCGACGCGCAAACCGACATCGAGAGCTGCTGAGGCGCGAACTCGTCGGTCGAGGTCACATCGACACGTAAGCCCTGTGCCGTTTTGGACAGGCGAAACAGCAGCCAGGTCTTCTGGGGAAGCGGTTCCGACCGGGCGACTTCTTGTTTCGATAGGAACGCGCAGAGCGCGCCATTTACCAGTTCAAGCGACAGGTCCCCGGTCGCCAAGACAACGCGTCGGTCGGGATTGCGCGTCAAAAACAGCTCGAAAAACAGCTCCTCTACATCGCCGATTTTTTCGAGCTCCTGCGCGGCGATGGTAACGTACGAGCCTTGTTCGAATTGGCGGTGGACCGCCGGCGCGCTCAGAACCTGCACGGGCCAGGTGGTCTTTCGCGGTTCATCGAGGTCTATGCGCGACACGCTGATGCCGGTGACGGGCGCGGAGGTAGACAGATGCAGCTGGATCGCTCCCGACGGCCGCGTGATCCACGGGGTCGTAAACCCAACCACCTTCATGGCGCCGTGATCAACATCGACCTTCATTCGGGTTTCCTGATTTTGCACCACAGGTGCATTCGGTGCGTACCCCTCTATTGATAGTTTTCATGTACAATATCATGAAACGAGTGGTATATACCCTCAGCGGGGTAAACCGGACCAAAAAGTACCCCTGGAGGGGTATAAAATGACCACCGATTCACTTGAGGCAGCGCTAGAAGGGGCAATCCGATCGCTTGGCGCAAACACGTTTCACGGCCTCTTCGCCGCGGCGGTGCGGGCGATCATCGACTATGACAACGTCATTTCCATGATCTGGACCGGCCCCGCTTCGCCGGTGGTTGTTTACAAGGACTATCGCGGGTCAAACGTCTTCCGAAGGCTGGAGGAAGATTACCTGTCGGCGGCCTTTCAGCTCGATCCCTTTTATCGGTACCACTTGGATGGCGCAAAGCCCGGAAGCTACAGGTTGCTGGAGATTTCCCCGGACAATTTCACCCGAAGCAAATATTACGAGTGGTATTATGGCGACCTCGGAATTTCGGATGAGATCACGCTGTTTTGTCCGATTGGCAAGCAAATGACCGCCACCGTTTCAATCGGAACCTCGACGACATCCCACACCAGGTTCTCCGCGAAATCCGAACGTCGCCTGCGCCAGTACGAGGGCGTCCTCTTGGCGCTGCTGTCGCGCCATTTTGAGCTGCAGTTCCCCAAGACGGCGCGGCCCAGCCAAGAGGCCGCGCTTTCAACTCAGCTCAAAATGGCCTTGGAGGATATCCACGACATCAAGTTGAGCAATCGACAGGCCGAAGTGGCCATCCTGATCCTGCAGGGCCATTCCTCGGAATCCGTCGCCCTGACGCTGAATATCAGTCCTCAGACGGTCAAAGTCTTTCGCAAACAGCTTTACAAGCGCTGCAAGATCACGTCGCAGGCAGAACTGTTTTCGCTTTTGATGCCGCTCTTGGAAAGATGAGTTTGCCGATAGGTCCTTGTGCAGACGGGGCCAGTGCAGAAACTCAAATCGGCACATGTTCCAACCGCCGCGCGAGTTCCTGCGGAACGGCTTGGCACGGGCGGGTCTTTGCGCGACTCCCGGAAAGACACGCCCCCTCTGGACGCCGCGTCGTGGACCGCAGTGTTCAGAAAATCGCAGCGCGTTCTTCAACCGCAAATATCGGCCGCCGATTCCCCTTTTCGATCCCTAGGAAGCGCAACGGTGGATCGAGGCCGTCAGGCAGGGCCTGGCATGCTGAAAAATGGTACTGGTCCATTTTAAGTGGTGCCGCTGAAGGGACTCGAACCCCCGACCCCATCATTACGAATGACGTGCTCTACCAGCTGAGCTACAGCGGCCCGGTGCGGCGGGCTCTTAGCATCGGGGCGCGGCGCTGGAAAGGGCTAATTTACCGCAGGCTTGCTTGGGTCGGGCGATTCCTCGGCGGGTTGGGGTGCGGGCTCCTCGGACTCGGTCGGCACGTCGATGATGTCGCTCTCGGGCAGATCGGCCGCCGGCGGCTCGTCGGTGGCGCCGACGATCAGCGGCAGCATATGGGCGCCGGTGGCGCTGGTGATCTCGGCGCGCGGCGGGGTGGTCCAGCTGAGCGTGTCGAAGCTTTCGCAATTGTCGCAGACCGGCTGCCATTCGCCGTGGCGGTGGTGGCAATTGTCGCAGACCCATTGCGGGCCGCGCGGCGCGTTCAGTGCGCGGGCCAGCCAGCCCTTGATCACGTTGTCCGAGGCGCCCTCGCCGCGTTCGATCGCGGCCATTAGGGTCAGGGCGCGGGCATCGGCGGCCTCGGATTGCGCCAGTTCGCCCAGCGCGCGGCGGGCTTCGGGGAAATCCTCGGCCACGATGTTGAGCTCGGCCAGCAGCAGCCGGGTTTCCGGGTGGTCGGGATGGATCTTGGTCAGCGTCTGGAAGCGTTTCAGCCGCTCCTGCGGGGTTTCGTCGGGTACGATGGCGGCAAAGGCGGCGGCCAGGTCGGGATGCGGCTGGGCCTCCCAGGCCTTGCGCAGGATGCGGGTGGCATTGCGCGGCTTGCCCTTGGCAACATAGGAGCGCGCCGCCAGCGCCGCCGCCGGCACCAGGTCGGGAGACAGCCGGTTGGCCGTGATCGCCTTCTCGCGCGCCTCGAGGCTGACGTCGTCCTCGATCACCTCGCGGGCCTCGGACAGCGCCAGAACCGCCTCGCGGCGGGAATAGACATCGCGTGGCAGGCTGCCGGATTTCAGCTTGGCGCCCAGGGTGCTGCGTGCCCCGGCCCAGTCGCGCGCCTGCGCCTGCAGCTTGAGCAGCACATCCTGGGTTTCCTCGTGTTTGGGTTTCAGCGCAATTGCCTTCTCGGCCAGCTTGCGGGCGGTTTCGCGGTCGCCCTCGGCCAGCTTCTGCTTGAGGATCCCGCGCACGCCGACAAAGCGGGTGCTGTCATTGGTGATCAGCTTTTTATAGGTCTCGGTCGCCTTGCGGGTATCCCCGGCCATCTCGGCCGCCTGGGCGGTCAGCAGGTTGGTCAGTTCCGGCTTGCGCAGATAGCGTTCCGCCTTGGCCGCCTTGGACATCGCCAGCCGCCCCTCGCCCGAGGCCAGCGCCATCATGCCATCGGCCAGCGCCTTGTAGCCGCGCGCCTCGCGGCCGCGGTCGAAATAGCGCGACACCGCGGTTTCATCGCCATTCAGGAAGCGCAGGAAGGCAACCGCCAGCGACAGCAGTTTCAGCACCAGCCAGACGGTCACCAGCAGCAGCAGCGCCGCGATCACCGATTGCAGCGGGCCCAGTGTATATTCGGTGCCGGCAAAGGTGACCCGGACGCCGCCGGTGGTCTCCATCAGCAGTCCGGCGCCATAGGTCAGAACCGCGACAAGCGCGACGAAGAAAAGTATCTTGATCAGGGACCAGAGCATCATGCGTCCTTCACTTGCTGGACTGGCTTTGCATCAGGGCGGTCGCGGCCTGTTTGGCGGCGATCCGGCGCTGGGCGGAATCGATCCAATCGGCCAGGGCGGGTTTCGCCGCATCCGGCAGCGCCGCCAACTCGTCCAGCGCCTGTTGCAGCTGACCGGTCGACACCGCGGCCTCGGCGCGCGACAGGATGGCGTCGGGATCGTCGCCGGCGCGCGGCTCGACCGAGCGGGCGCCGAGCT
>NZ_PGTB01000134.1 GCF_002786325.1 Pseudooceanicola lipolyticus | reverse complement strand
CAACGACTGTCGGGTCAGGCCGCGCGCGGATAATTCGGCATCGGAAAGCGCGGCCAGGGCACGGTATTGGCGCATCGAGCGGCCGTGGCCGGTCAGCCGGGTGAACACCAGGTTGGCGCCCAGCGCCGCGGCAATCCGGTCGGGCAGTGGCCGCACCTCTTCCGAGGTGGCGGAAAACCCGTGCAGGTAGACCAGCGCGATCGGCGTCCGCTGCTCGGCCGCGCCGGCCCAGATCACCCGTTTCTGCACCCCGGGCGTGATGTCGTCGAACCGGGCCTCGGCCGCGTCGAAATAGGCCTGCACGCCGCGATCCATCGCGCCCGCATCAAACTCTGCCGTCAGCTCGGCCGGTTCATAGGGGCCGAGCCACCACAGCGCCGCAGCCAGCAGCGCCAGAACCGCCAGGCCGCGCGCCAGCCATCGCATCAGCCGGCGCCCAGCACGTCCAGCACTGCCGCCTCGATCAGCGCCAGGCAGAGCCCGTCGGAAAACCGGTGATCGGCCGACTTGACCAGCGTCAGCCGCATGTCGGGACAGTCGGCATGTTCCAGCAGGCGCAGCGCGGTGTCGGTGCTGACGGCGCTGTCGGCCGTGCCCTGCAAGCAGCGCACCGGAAAGGGCAGCGGCAGCGGCGCCCGCAAGACCAGTCGGTCGCGCCCGTCCTCGATCATCCGGCGGGTGATCACGTAGGGCTCCATGTAATCCGAGGGCAGCTCGACCTGCCCGACCTCTTCCAGCTGCCGTTTCTGGGCGTCGCTGAACCCCGCCCAATAGCTGTCTTCGGTGAAATCCGGCGCCGCGGCGATGGTGACCAGCCCGGCGATCCGTTCGGGCCGCGCGCGGGCCAGCAGCAGCGCCTGCCAGCCGCCCATCGACGAGCCGACCGGCAGGATCGGCCCCTCGGTCAGCGCATCGATCGCCGCCAGCGTGTCCTCGTGCCAGTCGCCGATGCAGCCGTCTTCGAACCGGCCCGAGCTTTCGCCGTGGCCGGAATAGTCAAAGCGCAGAAAGGCCTGCCCGCGCGCCTGCGCCCAGGCCTCGAGGTGCAGCGCCTTGGTGCCCTCCATGTCGGATTTCAGCCCGCCCAGGAACACCACCACCGGCCCCTTGCCCGGCGTGCTGTGATAGGCCAGCCGCCGCCCCTGCGCCGTGTCGAGATACTCTGCCCCTGCCATGCGGTCACTCCCTGCCTGTCGCCTGGCGCGACTAGGGCACAGGCCGCTGCGGGACGCAAGGTCACGGGGGACGGCGCCTGCGCCAGAGCGGCTTGACTTGCCCGGCTGACACTGCCACATCGGGCGCCACATAACCCGCAACCGGGCGTTCAGTGGGCGCCAAACCGACGAGGAGCTAAGGCCGATGGCCCAGATTTCCCTGACCCTTCCCGATGGCAATGCACGGCACTACCAGGCCGGGATCACCCCTGCCGAGGTCGCCGCCGACATCTCGACTTCGCTGGCGAAAAAGGCGATTTCCGCCACCGTCAACGGCAAGCACTGGGATCTGCAATGGCCGATCCCCGGCGATGCCGAGATCGCCATTCACACCATGAAGGACGAGGTGCAGGCCAACGAGCTGGTGCGCCACGACCTGGCCCATATCATGGCCCGCGCGGTGCAGGAGATCTGGCCCGACACCAAGGTCACCATTGGCCCCGTCATCGAAAACGGCTGGTATTACGATTTCGACCGCGCCGAACCGTTCACGCCCGAGGATCTGGGCGAGATCGAAAAGAAGATGAAGGAAATCATCAACCGCCGCGATCCCGTCACCACCGAGGTGTGGGAGCGCGACCGCGCGATCAAGCATTACGAAGACAATAACGAACCCTACAAGGTCGAACTGATCGAGGCGATCCCCGGCGACGAACCGCTGCGTATGTACTGGCACGGCGACTGGCAGGACCTGTGCCGCGGTCCGCACCTGCAGCATACCGGCCAGGTGCCCGGCGACGCGTTCAAGCTGATGTCGATTGCCGGCGCTTATTGGCGCGGCGACAGCAAGCGGCAGATGCTGCAGCGCATCTACGGCGTTGCCTTCCTGAACCGCGACAAGCTGAAGGCGCATCTGACCATGCTGGAGGAGGCCGCCAAGCGCGACCATCGCAAGCTGGGCCGCGAGATGGACCTGTTCCACATGCAGGAAGAAGCGCCGGGCCAGGTGTTCTGGCACCCGAACGGCTGGACCGTCTACACCACCCTGCAGGATTACATGCGCCGCAAGCAGCGCGCCGGCGGCTATCGCGAGATCAACACGCCGCAGGTCGTCGACCGCAAGCTGTGGGAGGCCTCGGGCCACTGGGACAAGTACCAGCATCACATGTTCCTGGTCGAAGTCGATGAAAGCCGCGACGGCGAAACCGACGATGCGGTGGTCAAGGACAAAAGCCAGACGCGGATCAACGCGCTGAAGCCGATGAACTGCCCCTGCCACGTGCAGGTGTTCAACCAGGGTCTGAAATCCTATCGCGACCTGCCGCTGCGGCTGGCCGAGTTCGGATCGTGCAACCGTTTCGAACCCTCGGGCGCGCTGCATGGCATCATGCGGGTGCGCGGCTTTACCCAGGATGACGCGCATATCTTCTGCACCGAAGAGCAGATCCAGTCGGAATGCGCCCGCTTCATCGACTTCCTCGCCAATATCTACGAAGAACTCGGCTTTCCCGAGTTCGAAATCCGCTTTGCCACCCGCCCGGAAAAGCGCGTGGGCTCGGAAGAAAGCTGGGATTATGTCGAAGGCGCGCTGGAAAACGCCATCAAGGCGGTGGGCCGCGACTATACGCTGGAACCGGGCGACGGTGCCTTTTACGGCCCCAAGCTGGATTTCTACCTGACCGATGCCATCGGCCGGGTCTGGCAATGCGGCACCTTCCAGGTGGACCCCAACCTGCCCGAACGGCTGGGCGCCTCCTATATCGCCGCCGATGGCGACAAGCACCGCCCCTTCATGCTGCACCGCGCAACGCTGGGCTCGTTTGAACGGTTCATCGGCATCCTGATCGAGAACTGGGAGGGCAAGCTGCCGTTCTGGCTGGCCCCCCGGCAGGTGGTGGTGGCCTCGATCACCTCGGAGGCCGACGATTATGTCAGGGAGGTTGCCGCCACCCTGACCGCCGCCGGTGTCCGGGCCGAGGCCGATACGCGCAACGAAAAAATCAATTACAAGGTGCGCGAACATTCGGTGGGCAAGGTGCCGGTGATCCTGGCGGTCGGCCATCGCGAGGTGGAAGAACGCACGGTAACCATCCGCCGCCTGGGCGAAAAGCAGACCAGCGTCGCCTCGCTGGCCGATGTTACAGCCGCCCTGAAGATCGAGGCGACTCCGCCCGACCTGCTGTAACAAATCACCGCCGGCTGTCCGCGCCTTACTGTAACAATTGACAGGAAAGCGCGGATTCCGCAGCCTGCGGCGGGAAGTGGCCATAACGCGAATTGACGGAGACGTGAGTCACGGGCTCGTGAGATCACGTTCCGGCCGCTTGGCCCTATGCTGTGGAGGCTTAACCCGTTGTTACCAAAACCGGAGGACCTCAAGATGTCGACCACTGCAAAGACCCTGGCCATCGCCAGCGCCGTTGCTGCCGCCCTGTCCGTACATGGCACCGGCGCCACCGCCCAGGCGAAGGAAAAGTGCTATGGCGTGTCGCTGGCCGGCCAGAACGACTGCGCGGCCGGACCTGGCACCACCTGCGCCGGAACCTCGACCACCGATTACCAAGGCAATGCCTGGACTCTGGTTGACGCCGGCACCTGCGCCGAGATCGAGCTGCCCGCGATGGCGGACGGCACCGAGCGCAAGGGCTCGCTGGAGCCGCTGGAACGCGATCTTCCCGCATAACACCGCTGGCAGGCCGCCCCGGCGGCCTGCCGCGCCTTGACGGGCTTAGCCATGCTTGACGCCGCCTCCGATCCCAACCGGCTGCCGCACGCCCCCGGCATCGGCTTCAAACCGCAGCATTTCGCGGCGGTCCTGGCCGAACCCGGCCCGGTGCAATGGCTTGAGATCCATGCCGAGAACTACATGGGCGATGGTGGCCGCCCGCTGGCGCAGCTGCGCGCCCTGTCCGAAAGATTTGCCATCTCGGTGCATGGCGTCGGCCTGTCGATCGGCGGCGACGGCCCGCTTGACCGCGACCATCTGGCGCGGCTGAAACATCTGACCGGCTGGCTGAACCCGGCCTCGTTTTCGGAACATCTGGCCTGGTCCACCCATGACAGCCATTTCCTGAACGACCTGCTGCCGCTGCCCTATACCGATGCAACCCTGGCCCGTGTCGCCGACCATATCGATCAGGTGCAAGAGGCGCTGGGCCGCCGGATGCTGTTGGAAAACCCGTCCAGCTATCTGGCCTTCGCGGAAAGCAGCTGGCCCGAAACCGAGTTCCTGGCCGAACTGGTGCGCCGCACCGGCTGCGGCCTGCTGCTGGACATCAACAACGTCTTCGTCTCGGCCACCAACCTGGGCTTTGCCCCGCAAGACTATATCGACGCCTTCCCTTTGGCCCATGTGGGCGAATTACACCTGGGCGGCCATGACACCCAGGCCGACGATCACGGCGCGCCGCTGCTGATCGACAGCCACGGGCGCGAGGTCGCCGATCCGGTCTGGGCGCTGCTGGATTACACCCTGGCCAAGTCCGGGTCGCGCCCGGTGCTGGTGGAATGGGACACCGATGTGCCCGACTGGCCGGTGCTGCGCGACGAAGCCACGCGTGCCGCCCGCGCCCTGGCCCCCGTTTCGGCATGAGCGGTCGCGAAGACCAGTTTGCCGCTGCGCTGCTTGATCCTGCGCGCCCGGTCCCCGAGGCGCTGCGCGACGGCGCGACCCGGCCGGCGGGGCGGCGCTTTGACGTCTACCGCAACAATGTCACCGTTTCGCTGATCGAGGCGCTGGAAACCGGCTTTCCCACCGTGGCCCGGCTGCTGGGCGGCGACAACATGAAGGGGCTGGCACGCCTCTACCTGCGCGCCAACCCGCCCGAATCGCCGCTGATGATGCATTACGGCAGCGGGTTTCCCGAGTTTCTCGCCTCGCGCAACGATCTGGCCCATCTCGGCTATCTCCCCGACATGGCGCGGCTCGACCTGGCGCTGCGCCGGTCCTACCACGCCGCCGATGCCGCGCCGGTCGATGCCGCGGTGCTGGCCGAGATGCCGCCCGACCAGCTGATGCAGGCCAGGGTCACCCTGGCCCCGGCGCTGGAACTGCTGCGTTCCGACTGGCCGGTCCACGACATCTGGCGCTTTGCCACCCAGGACGGGGCGCCAAAGCCCCGTGCTGAGGCGCAGGATGTCGTGGTCCTGCGGCCCGAATACGACCCGATCCCACAGCTTCTGCGCGCCGGCGCCGCAACCTGGATCGCCGCGCTGGGCCAAGGGCTGAGCTTTGGCGCCGCCTATGACGCCGCCCAGGCCGAGGCCGCCGCATTCGACCTTTCCGCCAGTCTCGCCCTGCTGCTGCAGGGCGGCGCTCTCACCTCACTGACGACGGACCAGAAAACCTCATGACCGCCCTGATCAACCTCTACCTGCGCCTCGCCCATTTTGTCGAATACCGCATTGGCGCGGCGCTGATGCCGACGCTGGCCCGTTTCCTGTTCGCCGCGATCTTTGCGGTTTATTACTGGAACTCGGCCCTGACCAAGCTGGGCGGCGACCTGACCCACCTGGTTCAGCCTTCCTTCAACGGCTTTGCACAGATTTTCCCCAAGGCGGCCGAGGCGGCCAGCTATGACATCACCCAGGCCACCGCGATGCAGAAGGCGGTGATCCTGGCCGGCACCTGGGCCGAATTCGTGCTGCCGGCACTGATTATCCTGGGGCTGTTCACCCGCCTGGCGGCATTGGGCATGGTGGGGTTCGTGGTGGTCCAGTCGTTGACCGACCTGTTTGGCCACAACGCCATTGCCGACGGCTCGACGCTGGGCGCCTGGTTCGACGGTGCGCCAGACAGCATCATGCTGGACCAGCGCGCGCTGTGGATCGTTCTGTTGCTGGTATTGGTGTTCCGCGGCGCCGGGCCGCTGTCGCTGGACGAACTGCTGAAACGGCGGCTGCGAATCTCCTGACGCTCAGAAATGCGCCTTGGGCTCGTCCGGCTTGCCGGCGCCCACGGCCATCAGGCCACCCAGCCCGGCAAAGGCGATGGGGAACATGGTGAAGACGTTGAAACCAAAGGCGTAATACATCCCTGCCGCCGAGAGCAGCATCAACGCACCGCCCCACAGCGCCCGCACCTTGGCCATGGCGCCGCCGGCAATCGCCAGCATCGGCGCAAACAGCGAGGCCGCGCGGATCAGATCGACGTTCTGCACCTGCATCGCCAGCCCGTCGATTTCGCCCCAATGTTCGATGGCGACGGTATAGCCATATCCGAAAAACCCGACGATCATGCCGAAGATGCCGGCGATCAGCCCCAGAACCAGTGCCGCGTTGCGCATGTTTCCCTTCCTTTTACCGACAGATAGGCACGCGTTCAGCCGGCGCCAAGGGCCGCCCGCACCTCGGGCCCCCAGCCCAGATACAGCGTGTCACCGTCGGCGATCAGCGGCCGTTTCATCAGCGTCGGATGTGCCTTTAGCAGTTCCAGCGGCGGATTTTGCCGTTCAGACTCGGAGAATCCCCGCCAGGTGGTGGAACGCCTATTCACCAATTCGCCTTCGAATTGCGCAAAGGCGCGTTGCAACAGCTTTTCCGGCACACCGTCGCTACGCACGTCAACAAATTCAGCATCTGGCAATGATTTCATAGCCTTGCGGCATGTATCGCAGGTTTTTAACCCGTAAAGTACCATTCTGCTCTCCTCTTTGAGTTGCGGAAATATCTGTCCGCGCAGCCAATTGCAGCCCCTTTTTCTTGATTTTTTAATCAAGCCTGCAATTCTTGAATTAGGGCCGCCCCGTCAGCCAGTCGTCCGATCTGATCCCTGGTCCGGCCGCCTGTCGGCAAAACGGGTTGCCCTAAGGGCTGTCCACAACGGATACGGCGGAGACAGAAGGAGACTTGGGGAAGATGCCGACCGGCACCGTAAAATGGTTCAATACAACGAAGGGCTATGGCTTCATCGCCCCGGATGAAGGCGGCAAGGATGTGTTCGTGCACATCTCGGCCGTGGAACGATCGGGCCTCACCGGGCTCGCTGACAATCAGAAAGTGGAGTACGAATTGCAGGACGGACGCGACGGCCGCAAGATGGCCGCCGATCTCAAGCTCAAATAATCTCCAGCAAGAAAGGCGCCTCTCGCCAGACGCCGCCGGGAGTCCCGGTCCGAACGCCCGTTTTCAGGGCGCAAGGGGTGAGTTTTACAATAAAAATCAATTAGAATCGGCGGTGCGCGACCAAGCGCACCGTCATCTATAGGCCGGCATCTATAGACTGGCATCTTCTGGTCTCTTCGCCCGGCCCTCACATCCCCGCCGCCAGCGGAGATGTATATCAAGTCGCTATACGAAGCGTCATAATTCCGTTACATTTCCGGGCATGGTCCGGTTTTTGATCCCTGCCCTATTGCTTGCCGTCGCGGCGCCGGCCGGCGCAGTTTCACCGATTGCCGAGGTGATTTGCGACTCCACATCCGCCTTGCATGACCGTCTGGCCCACAGGTTCGGGGAACGTCGCAGCGCCACCGGGGTGCAGGGCCCCGATCAGATCATGGAAGTTTGGACAGATGCGCGCGGCGACTGGACGCTGGTGGTGACCTACGCCACCGGCACGTCCTGCATCGTCGCGATGGGGAAAGACTGGGTCACGCACCGGCACGATCCGGCGTGACCAAGGCGCGGGGCCGTACGGCCCCGCACCGGTGCTGGGTCAGAGATTTCTCTGCCAGTGTTCGACCTCGCGCTCGGCTTCTGCGCGGGCCTTGCCATAACGCTCCTGAATCAGCCCGACCAGCTGTTCGCGGTTGCCCTTGGCTTCCTGAAGTTCGTCATCGGTCAGCTTGCCCCAATGCTCGCGGGCATTGCCTTTGACTTGTTCCCATTTGCCTTCGATTTGATCCCAGTTCATGTCATCGCCTCCTTTCAATCGGCTGTGCCCATAAAACGCCAAACCTCAGGCCCGGTTCCGCAACCGGAACGTGCAACTGCCGGCCTTTCCGGTTCGGACCAGCAGACAATCGCCGGTCTGTCGGTGGATTAGTTCCCATCACGGATCTTTGCGATCCGCCAGAACCGGCAGGACGGCTTGAAACAAAGCGTATATTTATCAACAAGTTAACCCCTCCCTGCTGCCAACACCTGCGACATTGAAAACCGCATCTTGTCTTTGCCGACTGCCGCCCCCTGCTTATACTCGCGTCCCAGCTTGGACATCGCAGGGAGGGGCCGTGGCCCGATACCTACCATTTGCTCTGGCGCTGGCGCTTTTGCCGGCCTCCTCGCCCACCGATGCGGCGACGCCCGAGCGCTGGGCCTATACCGATGGCTGGGACGTGGGGTATTACCCGACCACACGGGGCTGCCTCGCCTTCGCCACCTTCGACGGCACCGGGTTCTTCATCGGGTTCGACACGCGCGGCAGCATCCCGGCGCTGGACATCACCATGCTGGATGAAACCTGGGCCTCGATCGAACCCGGCACCCGCTATCCCGTGACGCTGGCCCTGGGCGACGAGCCCCCCTGGATCCTGGATATGACCGGGGTGTTCATGGATGGCGCGCCGGGCCTGAACATCCTGGTTGACGCCTCGACCGACAAGGCCGCCACCTTTATCGAGGAATTCCAGCGCGAGCTGCGCATGACCTGGTCTTACGGCGATGCCCAGCTGGGCCATTTCACCCTGCGCGGATCGCGCCGCGCCTTCGACGAGGTGCTGGCCTGCCAGGACGCCTATGACGCGCAGGTCCCGGACCCGCCGGCGGTGGAGACGCCGGTGGCCGAGTGATATCGACAGCCCCGCCGGTGCGCACTAGTCTCCCCCGGAACCCGCGAGGAGGACGCGCATGACCCCGGCAGACGCCCGCCGGATCCTGGAGGAAAATTTTGCCGACTGGGTCCGCGCCCTCAAACCCGTGGTGCTGGAAACCGACGCAGAACATGTGCTGGTGCGGATGCCGCTGGGCCCGCATCTCAGCCGCGTCGGCGGCATCGTCTCGGGCCAGGCTTTGGCGGCGCTGGCCGACACCGCGATGGTACTGGCCGCCATCGCCCATGCCGGTGAACTGCGGCTGTTCTCCACCACCGATCTGCACACCCAGTTCCTGCGCCCCGGCCGCGGCACCGCGATCCTGTGCGACGCCCGCGTGATCCGCGCCGGCCGCGCGCTCAGCTTTACCCGCGCCGAGATGACCGAGGAAGACAGCGGGAAAATCGTCGCCACCGCCACGGCCACGTTCTATGCCGCCTGACGCGGCTGCAGGTTGGCATTGCCTTTTCGGAACAAACGGGCAACATTCGGATCAGCACGGAGGGCGCGATGCATCATTTCGACGAGATCTTCGGCATAGCCGCCGGCCGCCATGGCGGCGAAGCGGCGCTGAACCAGAAACTGGACAAGCCGCTGTCGCCCGAGGAACTGGCCGCCATCCCCGACGACCGCTGGCTGTCGACCATGACCAAGTCGATCTTCCAGTCCGGCTTCAACTGGAAGGTCATCGAAAACAAGTGGGACGGGTTCGAAGCCGCCTTCGACGGATTCGACCCGGGCCGCTGCGCCTTTATCGACGATGACAGATTCGACGCGCTGCTGCAGGACCGGCGGATCGTCCGCAACGGCGCCAAGGTCGCCACCGTGCGCGACAATGCCGCCTTCCTGCTGGACCTGCGCGCCCAGGGCGGCGCCGGCACGGTGCTGGGCGGCTGGCCGTCCGAGGATTATATCGGCCTGCTCGACCTGCTGAAGGATCGCGGCGCGCGGCTGGGCGGGGCCACCGGGCAATATGCCATGCGGTTCTGCGGGCGCGACAGTTTCATCCTGTCGCGCGACGTCACCGCGCGGCTGATTGCCGAAGGGGTGATCGACAAACCGGCCACGTCGAAAGCGGCCCGCCGCGCGGTGCAGGCGGCGTTCAACACCTGGATGGAACAGTCTGGCCGCTCGCTGACCGAGATCAGCCGCGTGCTGGCGATGAGCATCTGACCTACCCCGCGCATTTTTTGGCTCAAGCCGGCAAGTCGCTCTATCCGAACGCAAAATGCCGGGATAACGTCGCGCCATGACGCTGCGCCTGTTCCTGATCCTGCTGGTCCTGCTCTGCGGTTGCGGACGCAAACTGACCGAAAACGAAATCGCCTTTATCGGCACGTTGCAGGGCGGCGCGCTGAACCTGGACCGCGTGCGCCTGGTCGAAGGCGCGCCGGTCGGCAACATCACCTTCCGCCGCGAACCGCGCCCGCG
This sequence comes from Pseudooceanicola lipolyticus, assembly GCF_002786325.1. GTDB lineage: Bacteria > Pseudomonadota > Alphaproteobacteria > Rhodobacterales > Rhodobacteraceae > Pseudooceanicola_C > Pseudooceanicola_C lipolyticus. The sequence continues at coordinate 775 of NZ_PGTB01000134.1, read as the reverse complement.
CGTCACCTGCCGCGAACGCATCCTGCCGCCGGTCAAGGCCGCCGTCGTCACCGCCAAACCCGCCGCCGTCACCCTGTTCAATTCGATCTTCTTCGTGCGCGACTGGTACGTGCCGGATTACCTGCGCGACTATCCGCAGGCGATCAACCTGACGGCGGCGATGCTGCTGGCGCATGAGATGACCCATGTCTGGCAATGGCAGCACCGCGACCGCACCGGCTATAGCCCGCTGCGCGCCGCCGCCGAACATGGCCGCTCCTCCGACCCTTACCTCTTCGATCTTGACGGCGCGCCGGATTTCCTCGGCTACGGCTTCGAACAGCAGGGCGCGATTGTCGAGGAATATGTCTGCTGCCGGGCGCTGGCCCCCGATGCCGCGCGCACCAAGCGGTTGCACGACATGCTGAAGGCTGCCTTCCCGGTGGCCGACCTGCCCCGCAACGGGCAGCGCGAACATGACGTGCTGCTGCCCTGGCGCGGCGCCGAACTGAACGGGATCTGCGACTGAGGCGGTCGGCCTAGCCGTCCAGCACCCCGCCCGCCAGGCGCACCGCCCGGTCCATCCGCGCCGCCAGCTCCATGTTATGCGTGGCGATCAGCGCCGCCATCCCGGTGTCGCGCACCAACTCCAGCAGCGCGGCAAACACCTGGTCCGAAGTGGCGGGATCCAGGTTGCCGGTGGGCTCGTCCGCCAACAGCAGCCGCGGCGCATTGGCCATCGCCCGGCAAAAGGCGACCCGCTGCTGTTCGCCCCCCGACAGCGCCGCCGGCCGGT
>NZ_PGTB01000133.1 GCF_002786325.1 Pseudooceanicola lipolyticus | reverse complement strand
CTGCGGCTTCGGCGCGGTGGCGCTGGCGACGGCGGCTGCGGCCACGGCGGCGGGCATCTGATAGTCGCTCGCGCGCAGGATGATGCCGCTGCCATCGCGGCGGGCGCGTACCTGGCGCGAGATCTCGCGCTCGGCGATGCGGGCCATCATATCGGCATCGGGCTGCGGCGGTTCGGCGCCGAAAAAGCGGTCATCTGCAGCGAGGTCGCGGAAATACTCGGCAATCGCCTTCATGGTCTCGAAGGAATCTTCGAAGCCTTCCAGCGTGCACGAGAAAGTCCCATACGAAACTGTCAGAATTTTATTGTTCTGTACCATCGGATGCTCGTCCTCTGCGTAAGTATTTGACACTGTCTACCATGGCCAGAGCGTCAAAAGCGGCCCGAATCTGTGCAATTGAACGTATCATTTCGTGGCGAGATTGTGATGGGTGTCCAAAAATGCCATTAACTTTGGCATGATAAATACGATAATTCGTTCTGACGCGCCGGTCACGCTGGTTGGCGGCGGTCGCGCCGGGGCGGAGGATCTCCGCGCAGCGCTGGACCTCGCCCCCCGCCTGGTTGCGGCAGATTCAGGCGCCGCGCTGGCGCTGGCGGCGGGGCATCTGCCCGAGGCGGTGATCGGCGATTTCGACTCGATCACCGATGCCGACAAGGCCCGCCTCCCGCCGTATCGCCTGTTTCACATCGCCGAACAGGACAGCACCGATTTCGAAAAGGCGCTCAGCCGGATCGCCGCTCCGCTGGTGCTGGCCGTCGGCTTTCTGGGCGCGCGGGTCGATCACCAGCTTGCCGCGCTGAACGTGCTGGTGCGGCAGGCGGCGCCGCGCTGCATCCTGATCGGCGAATACGAGGTGATCTTTCATCTGCCCGCTTCGGTGCATCTTGACCTGCAGCCCGGCGACGTGGTGTCGCTGTTTCCGCTGGCCCCGGTGACCGGGCGCTCCAGCGGGCTGGAATGGCCTATCGACGGGTTGGAACTGGCGCCGCAGGGGCGTGTCGGTACGTCGAACCGGGCGCTGGGGCCGGTCAGCATCGACACCGACGGTCCCGGCTTGCTGGCGCTGCTGCCGCGTGCGCGGCTGCACCAGGCGATCGACGCGCTTACAGCTTTGCCGGATGCGGCCGTGTCCTAGCCACTTGCGCCGCCGCCAGCGCCAGCCGTCTTTCGCGCAGGATGATGTAAAGGCCGGCGGCCACCGTCACGCAGATGCCGGCAAAGGCCAGCGCATCGGGGAAATCGCGGAACACCAGCCAGCCGATCACGGTGGCAACCGGGATTTCGAGATATTGCATGGGCGCCAGCGTCGCCGAGGGCGCAAATCGCAGCGACCAGGTCATCAGCAGATGCGCGCCGGTGCCCAACAGTCCGATCAGCCCCAGCAGCAGCCATTCAACGCCGCCCGGCGTGGCCAGCGCCGCGGCCGGGTCGCCCAGCAACACCACCGGCAGCAGCACCGCGCTGGCCATCACGCCGCTGACCGCCTGCAGTGCGATCGGGTCGGTCGCCTTGGCGATCTGCCGGGTGGTCAGCATGAACAGCGCAAACACCACCGCCACCGCCAGCGGCCACAGCGCCGGCCAGCCGACCTCGGCAAAGCTGGGCTGGATCACTAGCAAGGTGCCGACAAACCCCACCACGCAGGCGGCCAGCCGGTGCGGCCCGACCGCCTCGGCCAGGACATATTTGCCCAGCAGCAGCATGATGAAAGGCATCACGAAGGCGATGGCGATGGCATCGGCCAATGGCAGATAGGTCAGCGCCGTGAACATCGCGCCGATCCCGGCAATGTGCAGCAGCGTACGCAGCACGACAAATCCCAGAATGCGGCCGTGCATGCGCCATGCGCGCCGTGTGAGCACCACCAGCGGGATCAGCACCACCGCCTGCACCAAGAAGCGCGCCAGCAGCATCAGGTCCAGCGGCACCGACTGGCCCAGCACCTTGGCCATGGCATCGCCCATCGGCGCCAGGCAGCAGAAGCCCAACATGAGGAGAACGCCCAGAGCGGGCCGATCCTGTGACATGGCGGCACGCTAGGGCGGGTTACTGAACATGGCAAGATGGCCTAGCAGTTGGGCACGTTCACCGCCAGGCCGCCCAGCGAGGTTTCCTTGTACTTCTCGCTCATATCGCTGCCGGTCTGGCGCATCGTCTCGATACAGGCATCCAGCGGCACCAGGTGGGTGCCGTCGCCCCTGAGCGCCAGCGAGGCGGCGCTGACCGCCTTGATCGCGCCCAGCCCGTTGCGTTCGATACAGGGCACCTGTACCAGCCCCTTCACCGGATCGCAGGTCATGCCCAGGTGGTGTTCCAGCGCGATCTCGGCGGCATTTTCCACCTGTTCCGGGGTGCCGCCCATCACCGCACACAACCCCGCCGCCGCCATCGCCGAGGCGCTGCCGACCTCGGCCTGGCAACCGGCCTCTGCCCCCGAGATCGAAGCGTTGTACTTGACCAGCCCGCCGATCGCGGCGGCGGTCAGCAGAAACTCTTCGATCCGCGAGGCGCTGGCCCCCGGCACATGATCGAGCCAATAGCGGATCACCGCCGGCACCACCCCGGCGGCGCCGTTGGTGGGGGCGGTCACCACCTGGCCGCCGGCGGCGTTTTCCTCGTTCACCGCCATGGCATAGGTGCTCATCCAGTCGTTGATCGTATGCGGCGGTGTCAGGTTCAGCCCACGTTCGGCCTGCAGCGCGTCGTGAATCGCCTTGGCCCGGCGCCGCACCTTCAGCCCGCCGGGCAGGGTGCCATCGGTGGTCAGGCCGCGGTCGATACAGGCGTTCATCACCTCCCAGATCCGCGCGGTGCCCTTGGCCAGGCCGGCCGCGCCATTGCGCGATACCTCGTTGGCGCGTTTCATCGCCGCGATGGTCTTGCCGTTGGCGCGCGCCATCTCCAGCATCTCGGCGGCGGTCTTGAACGGGTAGGGCACCGGCGGGCCGTCATCGGTGGCCTTGCCGGCGGCCAGCTCTTCTTCGGTCATCACAAAGCCGCCACCGATGGAATAGAACACCTGCCGCAGCGTGACGTCGCCCTGCGCGTCGGTGGCCATCAGGACCATGCCGTTGGCATGGCCGGGCAGGCTGCGGTCATAATCGAAGACCAGGTCGGTGTCGGGATCAAAGCCCAGGTTGCCCAGGCCCTCCGGGCAGACCTGGCGGGTTTCGCGGATACGGGCCAGCGCCGCCTCGGCGGCCTCGGCATCGTAACTGTCCGGCCGGAAACCGGCGAGGCCCAGGATGGTGGCGCGATCGGTGGCATGGCCGACGCCGGTAAAGGCCAGAGATCCGTGCAGCGACGCACGCAGCCCGGCAAAGCGGAAGGGCGAGGCGCGCATCATGTCAAGGAACCGCGCCGCCGCCACCATCGGCCCCATCGTGTGCGACGAGGATGGGCCGACGCCGATCTTGAACATGTCGAAAACGGACAGAAACATTTGTGGCCGGTCCTTTCGGCGGTTGCACGGTGTCCGGCCCGAGAGAGTGCGCCAGGGCGCAACAGGCGGGCGAGTTGCGCCGAAGATAGTGGGGCCCGGACCAACTGTCCGTACCAAAGCGACCAATGGGGTGCAAATTTCGTCGACGAGATTTGCCATCGACCTATCGACAATCCGTCCCCCGCAGGCAGATTGCGGGTGGTAGGCTGAATACGGGCGATTTCGCCCTCGCACCCTGCGGGCAACTTTCCTATAACCCGCGGAACAGGATAACGGAGTCGCTCATGTCCGGAGAATTGTCGCCCATCGACAAGGCCAAGTTCGTCGCCGCCAAGCGCGCCGCCGATTTCGTCGAAGACGGAATGCGCGTGGGGCTGGGCACCGGGTCAACCGCCGCCTGGCTGGTACGCAGCCTGGGCGAAATGGTGCGCGAAGAGGGGCTGAAAATCCGCGGCGTGCCCACCTCGACCCGCACGGCGCAACTGGCGCGCGAGGTCGGGATCGAGGTGATCAGCCTGGACGAGGCCCGCTGGCTGGACCTGACCATCGACGGCGCCGACGAATTCGACGCCGATCTGAACCTGATCAAGGGCGGCGGCGGTGCGCTGCTGCAGGAAAAGATCGTCGCCACCGCCAGCGACCGGATGATCGTGATCGCCGATATCGGCAAACAGGTCGAGACCCTGGGCGCCTTTCCGCTGCCGGTCGAGGTGATCCCGTTCGGCTGGCGCACCACCCAGGCGCTGATCGAGGAGATGCTGATCTCGATGGACGTGCTGGGGCGCAGCACCACGCTGCGGATGAACGGCGACCGGCCCTATGTCACCGACGAGGGCAATCACATTCTGGATCTGCACCTGAAACGCATTGGCAACGGGCGCCAGCTGGCGCTGGTGCTGAACCAGATGCCCGGTGTGGTTGAAAACGGGCTGTTTATTGATATCTGTGACATGGTTGTCGTCGGCTATGGCGACGGCCGCGTTGAAATTCGCGATATCAATGAAGGCACGATCGAACACGACCGGATGGATTTTCTTGAAAGCGACAATCTGTTCTCCGACCTCGCTGACTGACCGCTGACAAGGGATTCCGATATGAGTTTTGACTATGATCTGTTCGTCATCGGGGGCGGATCGGGCGGGGTGCGCGCCGCGCGCGTGGCGGCCAGCGAAGCGAACGCCAAGGTCGCCCTGGCCGAGGAAGACCGCTATGGCGGCACCTGCGTGATCCGCGGCTGCGTGCCGAAGAAACTGATGGTCTTTGCCAGCTCGTTCCGCCGCATGGCGGAAGAAGGCCGCGCCTATGGCTGGGACATGTCCGAAGGGGCGTTCGACTGGCCCGGATTCCGGGGCAAGCTGCATGCCGAATTGGACCGGCTGGAAGGCATCTATCGCAAGCTGCTGGCCAATGCCGGCGTCGAAACCTTCGACGCCCGCGCCACGGTGAAAGATGCCCATACCGTGCGGCTGTCCACGGGCGAGGAGAAGACCGCGAAACATATCCTGGTTGCGGTGGGCGGCCATCCGGTCGTACCCGAATTTCCGGGGGCCGAACTGGCGATCACCTCGAACGACCTGTTCCATCTGGACACGCTGCCGAAGTCCATCCTGATTGTTGGCGGGGGCTATATTGCCTGTGAATTCGCCTGCGTTCTGAACGGTCTGGGCGTCGAGGTGACGCAATATTACCGCGGCGAGCAGATCCTGCGCGGCTTTGACGGCGAGGCGCGCGGCCTGGTCGCCACCGAGATGCAGCAGCAGGGGATCGAGATCTGCACCGGCACCAACGTGCTGGAAATGTCCCGTGACGACTGCGGCGTGCGGGTGAAGGCAACCAATGGCGACGAGCGGGTGTTCGGCAAGGTGCTGTTTGCCACCGGTCGTGACCCCAACACCAAGGGGCTGGGTCTGGAAGAGGTCGGCGTGAAGATCGGCCGGCGCGGCGAGGTCGAGGTCGATGAGTACAGCCAGACCGCGGTGCCGTCGATCTATGCCATCGGCGATGTCACCAACCGGGTGAACCTGACGCCGGTGGCAATCCGCGAGGGCATGGCCTTTGTCGAAACCGTGTTCAAGGCCAACCCGACCCCGGTGGATCACGATCTGATCCCCAGCGCGGTGTTCACCCAGCCCGAAATCGGCACGGTGGGGATGAGCGAGGAGGCGGCCCGCGAAAGCGAGCCGGTGGAGATCTATTCCACCAGCTTCCGGCCGATGCGCAGCTCTTTTGCCGGCAGTCCCGAACGTGTGATGATGAAACTGATCATCAGCCAGGCGACCCGCAAGGTGCTGGGCTGTCATATCGTCGCGCCAGAGGCGGGCGAAATGATCCAGCTGGCCGGGATCGCCGTAAAAATGGGTGCAACCAAGGAAGATTTCGACCGCACGGTGGCGGTGCATCCCACCATGTCGGAAGAGATTGTGACAATGCGGCAGCCCGCGCGCACGGCCTGAATTGCCCGCTGACGCATTCCGGGTATAAAGGGGCGCCGCATCGGCGCGGCTAAGGAAGGAACAACAAATGGCTGGGAACAGCGGTGGCCCCTGGGGGGGCGGAGGCTCTTCCGGAGGAGGAGGCGGCAACCGGGGCAACAATGGCGGTGACCGCAACAATGGCGGCGGCCGCAGGCCCGAAGGCGGTGGCCCGGGCATTCCCGAGATCGACGACCTGGTCAAACGTGGTCAGGAACAGCTGCGCGTGCTGATGGGCGGGCGCGGCGGTGGCGGCGGTCAGGGCGGCGGACCCCGGCGCGGCGGCGGCGGCCCGATCTTCACCCGCGGCACCATCGGTCTGGGCATCCTGGCGGCGATCATCCTGTGGGGGCTCTCCAGCCTGTACACCGTGCGGCCCGAAGAACAATCGGTCGAACTGTTCCTGGGCAAGTTCTCGCAGGTCGGCCAGCCCGGCCTGAACTTTGCCCCCTGGCCGTTGGTTTCCGCCGAGGTGATCCCGGTGACCCGCGAACAAACCGAGGATATCGGCACGGGTTCGCGCGGCACCGATGCCGGGCTGATGCTGACCGGCGACGAGAATGTCGTCGATATCGATTTCCAGGTGGTGTGGAACATTTCCGATCCGGCCAAGTACCTGTTCAACCTGCGCGATCCCAAGCCGACGATCCGCGCGGTGTCGGAATCGGCCATGCGCGAGATCATCGCGCAATCGCAACTGGCGCCGATCCTGAACCGCGATCGTGGCCTGATTGCCGATCAGCTGCACGACCTGATCCAGAGCACGCTGGACGCCTATGACAGCGGGGTGAACATCATCCGGGTGAACTTTGACCGTGCCGACCCGCCGGAACCGGTGATCGACGCCTTCCGCGACGTGCAGGCGGCCGAACAGGAACGCACCCGCACCCGCAACGTGGCCGATGCCTATGCCAACCGGGTGCTGGCCGAGGCCCGCGGTGAAGCGGCGCAGATCGTCGAAGAGGCGGAAGGCTATCGTGCCCGCGTGGTGAACGAGGCCGAAGGTGACGCCAGCCGCTTCTCGGCGGTTCTGGAAGAATACCGCAAGGCGCCCGAAGTCACCCGCAAGCGGCTTTACCTTGAAACCATGGAACAGGTGCTGGGCGACGTGGACAAGATCATCCTGGACGAACAGGGCAGCGCCCAAGGGGTGGTTCCCTATCTGCCGCTGAACGAGCTGCGCCGCGGCCAGTCATCGGGCACAGCCGCCGACGGAGGATCGAACTGATGCGCAAGACGACTTTCATACTTCCCGTCCTGGTGGTCGCCGCAGTGGTGGCGCTGTCGTCGATCTTCATCGTCGATGAACGCGAACGCGCGCTGGTGCTGCAGTTCGGCCGCGTCGTCGCCGTCAAGGAAGAGCCGGGTCTGGCCTTCAAGATCCCGCTGATCCAAGAGGTGGTGCGCTATGATGACCGGATCCTCAGCCGCGATATCGAACCGCTGGAAGTGACGCCGCTGGACGACCGCCGCCTGGTGGTCGACGCCTTCGCGCGCTATCGGATCAATGACGTGACCCGGTTCCGCCAGGCGGTGGGTGTCGGTGGCATCGCCACCGCCGAAACCCGTCTGGATTCGATCCTGCGCGCCGAAACCCGTGAGGTGCTCGGGTCGGTCTCGTCCAACGACATCCTCAGCTCCGACCGTGCCGCGCTGATGCTGCGGATCCGCAATGGCGCTATCGCCGAAGCGCAGGCGCTGGGTGTCGACATCATCGACGTGCGCCTGAAATCCACCGATCTGCCCTCGCAGAACCTGGCGGCCACCTTCGACCGGATGCGCGCCGAACGTGAGCGCGAGGCCACGGACGAGCGGGCGCGCGGTAACGAAGCGGCACAGCGGGTGCGCGCACTGGCGGACCGTACCGTTGTCGAACTGGTTTCCGAAGCACAGAAAGAGGCCGAGATCATCCGCGGTGAGGCCGATGCCCTGCGCAACCAGATCTATGCCGAAGCCTTTGGCAGGGATCAGGATTTCTTCGAATTCTACCGCTCGCTCACGGCCTATTCCCGGGCTCTGAAAGGCAGCAATTCGTCGATGGTCCTGTCGCCGGATTCCGAGTTCTTCAACTACCTGAAATCTCCTGCGGGAGCATCGCAGGCGCCGGCCAATTGATGGCCATTCTATGCCTGGCCCTCGGGCTGGTGCTGATTATCGAGGGGCTGGTCTGGGCACTGGCCCCTTCGCTTGTCGAACGGTTGCTGGAAAGCCTGCGCGCCCTGCCGGAACCGGTGCGGCGCCAGATCGGCGCGCTGGCCATCGTCTCGGGGCTGATCCTGCTGTGGATCGCCAACGCCTTGGCCGGCTAGCTCCGGTCGGCCTGATCAAGCGAAGTCACAGACGCTTGATGGGCTGCAACACTCTTTGCGAGAACCGGCAAAGCGACTACATTGTGCGAGGTATCGAACCGGCCGGACCGCAACGCACGCGCGCCGGGCGGAAAGGTTGACAAACCGACAAACCGGTAAACCGATAAGGAGTATTCCGTTGCAGTCACAGGCAATCACCATTGCACAGGCCACGCCACGCGGCCTTGAATACCAGATGCGGGTGTATTTGATCGGTGCGCTGGCGATGCTGTTCGTTCTGATGCAGGCGCTGGTGGCGCAGGCCCGGCCCGACAGTCTTGCGCCGCTGGCCGAGCAGGTAAGCCCGGCCGTCGTCAATATCACCACCTCGACCATGGTCGAAGGCCGCACCGGGCCGCAGGGCATCGTGCCCGAGGGCTCGCCCTTCGAGGATTTCTTCCGCGATTTCCAGAACCGCAACGACAATGACCGCCGCCCGCGCCGGTCGTCGGCGCTGGGCTCGGGTTTCGTGATTTCCGAAGACGGCTATGTGGTCACCAACAACCACGTGATCGACGGTGCCGACGAGATCACCATCGAGTTCTTCTCGGGCACCGAACTGGCCGCCGAGGTCGTAGGCACCGACCCGAACACCGATATCGCGCTGCTGAAGGTCGAGGCCGATGGCCCGCTGCCCCATGTCAGCTTTGGCGACAGCGACACCGCGCTGGTGGGCGATTGGGTGATGGCCATGGGCAACCCGCTGGGCCAGGGGTTCTCGGTTTCGGTCGGGATCGTCTCGGCGCGCAACCGGGCACTCAGCGGCACCTATGACGATTACATCCAGACCGACGCCGCCATCAACCGCGGCAACTCGGGCGGTCCGCTGTTCAACATGGACGGGCAGGTGATCGGCGTGAACACCGCCATCCTCAGCCCCAATGGCGGTTCGATCGGCATCGGTTTTTCCATGGCCTCCAACGTGGTCAGCCGGGTGGTCGACCAGCTGAAGGAATATGGCGAAACCCGCCGCGGCTGGCTGGGTGTGCGCATCCAGGATGTGACCCCCGACGTGGCCGAGGCGATGGGGCTGGAGAACGCGGCCGGCGCCCTGATCACCGATGTCCCCGAGGGTCCGGCGAAGGAGGCCGGGTTGCTGTCGGGTGACGTAATCCTCAATTTCGACGGTGTCGACGTGGCCGATACCCGTGGGCTGGTCCGGCAGGTGGGCAACACCACCGTGGGCAAATCGGTGCGCGTGGTGGTCTATCGCGATGGCGGCACCCAGACGGTTCTGGTGACGCTGGGCCGCCGCGAGGATGCCGAACGCAGCGTGCCCGCCTCGATGCCCGGCGGCGAAGCCCCCGATGTCGAAGAGAAGGAGATCCTGGGCCTGACCCTGGGGGCGCTGACCGAAGAGCGGCGCAGCGAGATGAACGTGCCCGAAGGCACCGACGGCTTGCTGGTCCTGCGCGTCGACGAAACCTCGGAAGCCTTCGAGAAGGGGCTGCGCATGGGCGACGTCATCACCGAGGCCGGCCAGCAGGAGGTTACCTCGCTGGGCCAGCTTGACGAGCGCATCGCCGAGGCCACCGAGGCCGGGCGCAAGTCGCTGCTGTTGCTGGTGCGCCGCGATGGCGAGGCACGGTTCGTGGCGCTGTCGCTGGACGACGAATAAGCCGCGACCTTTCCGGTCAGGCAAACAAAGAGGGCCATGCGTGTTAGCGCATGGCCCTTACTCTTTAACGGGGGTCACTCGTAAAAGCTGATAAAATCAATAGTACTGGCCCAATGACACGGCCAATGCCGATAGAATGATCGACGCACTCGTTAACATCAAAAATGCTGAAGAAAGCGAACGGCCCTGCCTGGCGCACACAGCGGGGGACGGGACGGTGCCTTTGGCACACCCGGCAGGGCCGTTGGGAACGATCATTCCCGGCGCGTTGCGCCGGCTGCTGTGGTCTGGGGAGGACATATGCATCATGGTTCGTTCCCTTCTCTCAGGGCCGCCAGCTTTGGGGATGGGTTAAGGCGGCCTTGTCTCTGCATATTGCTCGTCATGCTGCGGAAGGTCTGTGAACCACATCACACATGCCCCGGAAATCTGACGGATTCGGGTTAGAGATTTGTTCTCTTCGGGAAAAAATGTGGCCTATTTGGCGGCTGCGTTGCCGGATGTGCGCCGGTCCGCCGTCAGGTCAGGCCCAGACCCATCCGCATCAGGCCCTGGCGCACCGGCGGCAGCGCATGCAGCGCGCCCAGTCCCATGGCGCGCAGATCGCGCAGCGGCTGTGCGCCGGCAATCGAGGCGCGGTTCAACGCATCGATGCCGGTGACCCGCATCCGCACGTCGCGCATCCGTTTGCGGTGATAGCGCTCCAGCATCCCGGCATCGCCCAGATCCTGCGGTGCCGCCTCGGCCAGGTCCAGCAGGCAGGCCAGGTCGGCCAGCGACATGTTCAGCCCCTGCGCGCCGATCGGTGGCATCACATGCGCGGCCTCGGCCATCAGCGCCAGCCGCTCGCCGGCCATTTGCTCGGCATGCTGGCTGATGATCGGCCAGACCGTGCGGCGCGAGGCCAGCGCAAGCGGGCCCAGCACGCCGCAGGAACGTTCGGTCATTTCCGCCTCGAAGGCGGGCGCGTCCAGCTGCGCCCGCTCCAGCACCTTTCGCCCGTGATCCAGCCAGACCACCGCCGAGGACGGGCGGCCCTGGTAATCGGGCAGCGGCACCAGGGTGAAGGGGCCGCCGCTGCGGTGAATCTCGGTCGAGACATTGTCATGCGGCACCGAATGCGTCACCGCGAAGGCCAGCGCCTTTTGCCCATAGGTCATGCGGCGCACGCCGATCCCCGCCGCCGCGCGCATCGGGCTGTCGCGCCCGTCGGCCGCCACCACCAGCCGGGCGCGCAGG
>NZ_PGTB01000132.1 GCF_002786325.1 Pseudooceanicola lipolyticus | reverse complement strand
TCGGCAGCCCATTCGCGCCAGGCCAGCGCATGTGGCCCGTCACCATCCAGCAGCCGCTCGGGCCCGGTGCCGGGATCGTCGCTCACCTGCTGGGCCAGGGCCAGCATCGCGGCGATATCCTCGGCCACCGCCGCCTCGTCGGCGCCGGCGCAGGCCGAGCGCAGGATCAGGCCGAAGGGGCTGCCCGCCATCGCCTCGTGGGCGATCTCCAGCAGGCGGTCGCGTTCGTCATCCTCGCGGATCGCCCGCGACAGGTTCAGCCCCGGCGCGTCGGGGGTGACGATGGCATAGCGGCTTTTGAACAGCACCTTGGCGGTCACCGGCACCGCCTTGCCCGGCTCGGCATAGCCGGTGACCTGCACCAGCAGATGCGCGCCCCCGGCCAGCCCCTTGACCTGGCGCAGAAAGGCCGGCCCGTCCGGCGTGGTCAGGAACATGCCGCCCTGGCCCTTGACCGGCCGGTCGGCGCGGGCGCGCCAGATGGTGCCGGGTGGCGGCGCGTCGCCCTCGACGAACAGGTCGTCCAGCTTGCCATCGACCATCAGCGCCGCCGCCTCGCGGCCCTCGAGATGGTCCAGCAGGATGGTGCGCCCCTTCATGACGCGGCCCGGTACAGCGGATAGCCCGCCGCCTGCAGCAGCCCGGCGGTTTCCGCCAGCGGCAGGCCGACAATCGCGGTGAACGAGCCGGAAATCCACGGGATGAAGGCCCCGGCGGCGCCCTGGATGCCATAGGCGCCGGCCTTGCCGGCCCAGTCGCCGGTGGCGAGATAGGCGTTCAGTTCCTCGTCCGAGAGTCGTTTCATCCGCACCGCGCTTTCCACATCCTTTTGCCAGACCCGTGTACCACAGCGCAGGGCAACCGAGGTGATCACCCGGTGGCGCCGGCCCGACAGGCTCAGCAGGTATTCCGCCGCCTGGCCGGCATCGGCGGGTTTGCCGAGGATGCGGCGGCCCAGGGCCACGGTGGTATCGGCGCATAGCACGATATCGGTGGCATCGGCCTCGACCGCCAGCACCTTCTGGCGGGCGATGCGCGCGCAATAGGGGCGCGGCTGCTCGGCCGGTCCGGGGGTCTCGTCGATATCGGGGGGGCGCACCGCGTCGGGGGTCACGCCGAGATGCGCGAGAAGCTCCAGCCGCCGGGGGCTGCCGGAACCGAGGATCAGGCGGGGGGTCATGCGTGGCCCCTTCCCGATGCCCTGCGCGGCCGCGAATCGCGCGCCGCGCCCGATGTTGCCGCGCCGCGCAACGCTGGGCAGCGCGCTATTTAAAGCGATAGTTGATCCGACCCTTGGTCAGATCATAGGGGGTCATTTCGACCTGCACCTTGTCTCCGGCCAGAACGCGGATGCGGTTCTTGCGCATCTTGCCTGCCGTATGTGCGATGATTTCATGGCCGTTCTCGAGTTCGACCCGGAATGTCGCATTCGGCAGGAGTTCCTTCACGACGCCGGGGAATTCGAGAGTATCTTCCTTGGCCATGTGGTCTCCATTGCAGTGTAGCCCGCCAGGACGCAGGCCGTGCGCTTAAATGGGCTTAAACGGGCCGCTTTTCAAGGGTGCATTCACTGCAACATCACATTTGTTACCAATCCGGCGCGCGCGGCCTGTTCCTCCCAGTGGCTGCGATTGCGCACCGCGCCGTCGCGGCGCACGCGGGAAATATCGGCCAGATCGATCTCGGCATAGGTCCAGCCCGGCGCGTTCAGCGTGCCGGCGGCCAGCACCCCGGTTTCGGGAAAACCGGTATCGGGCGGGCCAAAAACGCCGCCGGCGCCGGTGCTGACATCCACCGCCTCGGACCAGTCGGCCGCCCCCACCAGCGAGGCCATGGCGGTCACACATTGCCCCTCCAGCGCGCGGGCCATGGCACCGATGCGCACCCGCCAATAACCGCGCAGGGTTTCGGTGCAGGACGGCACCAGGATCAGGTCGGCCTCGGCCAGCGCGCGGGCCAGCAGCGGAAATTCGCTGTCATAGCAGATCAGGATGCCGATCTTGCCCAGCGCGGTCTCGAACAGCTGCAACGGGGCGCCGGGGGCGATGCCCCAGGGGTCGCGCTCCCACGGGGTCATGATCTGCTTGTCCTGATGCGCCATCGCGCCACCGGGGGTGAAGAAATGCGCCCGGTTCACCGGCATGTCCTGCAATCCGGCCAGCGGTGCAGAGCCGCCCAGGATATGAACATTATAATCGCGCGCCAGGCGGCGATGCAGCTGGTTGGCCGCCTCCATATGCGCGGTGATCGCCCGGACCGAGCGGTGCAGATCGCCGGCCACCTCGGCCCCGTCCAGCGTTGCCAGTTCCATCGCGCCATATTCCGGGAACACCAGCAGATCGGCGCCCTGCCCGGCTGCTTCGGCCACCCAGTGCGACAGCTTGTCCTCGTATTGCGCCCAGCTGTGCAGCGCGTCGAGCGGATAGGCGGCGGTGGCAATTTTCATTGGACTCTCCCCTGTGCGGGCTCAGTCGAGCCGGCGGCACCAGAATTGCAGCGGTTTCAATGTTTCGCCCGGCTGGCCCAGATCGGTCCAGCTGAATTGCGCGATCACCCCGGGCAGCGGCTCATAGCCCCGGCCGCGCCAGAAGGCATCCAGCGGGCGGTATGCGGCGGGCCGGGCCGGGTGATCTTCGGGCCGGATCACCGCGCAGAAGGCCACCCGGTCATGGCCCCGCGCACGGGCATGGGCCTCGCGCAGGTCGAAAAACCGGTGGCCGATGCCCTGGCCGCGATATGCGGGCAACAGCACGGATTCGGCGCAGTAGAACACCGAGGACAGGGCGATGCCGGTGCCTTCGAAGGCCGCCCCGAAGGCGTCGGCATGCTCGGCCAGCGGCGTGCCGGTGGCAGCGCCCACCAGCCGCGCACCGTCAAACGCGCCGACCAGCACCGCGCCCGGCGCGCTGCGATAGCTGTCGAGATAGCGCCGCTCGTAGTCCAGATCGCCGTCATAAAGATAGGGCCAGTCGCGGAACACCGCGAGGCGCAGCGCGGCCACCTCGTCCAGCGCGGCCTCCAGCGCCGCACCGGTCAGCACCCGGACGTCGGTCACGACACCTGCCGCACCCAGTCGGCCAGGTTGTAATAGGTGGTGACCCGCGTGATCTTGCCGTCGTGCAGATGGAAAAACGACCCTGCCGGCAGGCGATAGGACTGCCCCCTGGCCTCGGGCAGGCCGGCATCGGTGGCCAGGTAGGTGCCGTTCACCATGTATTCCGCCGCCGCGCGGCTGCCGTTTGCGGCGCTGAAAATCACCAGATCGGTCAGTTCCTCGCGATAGCAGCGGCTCATATGCGCGCAGAACTCGGCGAACAGATCCTTGCCGTGGCGTATCTTGCCCTCGTTGACGTGATGGGCCACGTCGTCGCTCAGACAATCCAGCATGCCGGGCGTGTCGCCGGCATTGAAGGCCTCGAAATAGCGCTCGACCGCCTGCATCAATGTTCCTCCTTGGGTTCGCCCCAATGGTCTTTCAGCCGGGTGATGATCTGGTCGCGGGTCTGGCGATAGGCGGCCAGCTTGTCGGTGCGCGTCTCGCCCAGCCCGGTGGGGTCGAGGATCGGCCAGTATTCCACCACCAGGTGGAAAAACCGCGTCAGTTCCAGCGCCCGGCGCTGGCTGGCCGGTGACAATGCGACCACCAGGTCGAACGAGCTGAGATCGTCGCCCCACTGTTCCATCTC
Organism: Pseudooceanicola lipolyticus; assembly: GCF_002786325.1. Taxonomy (GTDB): domain Bacteria; phylum Pseudomonadota; class Alphaproteobacteria; order Rhodobacterales; family Rhodobacteraceae; genus Pseudooceanicola_C; species Pseudooceanicola_C lipolyticus. The sequence continues at coordinate 7,496 of NZ_PGTB01000132.1, read as the reverse complement.
GTCAAAAGACCGCGACCGGTGGCGCGACAGCTCCACGTCCATCTCCTGGCAGACGGTGATGGCAAAGCCGTCGACCTCCAGGTCGTTATGCACGCCGACCGACTGCACATAGGTGCCGGTGCCGTAGAACTTCTTCATGATAGCTTCGGCCATCGGCGAGCGCACCGCATTGTGGTCGCAGCAGAACAGTACCGATTGCGGCAGCGGATTGGTCATTCAACCCCCGAAATGCAGCACGCAGATCAGGGTGAACAGGCGGCGCGCGGTGTCGGAATCAACATCCACCTTGCCGTCCAGACGCTCTTGCAGCACCCGGCTGCCCTCGTTGTGAATGCCCCGCCGGGCCATGTCGATGGTTTCGATCTGACTGGGCGGCAGGGTCCGGACCGCCTGGTAATAGCTTTCGCAGATCTGGAAATAGTCCTTCACCACCTGCCGGAACGGCCCCAGCGACAGGTGAAACTCAGCCGCCTTGTCATCGGCCTCGGTCAGCACGTCGAAGACCAGCCGCTTGTCGCGGATCGCCAGGTTTACCTTGTAGGGCCCGGCCGGCACCTGCCGCCCGTCGCGGTCGGGCAGGGTAAAGCTGTTATCCTCCAGCAGATCGAAAATCGCGACCTTGCGCTCCTGCTCGATCTCCGGGGTCGGAGGCGGCAGGTTGGAATCGTCGATCTCGATTTGGCTGATCCGGGACATGGGGCGCTATCCTGTCAGTGAACTGCGCCCTAGCTATCGCGGCCAACCGTCCGAGGCAATGCGGCAGAGGGCGCCGCCGGGCTCAGCCGTTCAACCTGCGCAATCGCGCCGCAACCGACAGCCCATGTGCCTCCAGGCTCTCCGATTGGGCAAGCCGCTCGGCCGCAGGACCGATGGCGCGCAGCGCCTCCGGCGTCATCTGCGCCAGGGTGGTACGCTTGAGGAAATCCAGCACCGACAGCCCCGACGAGAACCGCGCCGAACGCGCGGTGGGCAGCACATGGTTCGGCCCGCCGACATAATCGCCGATCGCCTCGGGCGTCCATTGCCCCAGGAAGATCGCCCCGGCATGCACTGTCTTGGCCGCCAGCGCCTGCGGGTCGGCAACGCACAGTTCCAGGTGTTCCGGCGCGATGCAGTTCGACAGCGTCGCCGCCTCGTCCAGGTCGCGCACGGTGATCACCGCGCCGAAATCCCGCCAGCTGGCCGCGGCGATGGCGCGGCGCTCGAGCGTTTCGAGCCGCTTTTCCACCGCCTCTGCCACGGCGCGACCAAAGGCTTCGTCATCGGTGATCAGCAGCGCCTGCGCGCTTTCGTCATGTTCGGCCTGGCTCATCAGATCCAGCGCGATCCAGTCCGGATCGTTCTCGGCATCGGCAATCACCAGGATCTCGGAGGGCCCGGCGATCATGTCGATTCCCACCTTGCCGAACACCCGGCGCTTGGCGGCGGCGACATAGGCATTGCCCGGCCCGGTGATCTTGGCCACCGGCGCGATGGTTTCGGTGCCATGGGCCAGCGCCGCAATCGCCTGCGCCCCGCCGATCCGATAGATCTCGTCCACCCCGGCGATCTGCGCCGCCAGCAGGACCAGCGGATTCACCGCGCCGCCCGGTGTCGGCACCGCGACGGCCAGCCGGCCCACCCCCGCCACCTTGGCCGGGATCGCGTTCATCAGCAGGGACGACGGGTAGGAGGCCAGACCGCCCGGCACATAGAGCCCAGCCGCCGGCACCGGGGTCCAGCGCCAGCCCAGGGTTGCGCCCTCGGGATCGACCCACTGCACATCCTCCGGCATCTGCCGGACGTGATAGGCGCGGATGCGTTCGGCGGCCAGTTCCAGCGCCTCGCGTTCGGCCGTGGTGACCTGGGCCGCCGCCGCGGCGATCTCGTCGGCCGAGATCGCCAATGTCTGCGGCGTCAGGTCGATCCGGTCGAATTTCGCCGTCAGGTCGATCACCGCCGCATCGCCGCGGGTGCGCACATCCTCGATGATCGCGGCCACCGCCGCGTCCACATCGGGGCTGTCTTCTCGCTTGGCCGACAGCAGCGCCGCAAAGGCAGGTTCGAAATCGGGGGCGTCGGTGGACAGAAAGATTGGCATCGCGCAGCTCCTTGCGGTGCCTCCCTTAGCCGCCGCGCGGTCTCATCACAAGGCGGGACAGGTGCCGCCTTGTGCGGCCGCCCGTCCCGCTGCGGCCGCCGCGGCGCGCGACTCGGTCAAATTCCACCGGGTTGCCCCCGCCCCCTCCGGCCATCTTAATCGCTGCTTCAGGAATTTGCCCGATGGTCCAAGCCGCCCGCTTCCCGGCCCTGGAGCCCTGATGGCACATGATCGCGAACACATCACCGCCGCACCGCGGCCGCATCCCGGCGGCACGGACAGCCCGCTCAGCGCGGCCATGGTCGGGCGCGACCGCAAGCTGATGACCATCGTCGCCTCGGCGATCCGGCACCGCGAGGTGATCCTGGCGCATCAGCCGGTGGTGCAGGCCCGCAATCCCGGCCAGGTGGCGTTTTACGAGGCCTTCGCGAGGGTGCTGGACGATACCGGGCGGCCGATCCCGGCCCGCGATTTCATGCCCCGGATCGCCGCGACCGAACTGGGCCGCCAACTCGACTGCCTGGCACTGGACCTCGGGCTGCGCCTGCTGGCCGAACGGCCCGAGATCCGCCTGTCGATCAACATGTCCGCCCGCTCCATCGGCTATCGCGACTGGGGCACCACGCTTGAACGGCATCTCGGCGCCGACGACACCCTGGGCGAACGGCTGATGCTGGAAATCGGCGAAAGCTCGGCAATGGCCGTGCCGGAACTGGTGCTGGACTTCATGGATCAGATGCAGCCGCATGGCATCGCCTTCGCATTGGACAATTTCGGCACCGGCCCCACCATCCTGCGCCACCTGCGCGACTTTCTGTTCGACGCGGTCAAGATCGACGGCGAATTCATCCGCGGCATCCACGCCAATCTCGACAACCACGCCCTGGTGCGGACGCTGATCGCCATCGCCCGCGAATTCGACATGCTGGTGATCGCCGAACATGTGGAAGAGCAGGCCGATGCCGATTTCCTGATCGCGGCGCGGGTAGACTGCCTTCAGGGCTATCTCTACGGCGCGCCCAAACTGATACCGGTCGCGGCCGCGAACACCGTCAGGGCGCGCCGCGCGTGATGGCCGCCGGCTGATTTGACAGCAATTCCGGCTTGCGGTTGCTGCACCTGCGGCAATGCTTTATGTCCGAAGGTGAAGGACGGAAGCAGATGGCACCAGCCGTGGGGAGACGGCCTGCCCATGCCCTCCGCCCGTTTCATGGCAGAGGATCACGGATCATGACCAATGTAGTAATCGCATCCGCGGCGCGTACCGGCGTGGGCAGTTTTGGCGGCACATTTGCCAACACCCCCGCCCACGACCTGGGGGCGGCCGTTCTCGAAGCGGTGGTAAGCCGCGCCGGCATCGACAAATCGGAAGTATCCGAAACCATTCTTGGCCAGGTGCTGACCGCGGCGCAGGGCCAGAACCCGGCCCGCCAGGCCCATATCAATGCCGGCCTGCCGCAGGAAAGCGCGGCCTGGGGCATCAACCAGGTCTGTGGCTCGGGGCTGCGGGCGGTTGCCCTGGCGGCGCAGCATATCCAGCTGGGCGATGCCGATATCGTCGCGGCCGGCGGCCAGGAAAACATGTCGATGTCGCCGCATGCGCAGAACCTGCGCCAGGGCCACAAGATGGGCGACCTGTCCTATATCGACACCATGATCAAGGACGGGCTGTGGGACGCCTTCAACGGCTATCACATGGGCCAGACTGCCGAGAACGTCGCCGAGAAATGGCAGATCAACCGCGAAATGCAGGACGAGTTTGCCGTCGCCTCGCAGAACAAGGCCGAGGCCGCACAAAAGGCGGGCAAGTTCAGCGACGAGATCATTCCCTTCACCATCAAGACCCGCAAGGGCGACATCGTGATGGACAAGGATGAGTATATCCGTCACGGCGCCACCATCGAGGCGATGCAGAAACTGCGCCCCGCCTTCGCCAAGGACGGCTCGGTCACCGCGGCCAATGCCTCGGGTATCAATGACGGCGCGGCAGCGGTTCTGCTGATGTCGGCTGACGAGGCCGAAAAGCGCGGGATCGATCCGTTGGCACGCATCGTCAGCTACGCCACCGCCGGCCTGGACCCGGCGATCATGGGCGTCGGCCCGGTCTATGCCTCGCGCAAGGCACTGGAAAAAGCCGGCTGGAAGCCCTCCGACCTGGACCTGGTCGAAGCCAACGAAGCCTTTGCCGCGCAGGCCTGCGCCGTGAACAAGGACATGGGCTGGGATCCGGAAATCGTGAACGTGAACGGCGGCGCGATCGCCATCGGCCACCCGATCGGCGCCTCGGGCGCGCGGGTGCTGAACACTCTCCTGTTCGAAATGAAGCGTCGCGATGCCAAGAAAGGCCTGGCAACACTGTGCATCGGCGGCGGCATGGGCGTGGCCATGTGCGTGGAACGCCCCTGATCTAAATCAAGGCAGCGGCCCCTGGCCGCTGCTATTCCCATGCGAATAAACCGCTTTTCGGTGTTGAAAAATCAGCTTCGCAATATTATTGCGTGGTTATAGGTGCTGAACGTAATTTCATTATCCAAGACATCTGGAGGAGACCCATCAATGTCCCGCGTAGCCCTAGTGACCGGCGGTTCCCGAGGAATCGGCGCTGCAATTTCCGCCGCTTTGAAAAGCGCGGGCTGCTCTGTTGCCGCGACCTATGCCGGCAATGACGAAGCCGCCGCCAAGTTCACCGAAGAGACCGGCATCAAGACCTACAAGTGGAACGTCGCCGATTACGACGAATCCAAGGCCGGCCTTGCCAAGGTCGAGGCGGATCTGGGCCCGATCGACATTGTCGTGGCCAATGCGGGCATCACCCGCGACGCCCCCTTCCACAAGATGACGCCGGAACAATGGCACCAGGTGATCGACACCAACCTGACCGGGGTGTTCAACACCGTGCACCCGGTCTGGCCAGGCATGCGTGAACGCAAGTTCGGCCGCATCATCGTGATCAGCTCGATCAACGGTCAGAAAGGCCAGTTTGCCCAGGTGAACTATGCCGCGACCAAGGCCGGCGATCTGGGCATCATCAAATCGCTGGCGCAGGAAGGCGCCCGCGCCGGGATCACCGCCAATGCCATCTGCCCCGGCTATATCGCCACCGACATGGTGATGGCGGTGCCGGAAAAGGTGCGCGAATCGATCATCGCGCAGATCCCCGCAGGCCGGCTGGGCGAACCCGAAGAGATTGCCCGCTGCGTCGCTTTCCTGGCCTCGGACGATGCCGGCTTTATCAATGGGTCGACCATTTCGGCCAATGGCGGCCAGTTCTTCGTCTGAGCGGCACCGCCATCGTCAACGAAAAAGGCCGGTTCAGGGGAACCGGCCTTTTTTCATGCGATCACCTCCGGCTCAGCGGCGGCGGAACAGCCAGGTCCAGGCATCTTTCATCGCCTGTCCGCGCGCGGCATGGGCGGCGGCCATGGCATTGTAAACGGTTCGGTTTGTCGGGTTTTCCAGCATCGGGGCATTCCTTAACTTCAGGTTTTCTTCGCTGTGCCCAAGATGGGCCTTGCTTTCCCTTCCGACAAACGAGAGTTTTGGACCCACCAGTTAAGAAATTCTTGACCGTTATGCCCGCCAGCCTGCCGCCCCTGACCGCCTTGCGCGCCTTCGACGCCGCCGCCCGCCACATGTCTTTTGCCAAGGCAGCCGAAGAGTTGAACGTGACGCCGGCGGCTTTGTCGTTTCAGATCAAGTCACTGGAGCAGCACTTGGGCCAGCCGCTGTTTCACCGGCTGAACCGCGCCGTGGAACTGACCCGCGCGGGCCAGGCCCTGGCCCCGGGCGCGGCCGAGGGCTTCGCGGCGCTGACCGCCGCCTGGCGGGCGGCACGGCGGTTGCAGGATGACACCACCCTGACCGTCACCGCCGGACCGGCCTTCACCGCGAAATGGCTGGCGCCCAGGCTCTATGAGTTTGCCCGTGCCCATCCGGAGATCGAGCTGCGGTTCTCGGCCAGTCTGCGGATGATGGATTTCGCCCGCGACGAGGTCGATGTGGCGATCCGCTTTGGCTATGGCCCCGATCCCGGCCTCTATGCGCTCAGCCTGTCCTATGAATGGCTGACCCCGGTGATGACGCCGGCGCTGGCCGCGCGCTATCCCACGCCGGACGCGCTGCGCGAGGCGCCGCTGATCCTGGACGATTCGATCAGCTTTCTCGATCCGCCCTGCGACTGGCCCACCTGGTTCCGCGCCGTGGGGCTGGACTTTACCCCCAGCTACGCGGCGCGGTTCTCGCAGGCCGACCACGCGGTCGACGCGGCGCTGGCGGGCGTCGGCGTGGTGCTGGGCCGGCGCGCGCTGACCGTCAAGGACATCTTCGAACAGCGGCTGGTCGCGCCGTATGGCATCGCCATCTCCACCAAGGCACATTTCCGCTTTCTCTGTCCGCAGGGCAGCGAACACAGACCGCAGGTCCGCGCCTTTCGCGACTGGATGCTCTCCGAGATCGAGAAAACCACATCAGTCACCGACAACCTGACCGTGATCCCGGTCGAGGACGTGGTTCAGCGCTGATGCGGTCCGCTGCCTAGCTCGACAACCGTTCGATCTGTTCTTTCAGTCTTAGCTTCTGCTTTTTGAGGTTTGCCAGGACCAACCCGTCCACACCGGGTGCACGCTGCGCCTCTTCCACTTCGACGCTCAGATGCTGGTGCTTCTTTTTCAGTTCCGCGAGATGCGAGCTTACGCTCATGGCAATCCTCCTCTGAATAAGTTGCCAGACAAGTTGAGCAGATTCGGCGGCATCTGTCACGCCGCAGACGCAGCAGGGTGAGACCAACTCGCGAAAAGATGACAGTTTGGTTAAGGTTTCGACCGCCCCGGCCAGTCCAGCGACGCGCCGTGACGCAGCACCGCCTCGATTTCCGGCGTGTAGCTGTCACGCCGGCCGTCATGCACGGGACCGGGATGCATCACAACCGGAGCGTGCAGGCGAAACGCCGCCCGCCCCCCCTTTCGGGCACTCAGAATAATCAGTTCGGGCGCCCGCCCGGCGCGCCCCGACAGCGGCAGCACCTCGACCGATCCCAGCCGGCCTGCCAGCGCGCCCAGCAGGTCGGGTAGCCGGTCAGAGCGTTGAATCATATGCAGAAACCCCCGGTCGACCAGCCGCCGCGCGGCGACCGACACCCAGTCGGACAGCGGCGTCATCTCGCCCAGCGCCACGCGCCGTCCGGCATCGGTGGCGGCCCTGTGCGCGCCAGCGCGGAAATAGGGCGGATTGGCGATGACGTGATCGAACCGCTGCTGGCGCAGCTCGGCGGGCAGTTGCGCCAGGTCGGCGCGGACCACCTCCAGCGCGACGCCGTTGGCCGCGGCGTTGCGCCCGGCAAGATCGGCATATTCCCGCTGAAGCTCGACCCCGGTCAGGCCCAGGCCCGGCACCCGCGCGCCCAAACACAGAATCGCCG
>NZ_PGTB01000131.1 GCF_002786325.1 Pseudooceanicola lipolyticus | reverse complement strand
CCAGCCCGGCGGCGATGCCGACAGGGTCCAGCGCCGCCTCGGGGCCGAGCACCAGCAGGCCGACCCCCAGAACCGCGATCGCCGCCGCCGCGACCGCCCCTGCCCGGACCGGCGTTCCCAGCCAACCACGCGCCAGGATGATGACCATCATCGCCTGAAACGACCCCAGCGTCGCAGCGACCCCGCCGGGCAGCCGGTAGGCGGCCACGAACAGAAGCACCCAGAACAGCGCGAAATTGAGGCTGCCCAGAAGCGCAACCCGCCCCAGCCAGGCGCGCGGCGGCAGACAGCGGGTCACCATCAGCAGCAACAGACCCGCCGGCAGGGCGCGCAGCACGGCAAGGGTGACGGGATAGCCGCCGGGCAGCGCCTCGGTGGTGACAAGATAGGTGCTGCCCCAGACCGCGGGGGCAAGCGCCGTGAGCAAGATGTCGGTTGTGCGGGACATGGGCAGGTCTCCGGGTTGGGGCTACCAGAACGGGGGGAATGGCAGACGTGGGGGTTCGGGCCGGGGCGGCAGGCCGAGATCGCGCATCAGGTGGGGTGGCAGATCATGCGACAGCCCGTGCAAAAGGCGGCAATGCCGGTGGTTGCGGTGACGAAACGTAAAAGTCATGGCGGCTTCCTGACGGATGAGGCTGGCACGGCGGGCGCCGCTACGCGGCTTGGGCGCGCAGGTCGATGCCGGCCAGCCGCGCGGCGATGCGGGCCACATGCGCCCCCTGGAAGCGGGCGCCGGCAAGGTCGGTTGCGGTGGGGCTTCGCGACCCGTCGGCACCGGCAATGGTGCCGGCACCATAGGGCGCGCCGCCGATGATCCCATCGGCAACGGTCTGGCCGGCGAAGGTATAGGGCAGGCCCACGATCAGCATGCCAAAGTGCTGCAGCGGGATCTGCGACGACAGCAGCGTCGCCTCGTGCCCGCCATGCTGCGACCCGGTGGAGGTGAACACCGCCGCGACCTTGCCGACCAGCGCGTTGCGCGCCCACAGCCCGCCGGCCTGGTCGAGGAAGTTTTTCATCTGGCCGGCCATCATGCCAAAGCGCGTCGGCGTGCCCAGCAGGATCGCATCATAGGCTTCCAGGTCGCCCGGCGCGGCAACGGCGGTGTCGTCGGCGACAAAGCCAGCCTGCTGCCGAACCGCCTCGGGCACGGTTTCGGGCACGCGGCGCAGATCGGCGGTGACGCCCGGCACGCTGCGGGCGCCATCGGCCTCGGCCTGCGCCAACGCGCGGACATGGCCATAGCTGGAATAGTAAAGAACAAGTACGCGAGTCATCGTGTCCTCTTTCGGCTTGGGGTTTCGGTGCCTGAGAGGATCGGGGATCGGGACGGCCGGAAAAACCGGCCGGCGCTCACTTCATTCTTTACGCTGGTTGAAGAATGTCAGGGCCGCAGCGCGGTGCGGAGGTGATCGAGGAAGGCGGTCACCTTGGCATCCATGCCCAGGCGCGACGCCGACACCGCAAAGACCTCGGGCGCGGGCAGTTCCCATTCGGGCAGGACCCGTACAAGTTCGCCGCGCGCCTCGGCCGGGTTCGCAACAAAATCCGGCAGGGTGCCGATGCCGTGGCCGGCGATCAGCAGGTCGCGCAGCACCAGGCTGTTGCCGACACGCACCGGCGGATCGAGGCTGAGCGTGCGGGTGCCGGACGGCCCTGTCAGCGTCCACGAGGTCAGATGCTCGGCCAGCAGGAAGCCGATCACCCGGTGGTGCGGAATGTCCTCGGGCGCCTGCGGCAGGCCGGCCCGGTCCAGATAGGCGGGCGCGGCAAAGATTCGCTGGCGAATGGTACCGATCTTGCGCGCCAGCAGCGCCGAATCCGGCATGGCCGGCCGAATCCGGATCGAAAGGTCGAACCCGCCCTCGACCATGTCGACCACCCGGTCATCCATCGACAGGGTCAGTCGCAGATCCGGGTAGGTATCGAGAAAGCCCGGCAGAATTGGTGCGATAACCGTTTGGCCGAAGGAACTGGAGGCATTCACCTTCAGATGGCCCTGCACCGCCCGCGCGCCATCGCGGATGCGGGTTTCGACCTGGGTCACCGCGTTCAGGATGCCGCTGGCCTCCTCGTAATACAGACGCCCCGCATCGGTCAGCGACATGGAGCGCGTTGTGCGGGTCAGCAGCGGGCTGCCCAGGCTGTCCTCAAGCAGTTTGATCTCGCGGCTCAGAAGCGCCGGCGAGACGCCCAGATCCTCTGCCGCGCGGGCAAAGCTGCCGCGCTCGACGATGCGCTGAAACGCCTGCATGACGGAAAGCTTGTCCATCGGGGTGAAAACTCGCTCCGGTTTGCGCGCGCCGGTTTGCAGCGCATGGCGAGGCCATAGCACGAATGGCGGTGGGCCGCGACGGGCCGGGGCGGCCGCACCACCCAAACAGCGCCGGGCCCGTCCCAGGCGCGATGATCAGCCGGGGTTCTCATCGCGGCGCATTGTGACTATTCCTGACATCGCGTCAGCCATTTCAGGGACCGCCGTGGCGAGAAAGAAAAAGATCGGACCTCCGACCGGACCACGGGCCAAGAACACCGCCGAAACGCGGGACCGCATCTTGCAGTCCGCGATTGGTCATTTTGCCAAGGGCGGCTTCAACGGCGCCCGAACCGAGGCGATCGCGCGCGACGCCGATGTCGGCAACCGGATGATCTATCACTATTTCGGCGATAAGGAGGGCCTCTATGTCGCCGCGCTTGACCATGTCCTGACCGGGCTGCGGCTGGAAGAGCTCAAGCTGGATCTCAGCGTCACCCCGCCACTGGAAGGGTTGCTGACGATGTTTGACTTCACCTCGGGACATTTCGAACGCCATCCCGATCTTGTCCGCCTGCTGTCCGCCGAAAACCTGTTGGGCGCCACCTATCTGCAACGGTCCGAGGCCACGCCGCAGGTCGCCTCGCCGGTTGTCGGCCAGATCAGCGATCTGCTGCGCCGGGGCGAGGCGGAGGAATCCGTGCGGCCGGGGCTCGATCCGTTGCACGTGTATGTGATGATGGTCGCGCTCAGCTATTTCCACCTTTCAAACGCCCCGACCCTTTCGGCCATCTGGAATCGCGACCTGACCGACTCGGCCTGGAGGGCCGAACATCGCCGCCTGTCGCGCGAGATGCTGCGGACATTCCTGCGCCCGGAGGCTACCTGAGGCCGATTGGCCCGGGCATTTTCAGCCCCTTTTGACTAAATTTTAGACACGGCCTCGAATTTTATTGATCCCGGGCACGCGATCAGATGATCACTTTTTGCCCTAAAATTCATGGCCTTGAGAGGCACCCAGGGCCTCTTTCCACCAACCGGCGCCCCACCGGAAAAATCAAAGTTTCTGTTGCCCGAACGGCCCACGGCCCCTCAATTAGTAATAATTGAGTTACTAAAATCGGGACACGGGAACCTAACATGAAACCACATCTCTTCACCGCCCTTGCATTCGTTGCGGGAACCGCAGCCTATGCCGAACCGGACATGAACAAGGTCGGGTTCATCTATGTCGGGCCGGCCGCCGACTACGGCTATAACATGTCGATGGATCTGGGCCGGCTGGATGTCGAAAAGGCATTTCCAGAGGTTGAAACCCAGGTCTTCGAAGCCATTCCCGAGACCGCCGAAGTCAGCCGTGTGATGGAACGGATGATCCGCGCCGATACCGGCATCATCTTTGCCACAAGCTATGGTTATCTCGACTACGCGATCGAGTTGGGTCAGAAATACCCCGAAGTGACCTTCCTGCATGCCGGCGGGCTCAAGACCTCGGAGAATGTCGGCACCTACTGGGCCGACAGCGACGATGGCATGTACCTTGCCGGCATGGTCGCCGGACGCATGACCGAGACCAACAAGCTGGGCTTTATCGGCGCCTTCCAGATTCCGCAGCTGTTCCGGTCGATCAACGCCTTCACCCTTGGCGCCCAGTCGGTCAATCCGGAGGTGACCATGACGGTGGTCTGGACCGGCGGCTGGTGGGAGCCGCAGAAAGAAGCCGATGCCGTCACCGCCTTTGCCGACCAGGGCATCGATGTCATCGCCGAACAGGTGGACAGCCCGATCACCATTGCCGAGACCGCCCAGAAAACCGGAACGATGGTTGTCGGCAAGGATGTCGATATCTCGGACCGGGCCGGGGATGTCTGGCTGACCGGCGTGTCCTGGAACTGGGGGCCGATGATGGCCGAACAGGTCCAGGCGATCCACGACGGCACCTGGACACCCGGCCATCTGCGCGGTGACCTGCAAAGCGGTCACGCGGTGCTGGATCCCTTCGGGCCCAAGGTGCCGCAAGAGGTCATCGACGAGGTGCTGGCCGCCAAAGAGAAAATCCTCTCCGGCGCGCTGGACATCTGGTCTGGCCCGATCGTCAATCAGGCAGGGGAAACCATCGTGCCGGAGGGCGAGGTCATGGAAATGGAAACGATCGAGTCCATGGGCTTCATGGTCCAGGGCGTCACGGGGTCGACAAGCTGATGACAGACCCGAAGACAAAGACCGCCGCGCCCCATGCGATGGGTGCGGCGCCCTCGACCACCTGGCAGGTGACGCCGGATCACGTCGACATGACCCGCCCGGCCCGAACGCTGCGGCCCGTGACCCTGAAGGCCGAGCCACAGACCATCACGGTGGACGCGTCCAAGACCGCGCTGCTGATCGTCGACATGCAGAACGATTTCTGCACCGAGGGCGGCTGGATGCATTCGCGCGGCATCGATGTGACGCCGAACCGCGCCCCGATCGGGCCGCTCAAGCAACTGATCGCGGCCTGCCACGACAACGACATGCCGGTTGTCTGGGTCAATTGGGGCGTGCGCAAGGACCTGCTGAACATCCACCCGTCGCTGCGACATGCACATAACCCCACCGGTCTTGAAACCGATCTCGGCCAGCCGGTGCCCGGCACCAAATCGGAGATCATCGCCAAGGGCAGCTGGGGCGCCGAGGTGGTGGACGAGATCAATCCCGGTGACGGGGATTACCAGATCACCAAGCACCGGTTCAGCGCTTTCTGGGACTGCGAAACCGATGCGGTTCTGCGCAATCTCGGCGTGACCACCTTGCTGATCGGCGGCGTGAACATGGACCAATGCGTGATGACCACGCTCGAAGACGCCTCGTTCCTCGGCTACGACACGATCCTGGTCGAAGACGCAACCGCCACCACCTCGCCCGCGTATTGCGTGCAATCGGTGCTCTACAACGTCAAACTGTTGTTCGGCTTCGTGACCCGCTCGCAAGCGATCCTGGACGGATTGGCGGCGGCACGATGACCTTGCTGGACAGGGCTCCTGAACGCCGCCTGGTCAACCTTGGCATCACCCTGCCCGAGGTGCCGGTGCCGATTGCCAATTTTCAGCCGTTCCGGCGGCATGGCGATCTTGTCTATCTTGCCGGGCAGACCTGCGAATGGAACGGTCGCATGGTTTATGCCGGAAAGGTCGGCCGCGACCACGACCTTGAAACCGGGCAAAAGGCCGCGCGCATCTGCGGGCTGAACCTGATCGCGGCGCTGCGCCTGGCGCTTGGCGGCTCGCTTGACCGCGTGGCGGCCTGCCTCCGGCTGGGCGGCTTCGTAAATGCCGACCCGGAATTCGCCTATGTGCCCCAGGTGATCAACGGCGCCTCCGACCTGATGGCCGAGGTGTTCGGGCCGGAGATCGGGCCGCACGCCCGAACCGCCGTCGGCGTGGCCACCCTGCCTCAGAACGCAGCGGTCGAAGTCGATGCAATATTCGCCATCCGATAGCTTCACCGCCAATCAGGCCAAGACCCCGCCGCTGGTGTCGTTCAGCGGCGTGTTGAAACGGTTCGGCGCGCTCACCGCCTGCGACGACATCAGCTTTGATGTCGCCGCGGGCGAGGTTGTTGCCCTGCTTGGAGAGAATGGCGCCGGAAAATCGACCCTGATGAAGACGCTCTACGGCGTGCATCCGCCCGACGGCGGCGAGATGCGGATTGCCGGCCAGCCGATTTCCTTTGCCCGCCCCGCCGATGCGATGGCCGCCGGGATCGGCATGGTGTTCCAGACCTTTTCCCTGCTGCCCGCGCTGACGGTCCGCGACAACATTGCCATGGCCTGGCCGGGAACCCCCTGGCACCTTGGCCGAGGCGGGCGCCATGTTGCCGGCGCGCTGAACCGGTTGGCACAGCTGGCGCCCGGGATCGATGCCAATGCACGGCTGGGCACCCTGTCGACCGGCGAACAGCAGCTGGTCGAACTGGCCAAGGTGCTCAACCTCGACGCGCGGCTGGTGATCCTGGACGAGCCGACCTCGGTTCTTACCCCAGCCGAGGCCGAACGGCTCTATGGTCTGATCCGGGCCCTGTCCAACGACGGCGTGGCGGTGGTGCTGATCACCCACAAGCTGGCCGATGTCGAAGCCTGCGCCGACCGGGTCGTGGTCATGCGCCGAGGGCGGGTTGTCGGGCATGGCAGGGCCGCCGAAATGTCGCGCGGCGATATCGTCGCGATGATGATGGGAGACAGCGCCAGCGCCCGCAGCGATCCGCGCCGCCTGCCCGAGAAACCGCCCCTTCCCGAAAAATTGCGACCGCAATTGGTACTGCGCGAGGTGACGACGGGCGAGTCCCCCTCGGACGCCAAGAACATCACGCTTTCCATCGCACGGGGCGAGATCCTGGGAATTGCCGGTGTGACCGGCAATGGCCAAAGCGCGCTGGCCGAGGCGGTGGCCGGCATTCGCGACCTGGTCGCGGGCGAGGTGCTGCTGAATGGTGAAGTCATCAGCCGCCGCCCGCTCGACCCGCGACAACCGCTGCGCATCGGCTATGTGCCCGAGAACCCGCGCGAGAACGGCATCGTCTCTGGCCTGAGCCTTGCCGCCAATCTGGCCCTTCGCAGCATCGCGGGCGGCCGGCAACGCGCGCGCGATGTGACCACAGATCAGGTTGTGCAATGTCTGAAAGACTATGACGTCCGCCCACCCGAGCCCGGCCGCGCCGCCGGCACCTTGTCGGGTGGCAATGTTCAGAAACTGGTGATCGCACGCGAGACCGGCGCGCCGCGCGCCGCGTTGCTGATGGCGTTTCCAACCATGGGGCTCGATATCGCGGCCACCGCCTTTGTCTATCGGCGCATGGTCGAGGCCGCGCGCGCCGGTTCGGCGGTGCTGTGGATTTCCGAGGAACTGGACGATCTTCTGGAATTGGCACATCGGATTGCCGTCCTCCGTGCCGGCCGCATCGTGGATGAACGTGCGGTGACGCCAGACCTGACCCGGTCCGAGCTTGGGGCGCTGATGACCGGAGGACATTCATGATCGCTTCCAGATTTGGGCGCCCCTTGCCGCTTGCCGCGGTGGTTCTCGTGACCTCTTGCGCGTTCCTGCTGGCCGCCGCCATGTTCTTCGTGGCCATCGGGCAACCGCCGCTGCGCGTCATGGCGGACCTTGTGCTGTTTGCAACCGGTGACGGCTTCAGCCGCGAGGAATCCTTGCTGAAGGCCGCCCCGATCCTGCTATGCGCGCTGGCGGCGGCGATCCCCGGCCGCCTCGGCCTGATCTCGGTCGGGGCAGAGGGCCAACTGCATCTGGGGGCAATTTTCGGCACGGCGCTGGTGCTGGCCCTGCCTGGCGCGCCTGCGATCCTCCTTGTGCCCGCCACCCTGCTTGCCGCCGCCGCCGGCGGTGCCATCTGGGGGGCTCTGCCCGGATGGCTGCGCGGCCGCCTTGCGTTGAACGAGACGATCACCACGCTGGTGATGAACTATATCGGCGTGCTGATGGTGAATGCGCTGGTCTTCGGCCGATGGCGCGATCCGGAAAACCTTGGCTGGCCGGCGACGGCCCGGTTTCCGGAGGCGGCGCAACTGCCGGTGCTGCCGGGCACGCGGCTGCATCTGGGCCTGATGCTCGGCCTCGCCCTTGCCGGGTTCTGCGCCTGGGCCTTTACCAAGGGCATCCGCGCCGAACGGGTTCGGGTGCTGGCGATGAACCGCAAGGTCGGCGAGACCTTCGGGCTGAGCTTTCCCCGATACGCGGTCCTGCTGATGGCGCTGGGTGGCGCGGCGGCGGGCCTTGCGGGCATCAGCGAGGCGATCGCGGTGCAGGGCCGGCTGCAGCCCGGCCTGTCGCTGGGCTATGGGCTGACCGGCTTCCTCGTCGCATGGCTGTGCGGCCATCGGTTCCTTCTGATCCTGCCCGTCTCGATCCTGATCGGCGCGCTGCTGGCCGCCGGAGACTCGTTGCAACTTTTCTCGAAAATCCCGGCCTCCAGTGCGACCATCCTTCAGGGACTCCTGTTCGTGACCGTGCTGGCCGTGCCGGGCCTGCTGAGGCGCCGCCCGACATGACCGAATTTGCGATCCTGTTTTTCGTCTGGGCCGGCGCCGCGCTGGCCAATGCCACCCCGCTGATCCTGGTGACGCTGGGCGAAACGCTGGGCCAGCGGACCGGCATCATCAATCTCGGCTGTGAAGGCGCGATGCTGGGCGGGGCCTGTGCCGGGTTCGGGGCGGCGATGGCCTCGGGCGATCCCTGGATCGGCATGGCCGCCGGCGCGGCAACCGGCATCTGTTTTGCCGCGCTGCATGCCGGGCTGGTGCTGGGCGCGCAGGCGAACCAGCTGGCGTCGGGCATCGCGGTCTGGATGTTGGCGCTGGGGCTGACCTCCTATATCGGCCGCGCCTTTGTCGGCGGCCAAGTCGAGCCGCTGCCCTCTGTCGCGGGAACCTGGCTGGCCGAGCTGCCGATCCTTGGACCGGGCCTGTCTTCGCTGAGCATCGCAACCCCGATCGCGCTGCTTCTGGTCCTTGCCGCCGTCTGGTGGCTGGAACGGACGCGCAGCGGCCTGTCCTGGCGCGTCGCCGGCGAGTCGGCCGCGGTTGCCGCCGAAAACGGCATGTCCCCGATCCGCGCGCGGTTGTGCGCCGTACTGCTCGGCGGCTGCCTCGCCGGCCTCGGCGGCGCGGTTCTGTCGGTCGACTATACCCAGACCTGGGCCAATGAGATCACCAAGGGCCGCGGGCTGATCGCGGTCGGCCTGGTCATCGTGGCGCGGTGGAACCCGCGCCTAGTGATCCCGGTCTGCCTGCTGTTCGGGCTTGCCGAAACCGCGGCGCTGCGGTTACCGGCCATGGGGGTGGAACTGTCATCCTATGTGCTCTCCGCCCTGCCCTATGCGGTTGTGCTGGCAGCGCTTGTGGCCAATCACATCGCCATCAGAACCGGCACCGCCATGCCGGCCGATCTGAAAAAGGTGTTCGACTGAACATCGCCTGCCGGACGGTTGCCACGCCGGGCGGCGCCGCGGGGCCGTGACGGTGCCTGCGCTCAGTGCGGATGTTCGGGCGGGGCGAACAGGATCAGTTCGACCCGGTCCTCACCATCGACATAGGCGTCGTGCCCTGGCGGGATTTCAAAGAAATCGCCCTGGCCGATCCGGGTTTCGCGCCCGGTATCCAGCATCCGCACCACCAGCTGGCCGGAGAGGCAATAGCCGGTGTGCCGCATCGGGCAGGCATCCGGGAAACCGAGCAAGGGTTTCTCGTCCACCTCCCATCGCCAGCCCTTTTCGAAAATGGCATGCATCCCACTGGTGCCGTCGGCCATCTGAACGATGGAGATGCCACCGCGCTCCTTCATGTCGAGGCGCTGATCGGGCGCCTCGAACCTGCGCACCTCTATGACTGCGTCGGGCATGATTGTTGGTCCTCCTGCATGTCGGCGGGAAAGCCCCGCGACGACCCGAAGAATATCCGGTTTGCCGAGTCGCGCGGACTGAATTTCCGAAGAATCTCCGCAGAGGTACCGCGATCTCCGGCGCAGTTTGCCATGGCTTGGTCGTTTCGGGCACGGCCAGGCGATCCCGGCCGCGTTCACTCGGGGCGGCTTGCCGCCACCGAGGCGACCACTGGCAGCGCGTCAAACCGCGTGCGAAAAATGAAGCACGTGTTTTCCGGCCGGGTCGATGCTGCGACTGGCGGCAACGCCGAAGCTGTCGCGCACGATTGCCTCGGTCAGCACCTCGCAGGGGCGCCCGATCGCTTTCAACCGGCCGCCGTCCAGCAGGGCCAGCCGGTCGCAGGACATCGCCTGGTTCAGGTCGTGCAAGGCGATCACGCGGGTGATCGGCAAATCGTGGATCAGCTTGAGCAAGGCCAGCTGGTGCCGGATATCCAGGTGGTTGGTGGGTTCGTCCAACAGCAGCAGCTTGGGCGCCTGGGCCAGCGCGCGCGCGATATGCACGCGCTGCTGTTCGCCGCCCGAAAGCGTGTGCCAAAGCCGGTCCGCCAGCGCCGTCATTTCGACCGCCTGCAGCGCCGCCTCGATCCGTGTCTCGTCCTCGGCGCGCCAGCCGCGCACCGGCGACAGGAACGGGGTGCGGCCCAGCTCGACCGCCTCGCGCACGGTCAGCCGCTCGGTGGTGTCGGCCTGCTGTTCGACCAGCGCGATCTGCTGCGCGCGGGCCCGCGCCGTCATCGCGAACAAGGACCGGTCCCTGAGCCGGATGGCGCCGGAGCGCGGCTTGCGCAGGCCCGCCATGCAGCGCATCAGCGTCGATTTGCCGGACCCGTTCGGGCCGATCAGGCCCAGGCATTCGCCCGGCTGAACCTGCAGCGACACCTCGCGCAGCAGCGTGGCCCGATGCACCGTGACGGTGACCTTGTCCAGTTCCAGGCTCATCTGCGCGCCCCCCGGATCAGGATCAGCGCAAAGGCCGGAGCGCCGACCAGCGCGGTGATCACGCCGATGGGCAACACCTGGCCCGGCACGATGATCCGCGCGATCACGTCAGCCACGACAAGGAACACCGCCCCGGCCAGCGCCGATGCCGGCACCAGCCGCTGGTGCCTTGTGCCGACCAGGAAACGCATCGCATGGGGCACCACCAGGCCGACAAAGCCGATGGCGCCGACCTTGGACACCAAGACGCCGACCATCAGCGCGGTGACGGTGATCAGCAGGCCGCGCAGCTTGCGCACCTCGACCCCGAGCGCGGCGGCGCTGTCGGCGCCAAAGGTGAAGGCGTCGAGCCCGCGCCGGTGCCACAGGCACAGCGCGGTGCCGATCAGCGTGACCGCGACGCAGGGCGCGACATCGTCCCAGCGCACGCCGGACAGGTTGCCCATCAGCCAGAACATCAGGCCGCGCGCCTGTTCGGCATTGGCCGAGCGGGCGATGGTAAAGGCGGTCAGGGCGTTGAACATCTGGCTTCCGGCGATGCCGGCCAGGATGATCGCCGCCGCGGCCTGGGTGCCGCGCCCGCCGCCGGCACCGCCTTGCACCGCATGGGCCAATGCGACCACCGCCAGGAAGGCCGCAATCGCCCCGGCCAGCGCGCCCAGCGA